>JAFGGL010000063.1 GCA_016930575.1 Clostridiales bacterium | reverse complement strand
TTTCAGGTTTTTCGCCTTGCCGATATACAAAATCTCCCCGTGACTTTTCATCAGATAGCAGCCGGGGCTGTCGGGGAGCATAGCGATCTTGTGTTTGAGTTCGCCGGACATTGATTTCCTTCCTTTGGATTTACGCCGTCTTGACGGATGCGGCGGCGCTACCTATAATGTAGATACCGATACCGCATACCATCCGGGCGACAAATGAATATTTACGAGGAGGAGACGATATGGATAGACTGAGTACCTTATTCTATTCAGAGAGCCAGAACACCTGGTTCCTGATCAGCGGAGCTCTTGCGCTTGTCGGGGCTGTGATCGTGCAGTTCTGGTTCCTGCGCCCGCAGGGCAGGGCGCGCTACAGGGGGCTGATGCAAATAATCCACGAGCATGTCAGCTTCAGCCGGTTCATCATCCCGGACCTGTTGAAATTCGCGTATGTGGCCAGCGTGCTGTACGTCGTCTTCTCGGGGATCGTGACGCTGATCTCCGGCGGCCTGTGGACGGGAATACTGATGATTGTCCTTGGCCCGATCGCCGTGCGCATTGCCTATGAGCTGATTATGCTGATCTTCTCCATCCACGACGGAATCAAGGAGACCAACCGCCTGTTGCGCACCGGCGCGATATCCATGAAAAGCTCCCCGCAGCCGCACGCGCGGCCGATGCACCCCCCGCAGGCCGGAGACGAGCAATCCGACCATCCCAGGCATTATCCCGGCGGCTACGACCCGATACACAAAGCGTGATCAGGCTAGAACATTTTACGCCATTTGAGGATAAAGAACGCGATGATCGTCACCAGCGCGCTCGCGCCGAACACGATCCAAAACCCCATTAAATTGCCCTGAAACGGCACGCCCGTGTTCATGCCCCACAGCGATGCGAACAGCGTGGGGATGGCCAGCATCACCGTCAGGCTGGTGAGCACTTTCATGACGATGTTCAGGTTGTTGGAGATGATGGAGGCGTAGGCGTCCATCGTGCCTGACATAATATCGCGGTAGATGGTACACATTTCGATGGCCTGCTTGTTTTCGATGATGACGTCTTCCAGCAGGTCGGCGTCCTCGGGGTACTTGCGCAGCATGTCCATGCGCATCATTTTCTCCAACACGATCTCGTTGCCCTTGAGCGACGTGGAAAAGTAAACCAGCGATTTCTCCAGCTGCATCATCTGCAGGAGCTCCTGATTGCGCAGACTTTCCTGCAGGCGCTTCTGTACGAAGGTCGAGGCCTTGTCGATCTGCTTCAGATACGCAAGGTACCGGCTTGCGTTGCGGTTTAGCAGTTGCAGAAGAAAACGGGTGCGCTTGAAGGTCCAGAACCCGCGGACGCGCTCCTCGGCGAAATCGTTGATGATGGTCGATTCCCGCGTTGTGACGGTGATGATCACATCGTCCACCATGATGATGCCCATCGGGATGGACGAATAGCTGTAGCCCTTTTCCTCGGTCTCCACGTAGGGAACGTCCACGATGATCAGCGTCTGGTCGCCGTCGCGTTCGATGCGCGCGCTCTCCTCTTCGTCCAGCGCTGCCTGCAGATAGGTGGGATCCAGCGCAAAGCGCGCGTTGAGCCCCTGGATCTCCTCTTTGGTGGGCGACTGCAGATGGATCCAGCAGCCCTTTTCGAAGGTCGTGATCTCGGTGAGATGATCGTCGACCGTCAGAAATACTCTTCTCATGTTAAAACCTGCCCTTCCGTACGCCGCCGGGGTGACGGCGGTGCTTCCGAGCAGGTTTGTACTTCATCAGCGCAATCGGCCTACCGTGCCGACGTCCTCTGCACAGCCTCTCGGAGCGTATGTTTCCTGTTGTCGCGGTAGTGGATGCCAATGTGTCTACTGTATGGGTCCGCGTCCACGTGCGCTCCTCCTTTTCTGCACAGAATAGAAAGGGGAATTCCCTTCCCTACGCTTATCATAGCCGTTTAAAAGCAGAAAGTCAAGGTGTAAAACCTGCCAATCGGTTCATTGCATTCGCCCCGCGCGTCATGTATAATGGGAGCGGCAATATTCACTGAACTGAATGGTTATTCAAGGCGTGAAAGGATGGAAACTTCGTGAAAAAAATTTTATCCGTTTTCCTGTGTGCCGTACTGGTAGTATCGGCCGTATCGTTTGCGGCGGCGGACGAGGTGCTGAAGGTCGCCGTCTGCTTTGCCGAGGCGCTGGGCGACCTGGGCTTCAACGATAGCGCGTATGAAGGACTCTTAAAACTTGAGGAAGATTACGGCGTGGAAGGCAGCTATGTGGAATGCAAGACCGACGCCGGTAAATACCTGACCTCCCTGGTGGACGCCGCCGAACTCAATGATATCGTGGTCGCGGTCGGCTGGCAGTACTGGGACGCGCTCACCGAAGTGGTGCCCCAGCTTCCCGACACCCTGTTCATCTTCGTGGACAACGGCCTGGACGGCGTGGGGGATAACCTGCTGTCCATCGTGTACGCGGAAAACGAGGGCTCGTACCTGGCGGGCTATATCGCCATGATGACCTCGATTACGAAAACCGTCGGCTTCGTGGGCGGCGAGGACTACGAAACCATCAACAATTTCTTCGTCGGGTACAGGCAGGGCGCGATGGACGCCGACCCCCGCGGCACGGTGCTTTCGCCCGTGTACGCAGGCGATTACGAATCCCCCGACAAGGGCAAGGAACTGGCGATCGCGCTGTATTCCGCAGGCGCGGACGTGGTGTTCGCCGTGGCTGGCAAGACCGGACTCGGCGTGTTTGAGGCCGCCAAGGAAATGGATACCTACGCCATCGGCGTGGACTCGGACCAGAAATACATCGACCCCGAGCACATCATCTGCTCGATGGTCAAAAACATTGGCGAAAGCATCTACCAGGCGGTGTCGCAGTACATCGAGGATGGAACTTTCGCCGGCGGCACGATCTGGGAGGCGGATATGTCAACCGGCATCATCTCCATCGGCTACGGCGCGGAGGAAGAGATGCCCCAGCAGGTGGACGACAGCGTGAAGGCCGCGGTCGAAAAGCTGGCCGCCAAAATCGAAAGCGGCGAAATTACAGTCGAATCTACAAGGTAAACGAACTATGCAAAACAGCCGCTGTTAACACAGCGGCTGTTTTTGGAAGGACAGTTTGATATGAGCAGAGCGGCAATCACTGCATTCAGATCGACAGCGGGGCAGGAGCTCCTAAAAAGTGTTTGGAGGCCCGAAGGCGAAGTACGCGCAATCGTACATATTCTGCATGGAATGGCCGAGCATCTCGCCTGCTATGACGAAATGGCAAACCGATTGAATCAAGCGGGATTTCTTGTTGTCGGGTATAACTATCCGGGGCACGGTGAAAACGCAGAACTGCTTGGGTATTTTGGTAGGGGCGGATTTGATTCGCTGGTACGGGACGTACATAAACTGCGGCTCGAACTGCAAAAGGAATACACTGGCGTGCCGTATTTCCTGCTGGGGCACAGCATGGGCAGCTTTGTGGTGCAAAACTACTGTCTCGTGAACGAGAAGGGACTATCCGGGGTCATCCTCTCCGGAACGGGACACTATTCGCCGATGCTGATTACAGCGGGACTGATACTGGCAAACCTCTTGTGTGCTTTCGGCGGTGAAAAGAAGCCGTCAAAACTCCTGGAGAACATGAGTTTCGCGGGCTATAACAAGGCCTGGTCGCCGCCGCGCACCGAAAAGGACTGGATCTCGCGCAACGAAGAGAAGGTGAACAGCTACATCGCCGATCCGCTGTGCGGGTTCACATTCACGGCCGGTGCGTACCGCGATATGTTCCGGGGGCTAAAGAACCTGTACCCGAACAAGATAGTCACCATGGATCAAGACGTGCCGGTGCTTTTATATTCCGGCGCGTGCGATCCCGTGGGCGGGCGCGGCGCGGGCGTGCTAAAAGTCGCCGATGAACTCAAGGCCGCCGGCATGAAGGACGTTACGGTGAAGCTCTATGAAAACGGCCGCCACGAGATGCACAACGAGCCGAACCGCGAAGAGGTATTCAAGTATCTGATCGATTGGATTCTCAGCCGTCTGTGAATCGGACGCCGTCCCATTGCGATTGAAACGCCTTATGGTAGCGTTTCTCCATCGGGATCCATTCCTCTTTAAAGCGGCGGAGCATGGCTTCGCCATTTCTGGTTCGGATGCGCTTGATTTGCTCGTCTTTCGGAAGCCGCATAAATACCAGGATGGCGTCCATCGCCCTGTACGCGTCCAGAAAGCGCGGGTGCAGCGCGTAGCTGCCTTCGACGATGGCGCAGGGCTTTGGCGTAACGGATACATTGATCGTGGAAAAATCAATACAGGAATACGCGCCGTAGACAAACGGTTTGTTCGTTTGCAGCGGTTTTAGCACCTGCTCCATAAACCGCTCGTAATGCACGTTGCCGCCCACCTCGTTCAGCCGTTCTTCGGTGCGCAGGGCCGGCGGCAGAAAGAAATCGTCCATATGGAACACGTTGCTGTCAAGCCGTGCGGCGACCTGCGCGGCGAGCGTCGTTTTGCCCGCCGCGCAATCGCCGTCGATCACCAGCATCGCGCGGCCATAGGTTTGCGCGAGTTGCCGAAGATCGGTAACCAGTCGGGGTGCGGTATCGTTCATTGCGCCGTGATTTTCAAACGCTTAAGCGCGTATATGATCGGCGGGATGATTGCGATTTGAATCACGATGCCCGGCCAGGCGGTTACGAACGCGCCCGCGAAGAACATGGGCATTGTAAATACGCCGTCCGCAACGAACAGGGAGACGAACGCGAATTTCACGACGCCCCAGACCACGCGCCCCAGCAGCATGGCAATGATCAGCGAAGCATACATGCTGACGGCCTCTTTGGCTTTGGGAGACGCCGAGCCGAAGAAATCCAACTTCGTATTTTCCAACCAATGATACACAAGCCCCGCAAACAGGCCGTACGCGGCCAGTTCAAAGGCCATTGGCACTGCGGTATTTGGCATCGGCGGCGCGCCGACCAGCACAGAACGCAGCAGCGGCGCGATAAAGCCGACGGCAAGCCCCCACGGCCAGCCGCACGCGAAGCCGCACAGCAATACGGGAATGTGCATCAACAGCAGCATGCTGCCAAGCTGGTAGTTGTTGCCCGTCAGATAAGGCAACACGAAGCAAAGTGCAAGAAACATCGCGCTCAGGGTAAGGTTGATCGTCGTTTTTTTCATGGTGAAACCTCCTGAATTCATCGAATTTTCGCTTGCTTCAGGCAAGGCTCACTGTCTTCAAAACAGTATCTGTGTTGTATCTGAACCCTTTGCCGCCTTCATGGCGGCAAACGGGAAAACTAAAAGGAAATGCCGCGCTATTTAAGGAAATCCTCCAAATGCGCTTCGAGCAATACGCGGTAATGCGGGCGGTACGCCCTGCGGAACGCTTCGCTGTGGCGTACGGGCGGGCAGTCCCTGCCGTCGGTATGTTTCAAGCCACGCCTTCATACCTTCGACGTCCAGCCGCGCGAGGGTGACAAGCCGCGCTTCCAGGCCTTCCCGGGTTCCCGCGTGCTCCCGGGCCGACCGCACGAACAGCCTTGCCAGCGCATTCGCGTTTTCCGGCGAGAACAGCGCGTCCGTCAGGTGGAAACGGCACAGGCCGTTGTCGATAGTCTCCGGATTGCAGGGGACCGCCGCGTCGGAAACGCCCTGCCATTCTTCAAGTAACCGTATTTCGGCGTCCCGCTCGTTCGCAATCATGTGCCCGGGTCCGAATTCGCTTTGGTAAGCCAGTTTGCCGTAATCCTGCGGCCGCATCAGCGGGTAGCGCGCGCGGTGGATGCGTATGATAGCGGAGAAATCCGTCATTGCCGTTTGCCGGAAATATCGTTTACGGCGCGCACCACGCCCTGCACCGATTGGCCGACGGGCTGGTCCATCACGCCGATGATGGTATTGTCGCACTGATTCATCGGCACCAGCACGCGCCTGGCGCGGCTCTGCCCTACGGCTGCCGCCATCGCGGGCGTGATCTCGCCCAGCATCGCATCGGCGATCACGATTCCGATCGGCCCGACGATCACGTCCGCCCTCCGGCAGCCGACCAGCACGGCGTTTTCGCCCGTGGCGGCCGTATCCGCACCCGCCTTGAGCATCGCGGCGGTCGCGATGCTGTTGACGCCGACGGCATGGATAAAATAGCCGGGATCGGCCTGCTTCAGCGCCGCGACGATCTCGCGCCCCAGCCCGCCGCCGTGGCCGTCGATGACCAGAATCGTCATGAACCGTTACAGCCCCTTTCCGCAATGCCGTCGTCAAGCTGAATTGTACCATAATCCAGCGTTATGGCGCAATGCCGCCGTTACAAACATGAAGCCGTACAGGACGCCATGTTTGACGCGGAAAACACGCTGCTATATAATATAGTTTCGCAGTCGGATGTTATTTTTCAGGGGAGGTTCGGGCGTGAAACACAAGCTGCCCTTCACCGTGCGCGGCGTCACCGTGCCGGGCAAACGGCTGGGAACCGAGCTGGGTTTTCCCACCGCCAACCTGGAGTACCCGCGCGGGAAGGAAATGCCCGAAAGCGGCGTGTATGTCGCGCTTGCGGAGATCGCGCACCGGCGTTATACGGCCATCCTCAATCAGGGGGAGCATCCCACCGCGCCCGGCGGCAACCCGACCATCGAGGCGCATCTGCTGGATTACCCCGGCGGCGATTTGTACGGCAAGAGCCTGACGCTTACCTATCTGCATTTTCTCAGAAAAGAAGAGAAATTCCCCGCCATCGAAGCGCTGAAAGCGCAAATACGCAAGGACCGGGACGCCGCGCGCGCGTGGATGGCGCAATCCGGCAACGAGCGGATACAGCCCGAACCCGTGGTTCTGGAAACCGCCAGCTACCGCTACGACGAGGAAGGCAGGCAGGCGGTGGACGACGTTTCCATGGCGATCAGGGCGGGCGAGTTCGTGGCGGTGCTCGGGCATAACGGCTCGGGGAAATCCACGCTCGCCAAGCTGATGAACGCGCTGTTCCTGCCGACCTCCGGGCGCGTGGTGGTCTGCGGTATGGACACCAAGAAGGAGCCGCAGGTCTGGAACATCCGCAAGCACGCGGGCATGGTGTTTCAAAACCCCGACAACCAGATCGTCGCCACCGTCGTGCGCGAGGACGTGGCCTTCGGGCTGGAAAACATCGGCATGCCGCGAGCGCAGATGATCGATAGAATCGACGACGCGCTGGACGCCGTATCCATGAAGGACTACGCCGCCGCTGCGCCGCACATGCTCTCCGGCGGGCAGAAGCAGCGCGTGGCCGTCGCGGGCGTGCTTGCCATGCAGCCCGACGTCATGGTGATGGACGAAGCCACCGCGATGCTCGACCCCACCGGAAGAAACGATATCTTTGAAACGACCCGCAGGCTCAACCGCGAAAAGCACATCACCGTGGTGTGGATCACGCACTTTATGGAAGAGGCCGCCAGGGCCGACCGCGTAATCGTGCTTTCGGACGGCAAAGTCGCCATGAACGGCACGCCGCAGAAGGTGTTCTCCCAGGTGAAAAAGCTGCGTAAGCTGGGGCTGGACGTGCCGCCGATGGCGATGCTTTCGGAAATGCTGAACAAGCGCGGGCTCAAGCTGCCCGGCGGCATCCTCACGGTGGAGGATATGGTAAAGGAGCTGAAGGTATGCCTATCCAGGTAGAGAATCTGTCGCATACCTACATGCCCGGAAGCCCGTTTTCCTCCGTGGCGATCCACAACCTCTCGCTGACCATTGCCGACGGGGAGTTCGTCGGCATCCTCGGGCATACGGGCTCGGGGAAGACCACCTTCGTGCAGCACCTAAACGGCCTGCTCATGCCCACCGAGGGCCGCGTGGTGGTGAACGGCACCGATATCACCGCCAGGGGCGCGGGGCTGCGCGAGCTGCGCAAGCAGGTCGGACTGGTGTTCCAGTACCCCGAGTACCAGCTGTTTGAAGAGACCGTCGTCAAGGACATCGCCTTCGGGCCGAAGAACATCGGCTGCACGAAGGAGGAGATCGACGAGCGCGTGCGCTGGGCCTGCGAGCAGGTGGGCGTCGATTACGAGACCACAGGCAAGGCGTCGCCGTTTGAGATCTCCGGCGGGCAGATGCGCCGCGTCGCCATCGCGGGCGTGCTTGCGATGCGCCCGAAAGTGTTGATTTTGGACGAACCCACCGCGGGCCTCGATCCCGAGGGCAGGCGCTCGATCCTGAAAATGATTCAGAAGCTGCACCGGGACAACAACATGACCGTGATCATGGTCAGCCACAATATGGACGACATCGCGACCCTCGCCACGCGCCTGATCGTGATGAACAAGGGGACGCTGGAGATGGAGGGCACGCCGCGCGAGATCTTCAGGCAGGCGAAAAGGCTAAAGAAAATCGGGCTTGGCGTGCCGCAGGGCGCGGAGCTTGCGCAGCGCCTGATCAGGGAAGGCTACGAGATCCCCGACGACCTGTACACGCTGGAAGAGGTCTGCGATGCGGTATTGAAACTCGGGGAGGTGAGCCGCGGTGTTTAAGGACATCACCCTGGGGCAGTATATGCCGGGCAACACCGTGGTGCACCGGCTCGACCCGCGCGCGAAGATTCTTTTAACAATCGTGTACATCGCCATGGTGTTCACGGTCGGTTCGCCGCTATTCTACGTCATTCCGGCGGCGTATGTGTTCCTGACCGCGCGGCTGGCGGGGCTCAAGTTCAGGCAGCTGTTGAAGTCCATCAAGCCGCTCAGGATCCTGCTGATCCTGACCTTTATCCTCAACGTCTTTTTCTCCGGCGGGGAGACGGTGCTGCTGCAGTGGAAGTTCATCACGATCTCGCAGGAGGGGCTGCTCCTCGCGGTGCATTTCTCGCTGCGGCTGGTCTTTCTGGTGCTGGGTACCTCGGTATTGACGCTCACCACCTCGCCCGTGGCGCTGTCCGACGGCATCGAGATACTGCTTACGCCGCTTAAAAAAGTGCGCTTCCCCGTGCACGAGCTTGCGATGATGATGACGATCGCACTGCGGTTCATCCCCACGCTGATCGAGGAGACCGACAAGATCATGAAGGCGCAGAAGGCCAGGGGCGCGGACTTTGAATCCGGCAACCTGATCGCCCGCGCCAAGGCGATGACGCCGCTTCTGGTGCCGCTGTTCGTCAGCGCGTTTCGCCGCGCGGGCGAGCTTGCCATGGCGATGGAAGCCCGCTGCTACCACGGCGGCGAGGGGCGGACCCGGCTGCGCGTGCTGCAGTTCACCCGCGAGGACGGCAGGGCGTTCATCGTGTCGTTTTCCATGCTGACGCTGCTGATCGCAAGCGCCATCCTTTGGTAATGGGGGCTGACAGTATGTTTGTGGAAACCGCGCCCAAGGTGCGCGAAAGCCTGATCGCCGACAGCGGCGTGCGGCGCGTGCTGCTGACCGTCAGCTACGACGGTACGGCCTACGTCGGCTGGCAGCGGCAATTAAACGGCATCTCCATACAGCAGAAGCTGGAGGAGGCGCTGCACGCGCTGCTGGACGAAACGACGCCCGTCACCGGCGCGAGCCGCACCGACGCGGGCGTGCACGCCATGGGGCAGTGCGCGCATTTCGACACGCGTTCCGCCATCCCCGCGGACCGCTTTCCCTTCGCGCTCAACACCCACCTGCCGCCGGACATCAAGGTGCTGGAGGGTCGGGAGGTGGACGGGTTTTTCCACGCCCGTTTCGACGCCGTGGGGAAGACATATACCTACCGCATCCACAACGCGCCCCATCCCAGCGCCCTGTACCGCAACTATATGGCGCACGTGCCGGTGAAGCTGGACCTGGCCGCGATGCGGGAAGCGATGAAAGATCTGTTCGGCACGCATGATTTCGCGGCGTTCCAGGCGGTCGGCGGCACGGCGAAGACGACGGTGCGGACGATTACGCATATCGAACTGACGCGGGAGGACGAACGGCTGACGCTGCTTGTGCAGGGAAACGCGTTTTTGTATAATATGGTGCGCATCATCGCGGGCACGCTTCTGGAGATCGGCAAGGGGAAGCTTACCGTGCATTGCTTCCGCAAAGCCATCGATACGGGCGACCGCCTCTGCCTGGGGCCGACGGCGCCCGCCTGCGGCCTGGAACTCACCCAGGTGTTTTATCCGCATTCTGCGTCCACCCTGAAAGAGAAGGAATTCTAGCATACCGCGGCGAAAGCCCGCAGGGAAAGAGGTGTTGAACCAAGCATGGCAAGCGTCAGCGACCTGGCGATTGATCTGGGGACCAGCAATATCACGATCTATATGAAGGGGCACGGGATCGTCCTCCGCGAGCCCACCGTGATAGCCATAGACCGCGACACGCACGACGTGATCACGTTCGGCAGCGACGCCGCGCGGATGATCGGGCGCACGCCCGGCAATATCCTGGCGCTTCGTCCGCTTCGGGACGGCACGATCTCCGATTACGAGCTGGTCTCGATCATGCTCAAAGGCTTCGTGATGAAGGTCATCGGCAAGCGGGTGTTCGTGCGCCCGCGCGCGGTGATGGCGCTGCCCACCGGCGTCAACGAGATGGAGAAGCGCTCCATCATCTCCACGATGCTGGACGCAGGCATGCGCCGCACCCAGCTTTTGGACCGCACCATCGCGGCAGCGCTGGGTTCGGGGCTGCCCATCGACGAGGCCTACGGCACGATGATCGTGGATATCTCCGCGGGCGTCAGCGACATCGCGGTGCTTTCCATGGGGAAAACCGTGGTCAGTGACTGCGTGAAGACAGGCGGGGACAGGTTCAACGACGGCATCATCCGCCACCTGCGCCGCAAGCATAATTTATTGATCGGCGAGCTGACCGCCGAGGAGCTCAAACGAAACATCGGCTCCGCCATCGCGCGCACCGAGCAGCTCTATATGGAGGTCACGGGGCGAAACCTGATCACCGGCCTGCCCAAAACCATGCGCATTACCTCAGACGACGTCATCGAGGCGATCAACGAGCCCCTGCAGCAGCTCATCGAAAGCATCCACGGGGTGCTGGAACACACGCCCGCGGAGCTCGCGGCGGATATCTTCGACTACGGCATCATGTTCACCGGCGGCGGTGCCGACCTGTTCGGGCTGTGCGAGGCGGTGGCCGACGCGCTGAACATCCCCTGCTCGGTGGCGGAGGAACCGCAGAAAAACGTGGTGCTGGGCTGCGCGAAGGTGCTTGAAAACAGCGCCGATCTCGGCCGTTTGCTGGAAACGGGACACCGGCGCATTCTAAGCAGATAGTTTGAATCAATCGTTATAATTCACTTTGTTTGCTCACTTCATCCAGCGACAGTTCATACGCCGGGGCGAATTCCGCCATAAAATCCTTCACTTCGGGCATGTCCAGTTCGGATATGCTTTTTTCGACGGCGGCCTGCGCCTGGATGAATTCCAGGTTGCCGGCCTTTTTTTCTTCCACGCACTTGATATAGGCGCAGATGCGGTCGGCGGCTTTCACCAGCTTCCACTCGTAGCTTTCCTTGTTTGGCATCAGGTAGGGGACGTAGGCGGGCTTCAAATCGTCGGGCAGCATGCCCGCAAGCTGCTCGTTGGCCATCGCTTCGATGGTCTTATACGCCTTTTTGATCTCGGCGTTTTTGTACTTCACGGGGGTCGGAAGGTCGCCTGTCAGCACCTCGCCCACGTCGTGGTAAAGGGCCATCGTCGTAACGGTCTGCGGGTCGATATCCCGATGATACCGCACGGTGGAGAGCACCGCCAGGGCGTGGGCGACCATGGCGCACTGCATGGAGTGTTCCATGTCGTTTTCGGGGATGGTGTTGCGCATCAGGCCCCAGCGCTGGATGAGCTTGAGGCGGTTGAGATAGGCGAAGAACGGATTCATGAAGATCCCTCCTGTTCCTGTAAAATGAGCATCGGCAGTTCCGCGGGGTCGCCCGCGAAGTACAGCGGCAGGAGCGGCGACATCGCCCGGGGATCGCCGTATCCCCAGCGCGCCAGGATGCAGTCCGTGTCCGCGTTCTGCGCGGCGTAATAATCCGTAGGCGCGTCGCCGATGTACAGCGTATGCTCCGGCTCGACGCCCAGATGGCGCATGGCGGTCTGCAGCATGTCCGGATCGGGTTTCAATGGAACGGTATCGCTTGCGCCGACCGCGGTATGGATCAGGCTGCCGAAATGTTCCTTCGCCAGACGCTTTACGTTCGCGTCGCCCTTGTTGGAGATGATCGCCAGCTTGAGGCCTGCCTCGTCCAGCGCCGAGAGCATCGGCAATACGCCGGGGAAAGGGCGCGTCCTTTCGCTGATATGCTGCCGGTATCTCTCCCGGTACGCGCTTAAGATGCGTTCGATCTCCGCGCTGTCCGTATGCGCGGGCAGCGCGCGCTCCATCAGCCGGTACGCGCCACTGCCGATGAAGCGGATCACCGCATCCCTGCCGTGCGTGGGATAGCCGAATTCCGACAGCGTTTGGTTGAGCGCGGCAGCGATGTCGTCCGCCGTGTCCAATAGCGTGCCGTCCATGTCAAAGAGCACCGCGTCATACCGTGACATCTGCCTGTGCGGCCGCGCCGTCCGCGGCGAGCCGCGCCTCCTCTCGCTTGAAGCCGTTGAGTACCCGCAGCCCGAGCGGGATGGAAAGTATCACCGCGCAGAAATCCGAGATCGGCTGCGCCAGCTGTAATCCGAAAAGCCCAAAAAAATGAGGCAGTATCAGCAGCGCGGGAAGCAGGAACAATCCCTGCCGCGCGATTGCCAGGATGGAGGCGTCGCGCACGTGCCCGATGGTTTGCAGCAGCATGCTGGACATCATCAGCACCGAGAAGAACGGGAGCATGATGGTCCTAAGCCGCAGCGCCAGGCTGCCGATCTCCGTCACCTCGGGATAACCACTGAGGAACAGGTTCACAAGCTGCGGCGCGAAGATGGCTGCGAGTATGCCGCCGCCCAGCAGCATGAAAAACGAAATGCGGACGGCGAACCAATAGGCTTCCCGCACGCGGTCGTACCGGCCGGAGCCGTAGTTGAACCCGCAGATCGGCTGAAAGCCCTGCCCCAGCCCGATGACGATCATCTGGATGAACATCATGATGCGGAATACGATGGAAAACGCGGCCACCACGGGATCGCCCATGCGCCCGGCGAAGGTGTTGAGCATGATGATGGACAGGCTCCCGATGCTCTGCCGGAACAGCGCGGGCACGCCGCCGCGCAGGATCTGCTTGAAATAGGTGAGCGTTGGCGTGAAACAGCTGAAGCGGATGCGCAGGTTATCGCCGCGCCGCGTGCCCAGGAACAACAGCACAAAGGCGATCATCTGGCTGAACATCGTCGCCATCGATGCGCCTGCGACGCCCATCCCGAAGGTGAAGATGAACAGCGGGTCCAGCCCGATGTTGATGATCGCGCCGGAGGTCATCCCTACCATAGCAAAAAGCGCGTTGCCCTGCAAGCGGAGCTGGTTGTTCAAAACGATGCTTGCGATCAACCACGGGATGGCGAACAGGATATTGCGCGCGTAGTCTATGGCGTAGGGGGCGATGGTCTCGGTGGAACCCAGCGCCACCACCAGCTGCGGCAGGAAGATTTGCCCGAGCGCCATCAGCAGGATACCGGTGATGACGGCGGAGAAAAACGCGGTGGACGCCATCTCCTCGGCGTTTCTTTGCTTCTTGGCGCCCAGCGCACGGGCGATGTAGTTGCCCGAACCCTGCCCGAACATGAAGCCGATCGCCTGCAGTATCGCCATCATCGGGAAGATCACGCCCGTCGCGGCGGTCGCGCTGGCGGAACCGAGCCTGCCGATGAAATAAGTGTCAGCCATGTTGTAGAAAGCCGAGATCAGCATGGTGATGATGGTCGGGACGGCAAGGGAAAACAGGAGCCGGGGTATGGGGGTCTCCGTCATGCGTTTGAGTTTGCCTTCGGTCGTGTATCGGGCCGTCATGGTACCTCCAAAAAGGTTTGATTGCTTCGGTTGGTTTTTGGTTATCGCTTGTCCGGCGTGGTTCTGGCGACGCCGCTTTCCATCGCGGCGTTTGCCACCGCGCGGCCGACGGCTGGGCCCACGCGTTTGTCAAACGCGAAGGGGATGATGTAGCCCGGCCTTAAGTCTTCGTTCGAAATCAGGTCCGCGATGGCATGGGCCGCGGCCAGCTTCATCGCGTCGTTGATGCACCTGGCGCGGGTATCCAGCGCGCCGCGTAGGATGCCCGGGAACGCAAGCACGTTGTTGATCTGGTTGTCAAAATCGCTGCGGCCTGTGCCCACCACCGCCGCGCCCGCTTTTATGGCTTCCTCCGGGTCGATCTCCGGCGTCGGGTTGGACATCGGGAATACGATGGAGCCCTTGGCCATGGAGCGCACCATATCGCCGGATACGACGCCCGGGACGGACAGGCCGATGAACACGTCCGCGTCCTTCATCGCCACGGCAAGCTTGCCCCGCAGCCTGCGTGGGTTGGTGACCTTCGCCATTTCCCGCTGCGCCGGGTTGATGCCCTCCGTGTCTTCCGCGATGATGCCGCGGCTGGATACGAGGACGATCTCGCCGATGCCCATTTTCTGGAGCAGTTTCGCAACGGATATGCCCGCCGCGCCCGCGCCGTTGATGACGCAGCGTACGTCCTCGATCCGCTTGTTTACGACCTTCAGGGCGTTTTTCAGCGCCGCGGCGGTCACCACGGCGGTGCCGTGCTGGTCGTCGTGGAAGATCGGGATATCGCATAGCTCCTGCAGCCTGCGCTCGATCTCAAAGCAGCGCGGCGCGGAGATATCCTCCAGGTTGATACCGCCGAAGCTGCCCGACAGCAGGTACACCGTGCGCACGATCTCGTCCACGTCGCCCGATTTGATGCACAACGGGATGGCGTCCACGCCGCCGAACGCCTTGAACAGCACGCATTTGCCCTCCATCACCGGCATGCCGGCCTCGGGGCCGATGTTGCCAAGCCCGAGTACCGCCGAGCCGTCGGTGACGACGGCCACCAGGTTGCCCCGGCCCGTCAAGGCAAAGCTTTTTTCCAAATCCTTCTCTATTTCCAGGCAGGGCTCGGCCACGCCCGGCGTGTACGCAAGCGACAGGTCGTCGCGGTTTTCCACCGGCACGCGGGGCGTGATATCCAGCTTCCCCCGCCACTCGTAATGCTTTTTCAGGGATTCGGCTCTGTAATCCATGCGATTTCTCTCCCTATCCGTGATACATGACATTCTATCATGTTTCAATATGCGGGGCAATGGGCGCGGTGTGGTATAATCAGGAAAAGAGGGGGGAGTTCGTGTGGCGATACCGTACAGCCGGTACGTGTTCGGGAGCATCACCTGGTACAGCGTGCTGATCATAACGGGCATCCTGCTCGCGTATGTCCTGGGAACGCGTGAAAGTAAGCGGCTGGGGCTAAAAAAGGACACGATGCTGGACGTCGTGCTGGTTTCGGTGCCGTTTGGCATCATCGGCTCGCGCGTCTACTATGTGCTGATGAAGCTGGACGAGTTCACGGCCGACCCGGTCTCGGTGCTGTACATCTGGAACGGCGGCGTGGCGATCTACGGCGCGGTGATCGGCGGCGCGCTCAGCGTGTATGTGTACAGCCGCATTAAAAAGATACCCTTTGCGTCCCTTCTGGATATCGTCGCCCCTGGGCTGGTGCTGGCGCAGGCGATCGGGCGCTGGGGAAATTATTTCAACCGCGAGGCCTTCGGGCCCGTGATCACGGAGAAGTTCTGGCAGTTTTTCCCCGCCGGGGTGCTCATCAGCGAAGGCGGCGCCGAGGTCTGGCACGCGGCGACGTTTTTTTACGAATCGATGTGGAACGTTCTGGCGTTCCTTGTGCTGTGGCTGACGCGCAGGCGTATGAAGAAGCGCGGGGACGTGTTCCTTTGGTATCTGGCGCTGTACGGCTGCGGGCGGTTCTTGATCGAGCAGTTGCGCACCGACAGCCTGTACCTGCTCGGGATGCGCGTGAGCCAGATCGTGGGCCTCCTGACCTGCGTGGCGGTCGCGGCCGTGTTTATGGCGCGGCTTTACCGCTCGCAGAAGGGGAAGGCGTTTATGGCCTATTTGCTGCTGTGCCTGCTGGCGTTTCTGCGAACGCTGCTGGCCGCGAATCTATGGGGCGTGATCCTGACGATCATTCTGTACGTTGCCGTCCTGGGCGGGCTGCTGCTGTATACCGGCACGGACCGCGCGGCGCTTTCATGGGCGGGGATCGATTTGCTTGTGTATCTGGCGCTTTGGATCTTCGGCGGGCAGAACCTGTGGCAGTCGCCCTATTTCTTCTACGCAGGGGCTTCGGTCGCCGTCTATCTGCTGATGCCTTACCGGGCTTTGGTAAAGGAGGCGCAAAGTGCCGGTCACGAAGCGTAAAAACTACCTGTATTCCATCGCGCTGCCGCTGTTTGGCAGGCGCTGCCGCTGGAAGCATGTAAATGTGGACGGCGCAGGGAATCCCGGTACGAAAAAAGCGGTGGAGCATATCTTCAAAAAGCATCATGTGACGGGCGGCTGCGTGCAGCTGATCCGCGGCGGGCAGGCGGCGGAGCTCTATTACGCCGGAAACGCCGCGCTGCGCCCGCGCCGCTCCGTGCGGCCGGATACGGTGTTTCGCACGGCTTCGATCGCCAAGGCGGTCTGCGCGTTGCTCGTGATGCGCCTGCAGACCATAGGGAAACTGAGCGTTGAGGAGGACGTCTCCGCCTTCTGGCACGAAAAGATCCGCAATCCGCACCATCCCGGCGTACCGATACCGCTGGGATCGCTGCTCAGCCATAGCTCGGGGTTCAGGGACACGCCGAAATACTTCCGTTCGTTTCGGGAGGATATCACGGCGGACGAGCTTCTCAGGGACGGCGAAAGCTATCTGGAGACCCTGCCGTTCGAGTGCTTCCTGTATTCCAATTTCGGCGCGGGGCTGATCGCCAGCCTGCTGGAGGCGCGGTTTCAGGTTTCCATAGAAGAACTGATACAGCGTGAGTTGTTCCAGCCGCTCGGCGTCGAGGCGACGTTTGACATATTGAAAACGGATATAAACCGCGTCGCCAGCGGCTACCGCGTGCTCCCTCCGGAACGAAAGGCCGCCTTCGACGCGGCGCAGCGCAGGGAAACGGCGGAGCCTGTCGGCGCGCCGGACCCGCAGCGCCACTTTTTGCTGGCTTCGGGCAACCTGTTCATTACGGCGGGGGAGATGGCGAAGCTCTGCCTGCTTGTGATTCATGACGGCGTATATAAAGAACAGAAGTTTATTGGCGACGCTTCGCTGCAAAACCTGCGCACGCCGACGGGCGGCGGGGCGGAGCGCTGGCCGGGTATGCGCCACGGGATGGGGTTGTTTGCGCTGGAGGACGAAAGCGTTTCGCCGCGGAAGCTGCACGGGCACCAGGGCTTTGCCTATGGCGCGGTGAACGGGTTCTTCTTTGACGATGGCGGGAACGGGTTCGTATCCTTCAACAACGGCGCGAGCGAAATGCGCGTCGGTCGTCTGAGCTGCCTCAACCGCGATCTGATCCGGGCGATCCTGCCATGAAGGACATCATCACCGGAATCCGGGAGATCCATGGCGGCGTGCGCGTGACCGTCAACGACTCGGAGATTCTCCGCCTGCGGAGCAAAGATTGTAAAAAGCACGACCTGCGGGAAGGGGACGCGGTCGACGTACGGAAATTGAAAGATGAATTGCTGCTTGAGCAGTATCCCGACGCGTTAGGCCGCGCCGTGCGCCTGCTCGCGCTGCGCGCCAGAAGCCGCAGCGAGATCGAAACATGGCTGACCGACGCCTGCTACCTTGCCGATACCGTGGAAATAGTGCTGACCAAACTGCAGGGAAACGGACTGCTCAACGATAGGACGTTCGCCGCGCAGTGGGCGCGGGAAAGAAGCGCGCGGCAGATCGGCAAGGCGCGGATTCTTCACGAACTGAGGCGGAAGGGCGTTGAGAATGCGCTGGCCGAGCAGGCCGTCGCCGCACTGGATTTAGAGCAGCAAGACGCAAACGCCTGCAAACTGGCTGAAAAGCTTGCAAAGCGTTACCGGAACGACACGGCGGAGAACGCGCGCCGCAAGACCATCCAGGCGATGCTGCGCAGGGGCTATTCCTACGGGGAGGCGAAACGCGCATTAGAAGAAATTCTGGGCGATACGGAGTAATACGCGGAGTTTCAGTATAGAACCGACTTTCGGAGGATACGAGAATGAAAAAAACAATGCTCATCCTGCTGGCAGGCGCAGTCCTGCTCTGCGGCACGGCGCTTGCGGAGGAAACGGCGGGGTATTCCGTCGCCTTTGCGGAGAACCAGACCACTGGCTATGTGTGGAGTTTCGCCGTCAGCGACGAAGCGGTGCTTGCCGTAACGGACTTCGAATACCGGCCGGCGGAAAGCGCCGGCGGGCTGGTCGGCGCGGGCGGAACGCATACCTGGCTGATCACAGGCAAAGGGGCCGGGGAGGCGAGCGTGAGTTTCTACGATACGTGGGCATGGGTGGAGGAGCTTACGGATCCGCAGGTCGTCTATACCTTTTCGGTGGACGAAAGCGGGATCCTGACGCTTGTATCCGTGGAAGGCATGCCCGAGAAGTACATGAGCGGCATGGCCGTCGTGCAGCTGCAGGAAAACCCGACGACGGGATATGCCTGGCAGTTTGATGCCGAACCCGAAGGCATTCTGACGCTGCTCAGCGACGCCTATGAGGCGGACGATACGGCCGTGGATATTGCCGGCGCGGGCGGCGTGCATACCTGGATCTTCAAGGGAGAGGCGGCGGGCACCGTATTGCTTACCTTCAACTACGCGCGCTCCTTTGAACCGGACGAGAAGCCCGCAGCCGTCGTGAAACTGACCTACATCGTGGACGATACCCTGACCGTCGACCTGATGGGGCTGGACGGCGACTACGGCCTGTATATCAACTGAGAACAGGCGATAGTAAAAGCCCCGCGCCGGTTCAGGCGCGGAGCTTCTGCATGCGTTTATTTCAGCCTGCGGACGATGATATCAATCCAGCGGACGGTGATGACCAGCAGGCTGATTCCCAGTATAAAAACGATCCACATGGCGTTTACCTGTACGTCGAACTTAAAATCCGGCAGGTAGCGGACCAAAATGCCGACGAGGCCCCAGATGACCCCCGCCGGATACGCTATATTGTGCGAACTGCCGCCGGCCACGATGGTAATGATCGTGGTCCCCAGCAGCACGATGATCAGCCAGGCGAAGTCTGGAATCAGGAAATGGTCCCATACCAGGCTGACAAGCAGCGCCGCGATATTGGAGATAGTCGCTACGGTGATCCAGCCCGCATAAAGCCCGAAGGGAATCTCCAGGCTGAACAGGTTGCCAAATGTCCGCGGCGTATCCAGAAGCATCGTGAGAATCCGCATCAGGCAGATCAGAAGCAGGATTATAACGGCGGCCGATACGATAATCTGCCTGTAATGCCAGGCGAAAATCCAGCCGATGTTCAGTATACAGGACGCCGCGAACCACAACGCGATCCCGGACAGCTTTCCGTCCTTTCCGAGGCTGGCGGAAAACAATTGGAACAGCACGTAAATAAGCAGAAGCAGATAGATAAGGCCCCAGATGGAGAAGGCATATCCCGCGGGCGTGAACAGGGAAGTATAGGCGTCCGATATATCGGTGGTTGTTACGTTGTTGATCTGCCCGGTCGTTCCCAGCCAGTTGACGGCGACCATGCCGGCGAAGCCGAGCAGAACCGCAAGTTTTCGCACGAGACTTTTCGCCATCGATCCCATATCGTATCCTCCCTATCGCGGGTTTCCGGTACGCCTGGTCATGTGAAAACGGTTGTCTTTTATCGCGCGTTAATCGGCTTCAAGTCTTCGCAGAAATTCTTCTTCCGTCAGCACGGGAACGCCAAGCTGCCGCGCCTTTTCCAGTTTGCCGCCGGCCTTTTCGCCCGCGACCACGAAGGCGGTCTTCTTGCTGACGCTTGACGCGGCTTGCCCGCCGTGCGCGGCGACCAAAGCCTCGGCCTCCTGGCGGCTCAACGTTTGAAGCGTGCCGGTGATGACGACGGTTTGGTGCATCAGCGCGTCGGATTTTATGCTGCGTTCGTATTCCGGCGTCACTCCTGCGAGAAGCAGGCGGTCGATCATCCGGCGGTTCTCTTCGAAGGAGAAGAACTCCGTGATGCTTGCGGCGACGACGGCGCCGACTTCGGGGATGGCAAGGAGCTGTTCCTCGGTCGCTTCCGTCAGCTTCTGAAGCGAGCCGAAGGTATCGGCCAGGTCGCGCGCGGTTTTACGCCCGATATTCGGGATGCCGAGCCCGAACAGGAACGCATCCAGCGAGCAGCGTTTGCTGTCTTTCAGCGCCTGAATGAGATTTTCAGCGCGTTTTTGCTGGAATCCTTCCAATTCCAGCAGCATATCCGCGGTCATGCCGTAGAGATCGGCCAGATCCCGTACCTTCATTTTGTCGTAGAGCAGATCGGCGGTCTTCTCGGAAAAGCCTTCGATGTCCATGGCGTCGCGCCCCGCGAAATGCGCTATCCGGGCTACGGCCTGCGGCTTGCAGCTCTTGCGGTTCATGCAAAACAGGTGCGCGCCGCGCTCTGTAAGCGCCGTGCCGCAGGCGGGGCAGCGCGCGGGCGGAACGATCTCCTGCTCGCCGGCCTCCGCCTTGCCTACACGGCCCATGATTTCGGGAATCACGTCGTTACTTCGCCGTATCCACACCTTGCAGCCCACGGCGAGCTTCTTGCGCAGGATATCGCCGTAGTTGTTGAGCGTCGCGTTTTGCACGGTCACGCCGCCGATATCCGTGGGTGTCAGCCGCGCCAGCGGGGTCAGCTTTCCGGTGCGGCCCAGCTGCCAGTCGACGGAAAGCAGCGTCGCGATATCCTCCTCGGCGGCGAACTTGTACGCGACCGCCCAGCGGGGGAATTTGTCGGTGTTGCCCATCAGCTCGCGTGTGCGCAGATCCTGCACCTTGATCACCGCGCCGTCGATCAAAAAATCCAGCGTCTCGCGCTTTAATTCAACGGCGTCCACGGCCTGTTCCAGTTCGTCCGCGCCGGACAGGGTCCTAAGCGGCACGGTGGGGAAGCCGTTCTTCCGCAGGAATTCAATCATGCCGCTGTGGTCGGAATACGGGGGGTTTTCAATGGTGCCGATCTGATAGAAGAACGCGTCCAGTTTCCGCGCGGCGGTGACGCGCGGGTCCAGGTTGCGTATCGCGCCCGCGGCGGCGTTGCGCGCGTTTTTCAGGGGCTCGTCGGCGGTCTTGTTGTAGGCCTCCAGGGTGCTCAGCCGCATGATGCACTCGCCCTGCACCTCAAGCAGGCCCCGGTACGGGATGCTCAGCGGCACGGCGCGGATGGTGCGCACCTGCGGCAGCACGCCCTCGCCGACCTCGCCGTTGCCGCGTGTGGCGGCCTGTGTCAGCCTGCCGCCCTCATACATCAGGTTGATGGTCAGCCCGTCCAGCTTGTACTCCACGCCGAAGGAAAGCGGCGGCATGAACTCGCTTTGCTGCTCCCACAGCTTTTCGCAGCGCGAAAGCCACGTGCGAAGTTCCTCCTTGCTCTGTACCTTATCCATGCTCCACAGGCGGTTTAGGTGGCGATGCGGCTGAAACGCCTTAAGCGGTTCCGCGCCGACGCGGCGGGTGGGGCTGTTTTCGCGCTGTATGCCGGTTTCTTTCTCCAGGCCCACAAGTTCGTCGTACAGCTTATCCCACTCGGCGTCGCTCATGGTGGATTCGCTTGTGTAATACGCGGCGCTTGCGGCGTTGAGCTTTTGAATGAGTTCATCCATGCGGTTTTCCGTATCCATGGACCCTCCACCTTAAAACAGGACGCATTTAAGCATCCTTATTATGTTTATAATGGCTGTCTATCGGCCTGTTTAAAAGCCTGAGATGGTAGGAAGCAAGGGTGGCGGGAGGTTGAGCTTACTCGCAGCGTAAGTGATGCCGACCGACATCCCGAATAGGGAGGGCGTTAGCCCGACTAGCGCCTGATATTCGCGGAGCGAATGAAGCGCGTAGCCTCGCGCAAGCATTGCGCTGGGTGAGGCCGCAATCTGCTGACACCGCAGATCGGGTTTTTTGGGCAGGCTGATTAGTCGTTTACTTTAACGATGGGCGCGATACATAACGCGAATTCCTTGATGCCGTAAGCCGCGAACGAGATGACGATGCGGCTGTCGCTGCCCTTGCCGTGGATATCCATCACGTTGCCCTCGCCGAACTTTTTATGCATCACCCGGTCGCCCACCTTGAACAGCGAAGCCAGCGCGCTGGCGGGCACGCCCGCGGCGGCCGACGGGGTGAAGCCCTTCTTCACGCCCTTGATGCCAAGCGCCGAACTTCTGGCGCCGATGCCCGCGCCGCGCGTGACGATCTGCGGTACGCCGAAGGTCAGCGGTTTATGCGATTGCTTCTTCTCGGACTGCTTGTGCGCGGGCTGCGGCTTGGCTTCCTCTTCCGGGAAGTTTTGCTCGCGCTTGGAGATCCACGCGTCGTCGATGAGGCCCTTGGGAATCTCATCCACAAAACGGCTCAGCGCGTTCATGTTGAGCTGGTTGTACAGCATCCGCTGCATGGCGTAGCTGATGTAAAGGTTCTCCTTGGCGCGCGTGATGGCGACGTAGCAAAGCCTGCGCTCCTCCTCCAGCCGGTTGTCCTCCAGTATGCTCCGGCCGCTTGGGAACACGCCCTCTTCGAGCCCCGCGATGAACACCGTGTGGAACTCAAGCCCCTTTGCCGAGTGTACGGTCATCAACGTGATATGCTTCGTGCCGATTTCCGCCTGGTCCAGGTCCGTGATCAGCGCGACGTTTTCCAGATAATTCTCAAGCGTCGGCTCGTCCGCCGCTTGCTCAAACTCACGTACCGCGCCCAGGAACTCGTCCATGTTTTCAAGCCTGGTTTTCGCCTCGTCGGATAGGTCCTTCTCATACTGCGCGCGCAGCCCCGTTCTCTCGATCAGGACATCCACAAATTCGCTCAGGCTGACGGTCTCGTGCAGGGCGACGAGTTCGCCCATCAGTTCGCCGAACTCGCGCACGCACTTGCGCGGCCGCGCCGACAGGGTGTCGGGCACGTCCATCAGCGCAGAGTAAAGAGGCACCGAGTCCTTTTCGGCAAACAGCAGCAGTTCGCGTATTGTGCTTTCGCCGATGGAGCGCTTGGGCTGGTTGATGATACGGCGCAGGCTGATGTCGTCGCTGGGATTGACGATGCAGCGCAGGTAGGCGATGATGTCCTTGATCTCCTTGCGGTCGTAGAAGCGCACGCCGCCGAACACCCGGTAGGGGATGCCCGCGCGCATCAGCATTTCTTCAAGTACGCGGCTTTGCGCGTTGGTGCGGTAGAGCACGGCGATATCGGAGTATTTCTCGCCGGACAGCTGCAACTGCTGGATGCGGTCGCAGATCCAGGCGGCTTCTTCGCGTTCGTCGCCCGCGCAGAACAGGCTGATCAGCTCGCCCTCTGGCGCGTCGGTCCACAGCTTTTTTGCTTTTCTCTCCTGATTGTTTTGTATCACCTGGTTGGCGGCGTCCAGGATGTTTGAGGTACTGCGGTAGTTCTGCTCCAGCTTGATGACCGTGGCCTCGGGATAGTCCTTTTCAAACTCCAGGATGTTGCGCATGTCCGCGCCGCGCCAGGAATAGATGGACTGGTCGTCGTCGCCGACCACGCAGAGGTTGCGGCTTTCCTGCGTCAGCAGGTTCACCAGTTTATACTGGGCGTAGTTCGTATCCTGGTACTCGTCCACCAGCACGTGGGAAAAGCGCTGTTGGTAGCTTTTTAGAACCGGGGGATGATCGGCAAACAGCTCCAGCGTGCGCATCAGCAGATCGTCAAAATCCAGGGCGTTTGCCGAACGCAGCCGTTTTTCGTATTCGGTGAAAATATCGTGTATCTGCTGGCAGCGGAAATCTTTGGCCGATTCGCGGAACCATTCGTCCGGCGTGAGCAGGCGGTTTTTCGCGTCCGAAATCCTGACTTTCAATTCGCGGATGGTGAAGGATTTATCGTCAATGTCCAGCGACTTCAGCGTGTTTTTCAACATGCTTTTCTGATCGTCCTCGTCGTAGATGGAAAAGGAACGCTTGTAGCCGAGTTTTTCGATATCGCGGCGCAGGATCCTGGCGCACATCGCGTGAAAGGTACTCACCCATACGTCTTCGGCTTTGTCGCCCACGAGCTCCACGATGCGCGCCTGCATCTCTTTGGCGGCTTTGTTGGTAAAGGTGATGGCAAGGATACGCCACGGTTCCACGCCCGTACTGATCAGATTGGCGACGCGGTAGGTAAGCGCGCGCGTTTTGCCGCTGCCCGCGCCCGCCAAAATAAGCACAGGACCGTTCAGTGTCTCAGCGGCCTTGCGCTGTTGTGGATTGAGCATATCCAACTTCATCGTAAACCTCTAAACTTCTTTGTCCAGCTGCGAAAGCACAAAAGCATACCCATCGGCCCCGTAATGCAGCGCGCGGTTCACGCGGCTGATGGTGGCGGTGCTTGCGCCCGTTTTCTGCGCGATTTCCTGGTAGGTCGCCCTGCGGTTGAGCATTACGGCGACTTCCAAACGCTGCGCGATGCTCTCCAGTTCCTTGATGGTCATCACGTCCTCGCAAAAACGATGCGCTTCATCCGTTGTCGTCAGGGTGAGAAGCGCCTTCATGAGCAGATCAATTTGCTCGCCTTTCAACTGCGGCGTGAACTTCATAAAACCTCCGGATTCTCTTCACCCTAAGGGCAGCGCGCATAGATGGATCCCGCCGCCGCGCCGCCGCGTTTTGCGGGCGCCGGTACGGGGATCGGCACAGCGTTTCGTATATTTAATTATACCACAAATCGATTCAGATTCAAAACCCGGTATTTGCGTTTTATTCCGACGGCCATCCGAACGGCATTTGTTCTGCACGCCATATTTTTCCGTCGGTCTGCATGCGTACGACGCCCGCGTTGGTGTAGTACCGCGGGATGTGGAGCGCGGCCAGCTGTCTTTCCGCCAGCGCCGCCGACGCGCGGGTGTTGGTGATCACGCACAGCTCGGGGGAGACTGCCTGCAAAAACGCACTCGTCATATTCACATACCCGTGGTGCGGGTATTTCAGCACGTCGGCTTTGAATACACTTGGATCGTATTGCCCCAGCAGGTATTCCTGCGTCTGCCCGACGGCGTCGGCCATCAAAAGCACGCTGCGCTCACCGAATACCACCTTCAGGATGATGCTGTGGCGGTTTTTGTCGATCCCGGGGGTCTCGTCCCGAAATACCGTCACCTCGGCGCCGCCAAGCGTGAAACGATCCCCGTCGCCGATCTGCCGGTAGGGGATGTTTTTGGCGGCCAGCAGTTCGCGCGCTTTCGTCTGGTATTCGCTGCCGTTGTAGCCGTCCGGATAGCAGGACATATACTCGTCCACCGTATAATCGCGCCTGAGAATGGCCAGCAGCCCTTCGATGTGGTCGTCGTGGGCGTGGGTATTGAGTAGATAGGTAAAATGCGTAACGTCAAGCGTCCTGAACACGCTCTCGATGTGTGCGAATTGATTGAAGATCGCGCCGTCCACCAGCATGGTTTCCCCGCCGCAGCGAAGCATTATGCAGTCGGACGCGCCGCGGTCGATGAAATCAACGGTCAATAGTTCCGCGCCGTCCGCAAACAGACCGCCTGCCGCCTCGGATACCGTTTCGTACGGCGCGCTGCCGCCGTCCAGCGTGTGGAAGATCACGGGATCTGCGGACGCGAAGGCCGGAACCAGCAGGATCAGGATGAACAGGAACCATTTTCGGATCATATCGCGCCTCGTTTGCCTTGTTATGCTCTTTCAAAAAGAACGCCCGTTTGAGCGTTCTTATGTTCCCGTCAGGAACGGCTTGCTTCTTTAATCTTGGCAGCCTTGCCCTGCAAGCCGCGCAGATAATAGAGCTTGGCCCTGCGCGCCTTGCCGCGGCGGATGACCTCGATGCGGTCTACGCGCGGAGAATGCAGCGGGAACGTGCGCTCTACGCCGATGCCGTAGCTCAAGCGGCGCACGGTAAATGTTTCGCGGATGCTGCCGTTGCGTTTGGCGATCACGGTGCCTTCAAACGCCTGCAGGCGTTCACGTTCGCCTTCGACGACCTTCACCCAAACGCGTACGGTGTCGCCGATGTTGAATGCGGGACGATCACTGCGAAGCTGCGCTTTTTCGATGGAACGAATAACGTCGCTCATGCGTGTGCCTCCTTTTCCTCATAGACGTTCGTACCCCGGCGCCGTAGCCCGTGCAGAGGACCGCCCGTTAATATCACAAAGGGCATTGTACCATACAGCCGCCCCGCGATGCAAGCAGAATATATGAAAACCTTGTTTTCCCGGACTCAGGAGTTTATATTGCTTACGAAGCGGAAGGTTTCGACGATAGCCGGGCCGATTTCCATATCCGCTTCGGTCAGCTCGCTGAAATCCGCGTAGAATACGTGCACCATGATGAAGTACCCGTTGATGAGCATCACGGTATCGCAGGTGTCGTTGGTAGCCGTGGATTCGTTGACGACGATGTACTCGTAGCCGTCCGGGGTGGCGCCGACTTCCACGACGGGTTCGCTCATTTCCACGGTAATCGTAGCGATGATCAGGTTCACGTCCTCTTTGGATAAATCCGACAGACTCCGCCCGATGTAGAGCTCGTCCGCCGCCGTGGTGATGACGACGGAAGGCCTGCCGACAGTGATATACTCGATCTCCGTCAGGGAGAAATACCCGTCGGTCATGCTGTTTTCCACCCGGGAACCGCCCGGCAGGGTGGCGACGATATAAAACTGGGCGTTCTCCGGGTGTATTTCGATCTCCTGCGCCGCCGCGGCCGGGACAAACGCACAGATCAACGCGAGGATCAGCACTGTTGTTGTGATTTTTCTCATGCGCTTCCTTCCTTTCCGAACCAAAACGCTTCTCAATACGCTTTCTAGCTGTCGCCGTAATACGGGTAGAGGAACTGGCGCATCATAAAGCCCATGATACGACCGGTTTCATCCAGCACCTGACACCACAGGGAATTCTGGCTCATCACGGTCAGGACGGCGTTGGCGTAGTAGTGGGAGTGGATCTCCGC
Source organism: Clostridiales bacterium (assembly GCA_016930575.1). GTDB lineage: Bacteria > Bacillota > Clostridia > Christensenellales > Aristaeellaceae > CAXXOK01. The sequence continues at coordinate 64,159 of JAFGGL010000063.1, read as the reverse complement.
CTGCAGCGACGGCGCCCAGCGCAGATTCACGTAGCCTGCGGGATTGCTGGGCCGCACCAGCGCCGTGTAATAGGTTGGCTGAAAGTCGAAGAAGATCTCATTGGGAAACGTAACGTAGGGTGAAGGCGTAGCGGTGGGCACGGGGCACCAGGTCGGCGCAGGCGTCGGCGCGCCGCTGACCAGGTACCGCGCCATGGAATAGCCGGTGTAGCCGTTGTAGGTAACGGAGTACCAGGTCTCGTCGTAGGTGTCGTTCACCAGCACGGCGGCGCCGTTGGGGATCTGGGTCATGATATTGCCCAGCATGCTTGGCGCATCGCGCATGTTCAGCGGATTTCCGTTGGAGGTAAAAACGTACATCGTCGTATAGGCCGTCGCGGCTGTCGCGATGCATACGACGATCAATACGGCGAGGATGAATGCGAGCTTTCTCTTCATATGAACACTTGCCTCCTTATGCGGCCTTGTATAAACGATTCCTTGGTTTTATCATAGCGTTATTCTGCAAGAAAAGCAATATCTTTCATGCGTTGCGGCAGGCGCGAAAGCGGCGACCGTCATCTGTGACTGCATTATACTGAAAGCCGGCGGGCCTGTCAACGCGGCGTAAAGCGCCCAAAAAGGCGAAAGAATTGTCAAACAGCGTACATTCTGCTATAATTACGGTCGAACTTAGGTATCTGAGGAGGTGTGGGCATGGCCCCGAAAAAGGACGTTTTGCCTGTCAGCCTGGCTGCGGAGCACGATTCCACGGGAACCATTACCTATGCTAACGAAGTCATCGCCATCATTGCAGGCGTCGCAGCCAATGAGGTAGAGGGCATTGCGGGCATGTGTTCCGGCGGAGGATTCTCCGACGTTTTCGTTCGCAGACGGAACATCAAAAAAGGCGTGAAGGTCGAAATCGGCGCTGAAGAAGCCTCTGTCGACCTGTATGTGATCGTGGAATACGGCACGCCGATACAGATCGCCGCGCAGGACGTACAGGACAGCGTGCGCAAGGCGATCGAGACCATGACGGGGCTTCATGTCGTTCGGATAGATGTTCACGTCAACGGCGTGAGTTTTGAAAAGGAAAAGCTGGAAGAGGAAACCAGCCTGGAAAACGCAATGCTTGCCGACGCCCAGGTCCCGGCCCTTGAAGAAAACGAGGAAGCGGCTGAACCGGCGGCAGAGCCCAAGACGAAAAAAGCGAAACCGGCCGCAAAAACGACACAGAATAAGAAGCCTGCCCAACCTATAGAGGAGACCGGGCAGGACACATAAGCGCAGACCGGGCCCCGAAAGACCTGTACGCTCTTTTGGGGTTCGCTGCTTTCGCCCGTATACGGGCATGGAGGAAAGAACGATGAAACAATCATTGGTAGACCGCGTGCTGACCGGGCTCGCGGGGTTGATACTGGCCGTATTGGGACTTGGTTTGTTCGTATACGGTGTGGGAATCTTTCCCTTCCAGCTGGACATGGCGTTTTTGGAAGGCCCATTTACCTTCTGGCAGCATATGCTGATGGTGGCGGTCGCCCTGGTTCTTCTGCTGCTTGGCGTGCGCGGCGTGCTGGCCGTCTTCCGCTCGAACAAGGAAAAGGGTTTTATCCTGCAGCGCACGGAATACGGCGATCTGAACATCTCCATGAACGCTATGGAGAACATGGTGAAAAAGGTCGTCGATATGAACGACGAACTGAAGGTTAACCATACGAAGATCTCGCATACGAAGGACGGCGTGATCGTCGCCGTACGTATTCTGCTGGAAAACGGCGTGAACATCCCCATGGTCGTCAGCGCCCTGCAGAAGCAGACCCGGCAGTACATCACCTCCTGCTCGGGGGTGGACGTGAAGGAAGTGCGCGTGTATGTGGACACCTCCGCGCATGTGAGCTCCGGGCAGAAAGGCGATAACCCCAGCGGGGTCGCCGCCGATGCAGAAGCCGTGGGAAAGGCCGGCCGTATGGTGGATCGCCTGAACGACGCCGTGCAGAAGGCCATCCAGTCCGACGCCGCGCCCAAGCGGGAGCGGCAGCCCGAGGACGCCAAGGAACCTTTGCACCAGCGTATCTTCCGCAAGAAAGAACAGGAGCATACCGAAGAAAAGGCGGTAGAGAATACAGAAGAGACTGCGGACGAGGCGAAGGAAGAAAAAGCGCCGAAAACGACGAAGAAAAAGGCCGCGGCGAAACCCGCCGGCGACCCGCATGACAGGGAGGACGCGTAAATGGCGAACGAGGATCAATCCAAATGGCTGAAGATCGGCACGAAGCACTGCGGATGGCTGATCGGGCTTTGCGGCGCGGCGCTTGCGCTGATGCTGCTCTTCCTGGGTTTCTGGAGAACGCTGATGATTTCCGTTTTCTTTGCGGTGGGGTACCTGTTCGGCTCCAATAACCAGAAGATCATGGGCATAAAAAACTTTATCAATAAGATCTTCCCGCCCAAAGGCGAATGACGAAGGAAACGGGGAGTAACGCATGGCGCGGTCGATAGCCAGGCAGGCGGCGATGCAGCTTGTGTATCAGCGGTCATGCGGCGGGGAGCTCAGCGACGATGCGGTCGCGCTGGTGTACGAACACCTAAGGGACGGCGGTAAACCCTCCAAAGAGGACCTGGCTTTTATCGGGGATATCCTTTCGGGCGTACAGGAGCATCAGAAGGAACTTGACCGGCTGATCGCGGAAAAATCCAGCGGCGAATGGACGCTGGACCGTGTGTCGAAAGTGGACCTGTGCATCCTCCGGGTGGCGGTGTACGAGCTGTTCTACCGGGACGATGTGCCCGACAACGTATCCATCAGCGAGGCGATGGAGATGGCGGGCCGTTACTCCGAGCCCAAAAGCGGCCGTTACATCAACGGCGTGCTGGGCGCGATAGAGCGCGGCAAGCGAAAGGGCGTCGCGTATACGGACGGCGATACGGTTTGATATCGCCCGCCGCGGACGGGAACCTGGAATTCCCGGATATGTCAGAGATGTTCCGTTTTTCTTTTTACAAACGATAGCGGTTGGTTTCTCTTAATGATGGCAACATCCACTTCTCCTCCAACGCCTCTGATCCCGACGGATAGTCTTTGCGCTTCGATTGTTGTCTGAATATAGAAATTTGCCAGTTCGATGCAATCTTGAAGCGCAAGTACCTGAAACGGTACGAAGGTGTTGTATTTTTTGAGCAGACTGTCTAGTTTAACGCTTTGAGCTTGTGAAAGCTGAAGCTCTTTTTTAACTTCGGCAGGCAGGCGCACGTCATATCCCAATGCCAATCGTGATATTGTATCCTGCTGACCGCCAAACGTTATGCCGAACTTATTGTCGATAGATCTTTCTTCCGGTTCCGGTTTTCTTGGTATCTCGACAACATAAATCCTGCCTAGAACATCATTTTCATTGAATCCCGCGATAACAAAAGACATGCTTGGCGTATTCGCCGGCATCGGGGGTCGTACTTCATTCCATTGTTTTAAATAAAACCGGCTCACTTCTTTCGCGAAATCTTCTACAGTAAGCCTTTCTTCCGGCAGGGTACTCTCAAATTCGGGTATATAACTGGCTGCCGTCCTCGGATTTGCTCCGCCAAAGACAGCCTGACCATACGTAACGACGCCGACGCATTGATTGGGTGCAGAGAAACTCATAAGTTTTGTGGCGTTATCAAAATAGCAATGCGTATTTACGGGAGAGGTGTTTTTATTCATGGTTACTCCCATAGTAATCCTGCTTTCGGCAGCTAATACTAATCCTTCGGGAGACTTGATAACGATACCTAAAGACATGTTCATTTTCCTTTCGACTCACAGTGATAGTCTGCTGTTCGGGGATGGAGATACCGGAATACAATCTGGGGAGATTATAGTATACAGGAACAATTATGTCAAAAATCCTTCATGAATTGTTTGCGTGAAGGCTGCCCGAATGATTGCGATGCTTGTTGATTAAGGTTATAATATATGACGTTGGCTTGTCGACTGTTGATTGCACATGTATGATGAGGCGTCGGACAATGCCCAATGGCATACGGCAGGCAGTTGCGTGCGCATTGTTGAACGGGATGGGTATGTATTGAAGGCGACGATTGGGCTGGACACAAGCTGCTATACAACGTCGGTTGCCGCATGTGATGAATATGGGGGAATCGTTGCAGCACAACGAAAACTCCTACCTGTACCCCATCACGAGTTAGGACTAAGGCAGAGCGAGGCCGTTTTTGCACACTTGAAGCAATTGCCGGAGCTGATGGACGCGCTGATGGCGGAGGTCGGGGATGTAGCAATTTCAGCCATCGCCGCGTCAAGTAAGCCCCGGGACGCGGAGGGCAGCTACATGCCCGTGTTCACCGTCGGGAAGAATATCGGTCAAACGATCGCGAGTACGCTGAACGTCCCATTCTTTCAAACCTCGCACCAGGCGGGGCACATCCTGGCGGGGAGGATCGGCAACCCGCCGCTGCGGGAGCCGTTCGTGGCCCTGCATCTTTCTGGCGGCACTACGGAAAGCCTGCTGTGCGGCGGGGAGACGGTCACGGCGCTCGGGCGGTCGCTGGATATCCATGCGGGGCAGCTGGCGGACCGCATCGGCGTATTGCTGGGCTTTGATTTTCCCGCCGGCGCGGCGCTGGAACGGCTGGCGATGCTGGGCAGGGCGGAGGCGCGCCTGCCCGCCAGCATGGCGCGGGGCGATCTGGACTGCCACCTGTCGGGCGCGGAAACGCAGTGCAGGAGGTGGCTTACGACGGGGGAGTACCCCCGTGAGACCGTCGCCGCCGAGTTGTTCGATCTGATTTCGCGCACCGCGGCGCGGATGCTTTCCGCCGCGTGCCGGGAAACGGACGCCGGACAGGCGCTGATCGTCGGCGGCGTGGCTTCGTCGTCGCTGCTCAGGGAGCAGATACCTTTGAGGCTTGCTAAACTCGGATGTCAAGCCGAAGCGGTGTTCGGCCAACGCGAATACGCGTCGGACAACGCGGCGGGCGTCGCCCGCTTCGGAATGCGTAAATTACTGGAAACGGAGGGATTGCCATGCATATTCTAGACGGGAAGGTACTGTCCGCGCAGGTGGAAGCGGAAATAAAACAACGTGTGGACAAAATGCTTGCGAAGGGGCAGGTGCCCGGGTTGGAAGTCATCCTGGTCGGGGAGGACCCCGCCAGTCAGCTGTACGTCGGCAATAAGGAAAAGGCCTGCGCGCGGCTCGGATTATTCTCCAAAACCGTGCGCCTGCCTGAAAATACAACGCAGGAAAAGCTGGAAGAAGCCATCAGGGAGGCTAACGAAAACCCGGCCGTCCACGGCGTCCTCGTGCAGATGCCGCTGCCCGGCCATCTGGACGCGAACCGCGCGATTGAACTGATCCTGCCCGATAAGGACGCCGACGGCTTCCACAACGTGAACTTCGGCAAGCTTCTGCGCGGCGAGCCGGGCCCCGTCGCCTGCACGCCGCAGGGCGTGATGTACATGCTCAAAGCCTCGGGCATCGACGTGACCGGCATGGACGCGGTGGTCGTCGGACGCTCCAATATCGTGGGCAAGCCCATGGCGGTGCTGCTGATGCATCAAAACGCAACGGTGACCATCTGCCACTCCAAAACCCGCAATCTGGCGGCGCATACCCGCCGCGCGGATATCCTGGTCGCAGCCATCGGCAAGCCGAAGTTCATCACCGCCGATATGGTGAAAAAGGGCGCGGTGATCGTCGACGTTGGCATGAACCGCGTGGACGGCAAGTTCTGCGGCGACGTGGATTTCGAACACGTGAAGGAGAAGGCGAACTGGATCTCGCCCGTGCCCGGCGGCGTCGGCAGGATGACCATCGCCATGCTGATGACCAACACCGTGAACGCCGCGGAGAAAGCGTTTGGATGAATACCAGGCTGACGCTGACCGTTGAGGAGCTCAACGAGTACGTCCGCAAATCCCTTGCGGGCGACCCGATGCTGCGCAATCTGTTTCTGCGCGGTGAGATCTCCAATTTCAAACGGCATGTGTCGGGACATCTGTATTTCACCCTGAAGGACGAGAAAAGCGCCATCCAGTGCGCGATGTTCCGCACGGCGGCGATGGGGCTTACTTTCAAGCCGGCGGACGGCATGAAGGTCATCCTGCGCGGCAGCGTCGGCCTGTACGTGAAGGCCGGAAGCTACCAGTTCTATGCCGAGGGCATGGAGGAGGAAGGGCTTGGCGAGATCCATCTGCGGATGGAAGCGCTTAAAAAGAAGCTGCAGGCCGAAGGGCTGTTCGACGTGTCGCTGAAAAAGCCGCTGCCGCTTTTGCCCAGAGGCGTCGGCATCGCCACCAGCAAAACCGGCGCGGTCATCCACGATATGACCCGCGTAGGCTGGAGGCGGCATCCGGGTGTGCCGTTTTACCTCTATCCGGTTTCGGTGCAGGGCGCGGGCGCGGCGAAAGAGATCGCCGCCGCCGTGGAAGCGCTGGACAGGCTGGACCAGGTGGACGTCATCATCGTCGCGCGCGGCGGCGGGAGTTTGGAAGACCTCTGGGAGTTCAACGAGGAAGTGCTCGCGCGCGCGATCTTCAACTGCCAAAAACCCGTGGTTAGCGCCGTCGGACACGAGACGGACTTTTCGATCTCCGATTTTGTGGCGGATCTGCGCGCACCCACGCCGTCGGCGGCCGCCGAACTCGTGGTGCCGCAGCGCGACCAGCTTTTGCAGACCGTCGACAAGCTGCAAACCCGCATGCGGCGCGCCTGCGAGATGACGCTTACGGACCGCGCCGCCGCGCTGTCGGACCTGACCGCGAGGATCGCCCGTCAGACGCCGGAGAAGCAACTCGGCGTCATCACGGAGCGCGTGCAGGGGATTATTAAGCGCATCGCCCTGCTGTATAAACAGGCGTTGGAGCAAAAGGCGCGGGCGCTGTCGGAACTCGCGCTGCGCATCAAGGCCGCCAGCCCCGGCGCGACCCTTGCCCGCGGATACGCCATCGTGCGGCGCGGAGGGAGCACCGTACAGAGCGTAACCTTACTTAAGCCCGGCGACCTGTTCACCGTGACGCTCGCGGACGGCAGCGCGGAGGCGAAGACTATTCGTGTACATAAGGAGGAATCTTAAGTGGCAGATAAAAAACCGAGTTTCGAAGAAGATTTGGTCAGGCTGGAAGCGCTGGCCGATCAGATGGAACAGGGCGAGCTTCCGCTGGAACAGCTGATGGACGCCTATGAGAAGGGCGCGAAACTGGCCAAGAGCCTGGAAACGCGCCTGAAGACGGCGGCCGCGCGGCTGCACGAGGTGAGCCAGGCGAAGGACGGCACGCTGTCCGTGGAGGAGAGCGACGTCGCCAAGCAGGAAAGCCTGCTGGACGGCGCGGAGGAATAGTTTGGATTATCAGCAAACCTACGGCCGCTATCTTGATGCGGTGAATTCTGCACTCGCCGAGCACCCGCTGCTTGCCAGCGATACGCAGTACACGGACGTGTTGCCGGATGCGCCCGCGGACGGGACCGTTCCCGAGCCGCTGCGCTCCGCCATGCGCTACAGCCTGCTGCTGCCCGGAAAGCGGCTGCGCCCGGTGCTGCTGCTGGCGGCGTATCGTTTGATTGCCGACGACTGGGAAACGGCGATGCCCTACGCGATCGCGCTGGAGATGATCCACGCCTATTCCCTGATCCACGACGACCTGCCAGCGATGGACGATGATACGCTCCGGCGCGGACAGCCGACCAACCACCTGGTGTTCGGGGAGAACGTCGCCGTTCTGGCGGGCGACGGGCTGTATTCCCTGGCGTTTGAAACCATGCTTACGGCGGCGCTCGCGTCGGGCAATCCCCGCGCGCTTTCCGCCGCCTATGAGATCGCGCGGCGCGCGGGCGTGCGTGGGATGATCGCGGGGCAGACGCTGGACGTGAAATTGGAGGGTACACAGCCCCGGGAGGATATGGTACACTATATACAGCGCCACAAAACCGGCGACCTGCTGACCGCGCCCGTGACCGCCGGGCTGATGCTTGCCGGCGCGGACGAAACGCAGCTTCCGGCCGGTGAAACCTACGGCGAAAAGCTGGGGCGCGCGTTTCAAATCGTGGACGACTTGCTGGATCTGCGGGGAGATGCTACAATACTCGGAAAGCAGACCGGCGTGGACGCAGCGCGCGGCAAGATGACCTGGCCCGCCGTGTACGGCGAAGCCGCCTCACGGAAAGAAGCCGGAAAGCTGATCCGGGAAGCGAAGGAAGCGCTCAATCCGTTCGGACGGCGCGCGGCGTTTCTCAGGGAACTTGCGCAACAGACGCTGACCAGGGTAAGCTAAGGGGGGAGACAGCACGGATGCACAATATACTGGATGTGTTTTCCAATCCTGTCGTGCTGTGTTCGCTCTTTGCATGGATTACGGCGCAGGTGCTGAAGGTTCCGCTGTATTACCGCGTGGAGCATAAGCTGAATTGGAAGCGGCTCATCGGCGCGGGCGGCATGCCCTCGTCCCATACGGCGATGGTGATCGCGCTGATGCTCTCCGTCGGCTTTACGAAGGGGTTTGATACGGCGGTGTTCGGCGTCTGCATGGTGCTGAGCCTGATCGTGATGTATGACGCCATCGGCGTCCGCCGGGAAACGGGAACGCAGGCGACCGTCATCAACCGCATTTTAAAGGACGTGCTCATCAACGGCCGCCGGATCTCCGACGACGATCTCAAGGAACTCATCGGGCATACGCCGTTTGAAGTCATCGGCGGCGTGCTGGTCGGCAGCATCACAACCGTGATTTATTTGTTTGTTATTCTATAGCGATAGAAATACCGTCTGAGGGGGATAGGCAATGGATCATTTTATGGAAGAAGTCGTCGTGAAGAAAAACCGCGTCGTACAGGAACTCATGTACTATGCTGCCAATATCGTGATGGTTGTATCGGCGATACTGGGCTTCATGATGCTGCAATGGATCTTCACGGGATTTAACATTACGCTGCTGATCAATATGGTGCTGCTGATCGGCCTGGCGGTGCTGTTATTTTTGTACAAGGACCGGTTACGCACGGAGTACGAGTACACCTTCACCAACGGCGAGCTGGATTTCGCGCAGGTGTACAACAATAAAAAGCGCAAAAGCCTCGGCACCATGCGCGTGAAGAACGTGGATTCCTTCGGCCCCGTGGAAAGCGATCATTTCCGCAGGGTCATCAGCACGCCGGGCATCAAGGCTAAAAACTGGTTTTTGAACCGCGACGCGAAGCTGCATTATTTTTACTATGTCAAGGATTCCATCAAGAATATCATCGTGTTTGAACCCAGCGAGGACCTGGTGGAGTTCATCAGGAAGTATCTGCCGCACGGGGTGTTTAGCGCATGACGGAAATCTATCTGGATAACGCAGCCACCACCAAACCCTGCGCCGAGGTCATCGATGCGATGACCTCGTCCATGCGTATAGGGTATTACAACCCGTCCGCGCTGTACAAGGGCGCCGTGGAGGCGGAGCAGGCGCTTACAGCCGCGCGCACGGCGGTCGCTGCGCCGCTTGGCATGAGGCAGGAAAACGTCGTATTCACCTCGGGCGGCACCGAGAGCAATAATTTAGGCATACTCGGGTATCTGAAGCAGCGCAAGGGCGGCGGCACGGTGCTGTATTCGGCCGCCGAGCACGCCGCCGTGCGCAACGCAAGCCTGGAAGCCGCGGACCTGGGCTTCACCGTGAAGCGCATCCCGCTGGATTCGCGCGGATCGCTGGATCTGGGAAAGCTTTCAGGGATGCTCGATAAAAACGTCAGGCTGATTGCTGTCATGCAGGTCTGCAACGAAACGGGGATCATCATGCCGATTGAGCGGCTCGTGTCCCTACGCGACAGGCTGGCGCCGCAGGCGGCCGTCCACGTGGACGGCGTGCAGGGATACCTGCGCCTGCCTGTCGATATGAAACGGCTGAACATCCAGTCCTACGCCGTCAGCGCGCACAAGGTGCACGGGCCCAAGGGCGTCGGCGCGCTGATCATGAACGATAAGCATAAGATCGGCCCGCTGATTTTCGGTGGCGGGCATCAGCGCGGGCTTCGCGCGGGCACGGACAACACCGTGGGCGCGGCGGGCTTTGCCGCCGCCGTGAAGGCGTACCCGGTAGACGCCGTTCAATCGCTGTACGCGTTGAAAGCCGAAATAGCGAAAGAGATCCTGGCCGCCGTTCCCCAGGCGAGGATTATCGGCCCGAAACCGGAGGACACAGACAGCGCGCCGCATATCCTCTGCGTTTCGCTGCCGCCCGTCAAGGCGGAGACGATGGTGCACGCGCTGGAGCAGGAGGGTGTGATCGTCGGTACAGGCTCGGCCTGTTCCAGCCGGTCGCGCAAATACTCCGTTGCGCTGTCATCCATGGGCGTATCGGAAAAGCTAATGGACAGTGCCGTCCGCCTAAGCTTTTCCGTGCAAAACACCCAGGAAGAAGTAAAAACGGCGGTCGAAGCCATCCGCAAACAATATCGACTGCTGTCCAAGTTCACCCGCAGATAGCAAAGGAGACGATTCCCCCTTGCGTGAAGTGCTGATGATGCGCTTTTCCGAGATCCATTTAAAAGGACTCAACCGCCCGTATTTCATGCGCATGCTGGTGGAGCGTGTCAAGGAAGCCGTGCAAAACGTGCGCGGGCATGTGTGGCTGTCGGACAGCCGCGTGTACGTGTCCGATGCCGACGATATGGACGAGGCCCTGCGCCGCACACGCAAGGTGTTCGGCGTGCACAGCGTGTGCCGCGCCGTGGAGATGGATAAACAAGATTTTTGTGCGATTTGCGAGCAGGCCGTGAAGCTGCTTCAAGGCAAGCAGGGCACCTTCAAGGTGGAAGCCCGCCGCAGCGACAAGCGTTATCCGATGGATTCCATGGAGATCAACCGCGAGGTCGGGCACTATATCCTAGAAAAACTGCCGCAACTTTCCGTGGACGTGCAAAAGCCGCAGATGAAGCTGTATATTGAGATCCGCGACCACGCGTATCTGTATTCCGAACCGCTGGAAGCCGCGGGCGGCATGCCGATTGGCACGGGCGGACGGGCGACGGTGCTGTTGTCCGGGGGAATCGACAGCCCGGTGGCGGCGTGGATGATCGCCAAGCGCGGGGTGACGATGAACGCGGTGCATTTCCTCTCCCCGCCGTATACCAGCGAGCGCGCGAAGGACAAGGTGCTTTCGCTTGCGAAAATTCTGTCCGAAAGCCTGTGCGGATGGAACGTGCACCTTGTGCCGTTTACGGATATCCAGATGCAGATTCACGAGCGCTGCCATCCGGATTACACCACCGTGATCATGCGCCGTTATATGATGCGCATCGCAAATCAAATCGCCAAACGGGAGCATGCGCAGGCGCTGGTAACGGGGGAGAGCATCGGCCAGGTCGCCAGCCAGACCATGCAAGCCCTCCAGTGTACCGACAGCGTCGCTATGTTGCCGGTGTTCCGCCCGCTGATCGGGTTTGACAAGCAGGAGATCGTCGATCTCGCCAAAAAAATCGGCACTTACGAGACCTCGTCCCTGCCGTACGAGGATTGCTGCACGGTGTTCACCCCGCGCCATCCGGCAACCCGGCCGAAGCTTGCAATCATTGAGGACGGGGAAGCGAAGCTGGACGGCGATACGCTGATCGGGGACGCGCTGCTTCACACGGAAATTATTCGCGTTTAGCATAGAATGCATCATAACCGCCTTGCGCAAAGGCGGGAAGTGTTGTATACTCTCGAGTGGGATGAATACTGTCCAGGCGGGCCAAATACCGTCCCGTAGGAGGCGCGTATGCCGGAAGAGTTGTTTACCCTGATGAAAACCATCGCCCCGGACCTGGCCGAGCAGATCGAGCGCCGCGCGCTGGTGCTGGAGAGGATAGACGCTTTGCAGCCGGTGGGCCGGCGGCTTTTGGCTGGGCGGCTGAACCTGCCCGAACGCGAGGTGCGCTCCATCGCCGCGACGCTCAAGGACAACGGGCTGATCGAGCTCACCGCGGCGGGCATGACGCTAACCTCCGAGGCCGAAACCGTCCTCCCGGCGGCGCGGCGTTTCAGCCGCGAGCTGCGGGGGCTGACGAAGATGGAAACGGCTTTGTCGAAGCTTTTGCACGTGCCGCGCGTCTATGTGGCCGCGGGCGACGCCGACCGGGATCCCCATGTGCTGCACGAGGTTGGCAGGCTGGCCGCGAGCAAGCTGCGTTCCTTTCTCAAAAGCGGCTCGACGCTGGCGGTGACCGGCGGGCGGACGATGCTAGAACTCGCGCACGCGCTGCCTGGCGGCACGCCGATGAACGTGATGGTCGTGCCCGCGCGCGGCGGTATCGGGCGCGCGCTGGAAACGCAGGCTAACACCGTGGCCTCGCAGATCGCCGGTCGGCTGGGCGGGCATCACCGGCTGATGCACCTGCCTGACGACGTGGACGACGCGACGATGGCCGAACTGAGGAAGCTGTCAGACATCACGGAGACGCTGGAACTTCTGCAGCGGGCGGACGTGGTGCTCTACGGCATCGGCCGGGCGGACGACATGGGGCAAAAGCGCCAGCTGCCATCGGAATTGCTGGCAGGCGTACTGCAGCGCGGGGCGAAGGCCGAGGCGTACGGCTGCTATTTCAATGCCGATGGCGACGTGGTATACTCCGCGTCCTCCGTTTCCCGCGATCTGGGCAAGCTCAAGCCGGACTGCGCGATGATCGCCGTTGCGGCGGGCGCACGTAAGGCCGAGGCTATCCGCGCCGTGATGTACTCCCGCCCGCAGAGCATGCTGGTGACAGACGAGGGCGCGGCCAAAGCAATATTGGAGTTGTAAACCGGGTACCTGCATGCCGCCGGCGCGGCCGCGCCGGGTTGACGGCATGTGCTACAATATATCGTTGAACAAATGGCAAGGAGAGGTTGAAACATGGCTAAGAAAACCGTTGAGGACATCCGGGTTCAGGGCAAAAAAGTACTCGTGCGCTGCGATTTTAACGTGCCGCTGGACGAAAATAACGTCATCACCGATGAAAATCGTATCCGCGGCGCGCTGCCGACCATTACATACCTGATGGAGCACGGCGCGAAGATAATTCTCTGTTCGCATTTGGGCCGCCCCAAGGGCGACGGCTTTGAAGACAAATACTCCCTGAAGCCCGTGGCCGTGCGCTTGAGCCAGCTTTTGGGCAAACCCGTGCCGCTGGCCAAAGACGTCATCGGCCCGGACGCGCAGAAACTGGCGTCCGGACTCAGGGACGGCGACGTGATGCTTCTGGAAAACGTGCGTTTCCACAAGGCGGAGACCAAGAATGACCCGGATTTTTCCAAAGCGCTCGCGTCGCTTGCCGAGGTGTACGTCAACGACGCCTTCGGCACCGCGCACCGCGCGCAATCGTCCACCGAGGGCGTGGCGCATTTCCTGTCCCCGGCGGTGTCCGGCTTCCTGATCGCCAAGGAACTCGATATCATGGGCAAAGCGCTGGAAAACCCGGACCGCCCCTTTGTGGCGGTGCTTGGCGGCGTGAAGGTGTCGGATAAGATCAACGTCATCAACAACCTGTTGGATAAGGTGGATTCACTCATCATCGGCGGCGCAATGGCTTATACCTTCAAATTGGCCAAGGGCATGCGCGTGGGCAACAGCCTGACGGAGCCCGACAAGGTGGAACTGGCCAAAGAACTGATGCGAAAGGCGCAGGAAAAGAAAGTGCGCCTGTTGTTGCCGATTGATAACGTATGCGGCGACAGCTTCTCCAACGACGCCATGCGTATCACCGCCCACACCCGCGAGATTCCCGACGGTTTCGAAGGGCTGGATATCGGCCCGATCGCCATGGCGGTATTCGCCAACGAGATCACCGAGGCGGGCACCGTGGTGTGGAACGGCCCGATGGGCGTGTTCGAATTCCCCAACTATGCCGACGGCACCCGCGCGATCGCCAAGGCCATGGCGGCCTGCAAGGGCGTAACGATCGTCGGCGGCGGCGACAGCGCGGCGGCCATCGAGCAGATGGGATATGCCGACAAGGTGACCCACGTGTCCACCGGCGGCGGCGCGAGTCTGGAGTTCCTCGAAGGCAAAGAACTACCCGGTGTTGCGGCCCTTGATGATAAATAAGAACAACCCGTTGAGAATACCATTCAATGCAAGCAGTCAAACGCTTGCATTTTTGCATGATAAACGGCACAGCCTGTTTAGAACACAATCGGAATGTGGTACAATACTGACGAACGATATATAAAGGAGCGAGATCGATGCGCAAAGCGATCATTGCCGGAAACTGGAAAATGAACAAGACGCCGGACGAAGCCAAGGCGCTCGTAACGGATTTGATACCCTGGGTGAAGGACGCCGCCTGCGACATGGTGGTCTGCGTGCCCGCCGTGTGCTTTCAGGCGGTGAAGGAGGCCGTTCGGGGCACGAATATCCATCTGGGCGCGCAGAACGTGCATTTCGCCGAGAAGGGCGCGTATACGGGCGAGCTGAGCGCGGAGATGCTCAGGGCCGTCGGCGTCGAGTACGTCATCATCGGCCACAGCGAACGGCGGCAGTACTTCGGCGAGACCGATATCACCGTTAACAAGCGCGTGCGCGCGGCGGTACGCGGCGGGCTGACGCCCATCGTGTGCGTCGGCGAGAAGAAGGATGAGCGCGAGGCCGGTTATACCGACGCGATCGTGGAGTACCAGACGCGCATGGCGCTGACCGGGCTTTCGGCTGACGAAGTCAAAAATATCGTCATCGCCTACGAACCCGTATGGGCGATCGGCACCGGGCTGACCGCCACCGACGGGCAGGCCAACGAGACCATCGGCGTCATCCGCAGGGCCGTCGCGCGGCTGTACGGGGAGGACACGGCGGCGGCAGTTCGCATCCAGTACGGCGGCAGCATGAATCCCGGCAACGTCAAGGGCCTGATGGCGCAGCCCGAGATCGACGGCGGGTTGATCGGCGGCGCGTCGCTGAAAGCGCCGGACTTTACGCAGGTCGTTTTGTTTGACAGATAGGGAGTATACATGGACAAAAAAATGACGGCAGTCATCATCATGGACGGTTTCGGCGTCAACCCGCAGTGCGAGGGCAACGCCATCTGTAAGGCGGGCACGCCGCGGCTTGACATGCTCAGGAAGAAATACCCGCACACGCTCATCGGCGCCAGCGGCATGGACGTGGGGCTTCCCGACGGACAGATGGGCAACAGCGAGGTCGGGCATCTCAATATCGGCGCGGGGCGCGTGGTGTACCAGGAGTTCACGCGGATCACCAAGGACATCAACGACGGCGTTTTCTTCAAGAAGCAAGCGCTGGTCGGCGTGATGGAGCACGTAAAACAAAGCGGAAATGCCATCCATCTGATGGGCCTGGTGTCCGACGGCGGCGTGCACAGCCACAACACGCACCTGTACGCGCTGCTTGCAATGTGCAAGCAGTACGGGCTAACCAAGGTGTACGTGCACAGCTTTCTGGACGGGCGCGACGTGCCCCCGACCAGCGGGCTTGAGTATGTGAAAGAACTCGAAGCGAAAATACAAGAGATCGGCGTGGGCAGGATCGCCACGGTGACGGGCCGCTACTGGGCCATGGACCGCGACAACCTGTGGGACCGCGTTGAGAAGGCCTACGACGCGATCGTGCTTGGCATGGGCGAGACCGCCGGCAGCGCGGAGGGAGCCGTGGAACAGAGCTACGCGCTGGGCGAGAAGGGCAACGACGAGTTCGTGCTGCCCACCGTGGTGCTGCATGAAGGCAAGCCGACGGCGGTCGTCGGGCCGGAGGACGGCGTGATCTTTTTCAACTTCCGCCCGGACCGCGCGCGCCAGCTGACCCGCGCGTTCATCCAGAAGGATTTCAAAGGTTTTGAGCGTAAAAACGGATACTTCCCCGTGCGCTTCGTCTCGATGACGCAGTACGACGCGACGTTTACGGGACTTTCGATTGTCAACCCGCCCGAGGAACTGAAAAACACGCTGGGCGAATACTTGTCTTCCCTGGGGCTGACGCAGCTTCGTATCGCGGAGACCCAGAAATACGCGCACGTGACCTTCTTCTTCAACGGCGGTGTGGAAGAGCCCAATCCGGGCGAGGACCGCATCCTCGTGCCGTCGTCGAAGGTCGCGACCTTCGATATGGACCCCGAAATGAGCGCATACGAGGTCGCCGGCAAGGCCATCCACGAGATCAACATGCAGAAATACGACGTGATGATATTAAACTTCGCCAACTGCGACATGGTGGGGCACACCGGCATCATGGACGTGGCCGTCAAGGCCGTGAAGGCCGTGGACGACTGCGTATGGGGCGTGACCCGTGCGATACTGAATAACGGCGGGCGCGTGTTCGTCACCGCCGACCACGGCAACGCCGATATGATGGTCGATCCCGAAACCGGCGAACCGTTCACCGCGCACACCACCAACCCCGTGCCCTTCATCGCCGTGGGCAAGGATATGATCGGAAGGAAATTGCGCGAAGGCGGAAGGCTCTGCGATATCGCGCCGACGCTATTGGATAGCATGGGGATTGAGATACCGAAAGAGATGACGGGGGAATCGCTCCTGCAATAGTTGAATATAAACCGAACCCTCCCGGATACGGGAGGGTTCGGTGTATCTGCCGCTTTTGTGTTCTTGTTACGATTCCGTTGTCCCGTCGTTTAGTATCTTTCCGATGTTCTCAAGCCCCAGGCGTTCCACCGTGCGGCCGTCCTTGCGGAAGTCCGTTTCCAGCGCCGCGGAGGCGACGTCGATCAGTCCCGTGCAGGTCGGCGTGTGAATCTTCAGAAGCCGCCCCAGCGATTCGAGCATCACAAGCCCTTCGGGCACGTCCTCGGTGATATAGCGTGAATCCGGCTGGTGCGGCCCCTTGGGGGAGGAGTGTTTGGCGTAGTGGAAAAACGCGGCCTTCGCGTTCACCTTTTTGTCCTCGGAATTACGCAGCTTGCATGCCTCCACGTAGGGCAGGCGCTTGCAGCCGAGGCGTTCCAGAACGTCCATTTTCTCCTTGTCCAGGCTTTTGACGATATTCCAGATATGCGGGGTGAACACTTCCTTGTACATCCAGTATTGACCGTAGGTGTACTCGATGCGCGGGATGGAGAAGATCGCCCCGATGGTGTGAACGATGAGGTTGGGATTATGCAGCGCAGCTTCGATCACGTTCTCCGTGAGGGTGAAAGGATACTGGAGCGCTTCCAGCACCTTGACCGCTTCGGGCCGTTTCGCCTTGGGATACACGCCGAACGGGTTCATCACGTTTCGAAACAGCGCGCGCACCTTCCCGGGCTTCACGATGCGGCAGTCGATGGGGGAGCTCTCCGCCTCGATCACCGTGATATCCTTGCCGGTCGCTCGCATGAAATAGCAGGTGGACAGGTATCCCGGCTCCAGCAGGAAACACTGGCCGTCCCGGATATAGGGCGTCATCCTGTCGATGACCGCTTTGTGGAAATTCGTCCAGATATAAAGGATCACCAGTTCGGCTTCTATAATGGCCTTCGAAAAATCAGTTGTTACGTTCGTAAAACGCGCTGTTTTGGTCTTGACGGTATCCTCGAATTCCACTTCCTTCGTTTTTTGCAGAAGTTTGAAATTCTCGTTATGCAGTTTGTCGGATGTTTTCAGCAGCGTGACCTGATGCCCCTTGAGCGCCAGGTCCGCCCCGATCGTCGTTCCGCCGTTGCCTGTGCCGACAATCGTAATCTTCATAGCAAGCCCCACTTTCTGTCCTGTACCCATACGTTCAGGGTACACCAACGGGCGCGAGTATGCAAATGCTGCATACGATATTGGCTGTTTCACGGCGCCGCAAGCGCATCCCCTTGTGGCATTTCCGGAAGATCAAAAGCAAATGAACATTATATTGTGGATATGAGACAAAATAATAAGATATATAGTATGATGTAAAATAAATACAAAAACAATGTTACATTCCGCTTGATTTTTTTAGTGTTCCGTTTTACAATAATGTTACTTATGATTCCATGATCGTATATAAGTGAAAGGATGTTATCAATGGCAAAAAAAATATTGCTCGTTGACGATGAGCCTTTGATTGTTAAGGGATTGCAATACTCCCTTGAGCAAGAAGGGTTTGAGACCGATTCGGCGTCGGACGGAGAAGAGGCGCTGGCGAAGTTTTTTGCCGGGAAATATGATTTCATCCTGCTGGACGTGATGCTGCCGAAACTCGACGGCATTACGGTTTGCCAGCGCATCCGCGAGCACTCAAACGTGCCGATTATTATGCTGACGGCCAAGGGCGAGCATATCGATAAGATTCTGGGACTTGAATACGGCGCGGACGATTATATGACCAAGCCGTTCAACATTTTGGAGGTCAAGGCGCGCATCAAAACCATCATGCGGCGCACCAACGCCACCCAGCAGTCGGACGCCAAGAAAACCATCCGCGTGCACGATATGGAGATCAACGCCGTCAACCGCGCGGTGACCCTGGGCGGCAAGGAAGTCCGCCTGACCGCCAAGGAGTTCGACCTGCTGCAGCTGTTTGTAACCAACCGCGGCAAGGTGTTCAGCCGCGAGGCGATGCTTGAGATCGTATGGAAGTACGATTATCCAGGCGACGCGCGCACCGTGGACGTACACATCCGCAGGCTGCGGGAAAAGATCGAACGCAATCCCGCGCAGCCCGAGTTCATCTTCACCAAGTGGGGAGTGGGCTATTATTTTACGGATAAGGATTAAAAATCCGTTTTCGTCAATCAGGTGGAAATACCTGCTCGCCTTCCTGCTGATCGTCGTTGTTAGTTACTTTGCGGTGGCTGCGTCGGTGATCGGGCTGGTGGGCGATTATTTGTTTGACGACCGGCGCACACAGGACCAGGCGGCCGCCGAAAAGCTGGCCGTCGTTGTCGCGCCGCTTTTTTTAAATGCGGATATTGAAGCGTTGCAACAGCTTTTGGAGCTCACCAGCGGGGAGATGGGCGGCCGCCTGATGGTGCTGGATCAAAGCGGCAAGGTGCAGGCCGACAGCTTTTCCGAGCTCAATGGGAAACGCCTGGAGATTCCCGAAGTGGCGACGGTGCTGCTTAATGAAAAGACCGTCGATTACGGCGTGCACGGCTTCGATCCGGACAGGAAGCTTTCGATATTCTCGTACTTCGGCTCGCTGGAGGGCCTGGAGGACGACTGGGTCGCCTACTGCTCCGCGGCTATCGTAGGCGGCGGGAAAACCGTAGGCGTGCTTTTATACTCATCCTCGGTGGGCGATTTGATGGAAAGCCTCGTCGCGCTGCAGAAAAACATGCTCATCTATTTCATCGCCGCCGCCGTCGTGGCGGCCGTCATCGCGCTGTTTCTGTCGCGGCTCATCACCAAGCCGATCGACAGGCTTACCCGCGGCATCCAGCGCATGGGGCGCGGCGATCTGTCGGTGCGCGTGCCGGTGAAGGGCGGCGGGGAGCTTCGCAAGCTCGCCGAGACCTTCAACACGATGTCCGAAAAGCTGGAAAGGCTGGACAAAAGCCGCAACCAGTTCGTATCCAACGCTAGCCACGAGTTGAAAACGCCGCTGTCGACCATGAAGATCCTTTTGGAGAACATCATCTACCAGCCGGATATGCAGGCCAACCTGCGCACGGAGTTTTTGACCGACGTCAACTCCGAGATCGACAGGCTGAACCTGATCATTTCGGATCTGCTGACGATGGTCAGCATGGATACCAACGCCATGCGCCTGCGGCTTGAGACTTTCAGGATCGCCGACGTGGTGACCGAGGTCGTGCAGCGCCTGTCCGTGGTCGCCCAGCAGAAGCATCAGGAGATCAAGGTCAGCCTGGCGGACGGCTGCGAGATGCACGCCGACCATGCCAAACTCACGCAGGTGATCTATAACATCCTGGACAACGCCATCAAGTATACGCCGCCGGGCGGGATCATCCGCATGCGCCTGGTGCGCTCGGGGCGAAACGCCGTGCTGACCGTCGCCGACAACGGCCCGGGCATCCCCAAAGAGGATCAGGCGCATATCTTCGACCGCTTTTACCGCGTGGACAAGGCGCGCAGCCGCGATACGGGCGGCACGGGCCTCGGGCTTTCGATCGTCCGCCAGTTCGTATTGATGCACGGCGGCAACGTATCGGTCGATTCTACGGAAGGCGGCGGTACCACCTTCACTGTCGAGCTGCCGATGGGCGGCCACCTGGCAGGATTGGGGGAGGAAGCATGATGAAGCAAAAACCGCGCCTTGCGTTGCTGGTCCTCGTTCTCGTGCTGCCGCTGCTGCTTTCCGGCTGCTTTGAACAGCTCAATCCCCTGGCGAAAAACGAGGCGACGGCTGCCCCCGGGCTTTCGGAGGAACTGTACGCGGCGTCGGCCGGGGACAGCAACGTCAGCCAAATCAAGGCGACGCTCTACTTCCGCTATCTGGACGAACCGATGCTGGCGGGGGAAAGCCGCGTCATCACCTTGCGGCGCGACCAGCGGCCCGAACAGGCGATTATCGAGGCGCTGCTTTCGGGCCCCAGCGCGGGCAACGCGGATTTGCGGCGGCTGATCCCCGCGGACGCGCAGATCGAAGGCGTTTCCAACAACGGGCAGGTGCTGTTTATCACATTCAACGAGGCGTTTCTTAACGACGATATCCCCGGGGATTGGGCCAACAACGATGCCTGGACAACGGAGGCGCCGCTGCTAAGGGAACTGGTCACGCAGAGCATCGCGGCGTCGGTTACGGAAAGCTATCCATATACGGGCGTGCAGTTTCTGGTGCACCGCGAAAACGAGATGCAGTTAAGCCTGCGGCTTGATAACTCGTACTTTCTGGACGGCTCCGCGGGCCCGAGCGAGCCGGTCATCCGCGACGAAGCGCTGCTGCTGACGCCGCAGAACACCGTGAAAACGATACTGAACGCCTGGTCGCAGAAGGATTTTGAGCGCATGTACAAGTATCTGGCGTATGCGGGCAAGCCGGCCTATTCAGCCTTCGTGGAAGCGCTGGATTCAGCGCCGGCGGTCGAGGTGCTTTCAGTAAACGGAGGCAGCGTGTACCTTGACGGACAGGCAGCCGTGGTCACGGTCTTCCTGCGTATGATCGCGCAGGGCGGTGAGGAGAAGCTATTAAACTATCCTTTGCAGCTGATACGCGAAAACGGCGTATGGAAGATGGAGTATACGCGCCTGACGGCGCTGGTACCGGAAACATGATGCGGAGCGTGCGGACATGAGAGGACGGAAAAAATACTTGGCGTTGACGGCAGTGCTTTGCGCCGCGCTGTGCCTTTCTTCCTGCATTAACGCGGGCATTCCCGTATCCGACGGCAAAGCCTACGCTTTGCCTGAGGTGCAGACCGCTTTCGTCGCGCCGATCGGTGACGCGATGCTTGAGTATACGCAGCCGGCCGTGTTCTACCTGCCCCGCCACGACGGAGCCCGCCTGATCAGCGTAACGGATACCATACCGCTGTCCGAAGGGCGGCTGACGGCGGAAAGCATCGTGCGGCTGCTCCTTGAGCAGCCGGGAAGTTCTATCGCTTCGCCGCTGGGCGGGGATGTGAAGCTGTCGCTGTACGGCGCAAACCCCGTGGAAGTCAGCGGCGATGTGGCGACGGTCAACCTGGCGGCGTCCGCGCTGCAGCTGGACCGCAAGACCCTTTGCCTCGTCAGCCACGCTATCACCAACACACTGACGGAAATGGAAAACATCCAGTATGTCAATACCCTGGTCGCGGATAAGGCGATCCCGCTGGACCTGGCCTCCACGCTGCCTGCCGGCGCGCTGACCCGCAGCATGGGGGAGGACATCGACGCGCTGTACGAACAGCAATTATCCCGCCGCGTGACGTCCGGCGAGAACGCCGGAGAAAAGCGCCTGACCGCGACGGCGACGCTATACTTCCCGCTGGCCCACATCAACGGCGTGATGGCCGAGGCGCGTAATATCACATTCGACAGCATGAAGCCGGATGATATGGCTGTTACACTGATGCGGGAGATCTCCGTCGGCGCGGCCGTGGTGCGGGGCTCCCCGGCGATGTCGCTGCTGACGGAATACCTGCTGGACACACCGCAGATCTCACAGCCTTCAAGTATCGGCGGCAACCTGATCACGCTTGAATTCAGCTACCTGCTGGACGAGATGCTGCGGGCGGCAGGCATACCGCGCGCCAGCTGCATGGCGGCGCTGTGCTATACGCTGACCACCTTCCTGCCAAACGTCGCGGGCATCGAGGTGTATATCGACAGTGAGCTCGTGGAGCATGTGATGCTTGGCAGCACCAGCGGCATCCTGTTTGACAACGGCATCCAGAGGCGCGCGGACTTCGCGGCGCTGTTGATGGACAACGCGACCCTGTATTTCGCCGACAGTGCGCGGCAGAAGCTGATTACGGTCAGCCGCCCGATTGCGTTTTACAGGACCTCCAATCCGCGCGCGCTGCTGACGGAACTGTTCAGAGGCCCGTCGGCGGAGGACAGCGTAAAGGACGCGCAGGCGCTGCTTCCCGCCGGAGCGATGAAAGATCCCGATATCATCGGAATCTCTCTGGACGGGGATACGCTGCTTGTGAACTTTAGCAATTCGTTTCTTGCGGCCGGGCAGGGATTGAGCGCAGACGAGGACCGGCTGCTTGCCTATTCGCTTACCAATACCCTGCTGCATGCTGCCAACGCCAGGCGCGTCGCCTTCTTTGTCGGCGGCAGTCAAACAGACGGCTTTACGGAGGAGATCTCTTGGAAGGGCTGGTTCCTGGAAAACTTAGGCGTTGTTATAGATTAGGCAAACGCTGACTGAAGCCCCCGCACGCTGCCGGTCGTATTTCCACCAGCTTGCGCCTGCAGAACCCTCGACGTAGCGCTGCTACTACTTCGGGCCCTGCAAACGCAAGCCGATGAAAATCCAACTCGGCATCGCACGAGGTTTCAATCATCGTTTGCCTAATAGAATACGGGGCTTTATATTTAGAAGATAAGCTTACTTTCGATATAGCTTTCTAGCTCGTCGATCGGCAGGCGGATCTGTTCCATGTTGTCGCGGTCGCGCACGGTGACGGTATTGTCCTCCTGCGTATCGAAATCGATCGTGATGCAAAACGGGGTGCCGATCTCGTCCTGCCGACGGTAGCGCTTGCCGATGGAGCCCGTTTCGTCGTAATCCACCATGAATTTCCCGGATAGTTTCTCATACACCGAGACCGCCAGTTCGCCCAGCTTGTTTTTCTGCAGAGGGAGTACGGCGGCCTTGAACGGCGCCAGCGCGGGATGTAAATGCAGCACCACGCGGCTGTCGTTTACCAATTCCTCTTCCGCGTACGCGTCGCACAGGAAGGCCAAAAGCACGCGGTCGGCGCCCAGCGAGGGCTCGATCACATAGGGGATGAAGCGCTCGTTTGTGACGAGGTCGATGTATTCCATGTTCTCGCCGCTCACGCGCTGGTGGGCTTTCAAATCGTAATCGGTGCGGTCGGCCACGCCCCAGAGCTCGCCCCAGCCGAAGGGGAAGCGGAACTCGAAATCCGTGGTGGCGTTGGAGTAATGCGAAAGCTCCTCGGGGCTGTGGTCGCGCAGGCGGAGGTTTTCCTCCTTCATGCCCAGGCTCCTCAGCCAGTCGCGGCAGAACGCGCGCCAGTAATCAAACCATTCCAGGTCCTCCCCGGGTTTGCAGAAGAACTCCAGTTCCATCTGTTCGAATTCGCGGGTGCGGAAGATGAAATTGCCCGGCGTGATCTCGTTGCGGAAAGCTTTTCCGATCTGGCATACGCCCATGGGCAGCTTGCGGCGTGTGGCGCGCACGATGTTTTTAAAGTTCACGAAGATGCCCTGCGCGGTTTCCGGGCGCAGGTAAAGTTCCGCCGCGGTATCCAGGTTTACGCCTTGATGAGTTCTAAACATTAGGTTGAACTTGCGGATGCCCGTAAAATCGTGTTTGCCGCAGATGGGGCAGGCGATTTGATTGTCGGATATATATTGCTCGTATTTTTCATTGCTCCAGCCATCGGCGACGATCTCTTCGCCGCGTTCCTTGCAGAAATCTTCAATCAACTGGTCGGCGCGGAAGCGCGCCTTGCAGGCCTTGCAGTCCATCAGCGGATCGTTGAATGTGCCCACGTGCCCGCTGGCGACCCATACGTTGCGGTTCATCAGAATGGCGCTGTCCAGGCCGACGTTGTACTTGTTTTCCTGCACAAACTTCTGCCACCAGGCCTTTTTTACGTTGTTTTTGAGCTCCACGCCCAGCGGGCCGTAGTCCCAGGCGTTGGCCAAGCCGCCGTAGATCTCGCTGCCGGCGAAAATAAATCCGCGGTTTTTGCACAGGGCTACCAGCTTGTCCATCGTCACGTCCGCCATGCTCTTCCTCCAGCCATTCATTAAAAGTAGTTTCATGATAGCCGTCAACGTGTTTATTGTCAAGAAACCATAACATAAACGGGACTTTGTAAATAAAAAGGGGGCTATTTGCCCCCAAACCTGCAATTCTCATGTTTACGCAAACGCGAAATACGCCCGGGCGTTGTCGCAGCAGACGCCGCGCACGATCTGCGAAAGCGTTTCGAAATCGTCGGGGTACAGGCCGTCCGCCACCCACTCGCCAAGCAGGCGGCAGAGGATGCGGCGGAAGTACTCGTGGCGCGGATAGCTTAAAAAGCTCCGGCTGTCGGTCAGCATGCCGACAAAGCCCGCCAAATACCCCAGGTTGGCAAGCGAGGTCAGCTGTTCGGTGATGCCCGCGAGATGGTCATTGAACCACCAGGCGGAGCCGTGCTGGACCTTGCATACGGCTTCGCCGTTTTGGAAACAGCCGCAGACCGAATCGATGGCGGCGTTGTCATAGGGGTTCAGGCTGTAGAGGATGGTCTTTGGGAGCCCGCCTGCTTGCTCCATCGCGCCCAGCAGCGCCGCCAGTTGCGCCGACGGGGTGTAGGTGTCGATGGCGTCGTAGCCCGTGTCGGGGCCAAGTAAATCAAACATCACCGGGTTGTTGTTGCGGCGGCAGCCGTAATGCAGCTGCATCACCCAGCCCATGCGCCGGTATTCCCCGGCGACGAAGA
This sequence comes from Clostridiales bacterium, assembly GCA_016930575.1. GTDB lineage: Bacteria > Bacillota > Clostridia > Christensenellales > Aristaeellaceae > CAXXOK01. The sequence continues at coordinate 39,260 of JAFGGL010000063.1, read as the reverse complement.
GCATGAACGCGGTCTTGTACCTGAACACATCCTGTTCGCCGATGTCCCCGCCCACCAGTTTGTCGGCGAAGATGTGCTCGATCTCTTCGTCGGACGCCGGCGCGTACATGGCGTAATCCAGCGCATGGTCGCTCAGCGAGCAGCGGTTCTCGGCAAACCAGGCAAGGCGCGCGCGCAGCGCTTCCTTGAGGCTTGCGAAGGACGTGATATCCACCTTTGCCGTTTTCTCGAGTTTCTGCAGATACTGAGAAAAATCCGGCTTTTCGATGTTCATGGCCTTGTCCGGCCGCCAGGCGGGCAGCACGGCCGTACGGAAGCTGCCGTCCGCGGCTAGCTTGCGGTGCCACTCCAGGCTGTCCGTCGGGTCGTCGGTGGTGCAGATCAGCTCCACGTTGCTTCGGTTGATCAGCCCGCGCACGGTGAAGCCGTCGCTTGCGAGTTTGGCGTTCGCCAGCTCCCAAACCTCGTCGGCAGTCTTTGCGCTCAGCGTTCCGGTATAGCCGAAGTAGCGCTGCAGTTCCATATGGCTCCAGTGATAGACCGGGTTGCCGACGCACCTGGACAGCACTTCCGCATACTTGTAAAACTTCTCGTAGTCGCTTGCGCCGCCCGTGATATATTCCTCCGGCACACCCGCGTAGCGCATCAGCCGCCACTTATAGTGGTCGCCACCGAGCCATACCTGCGTGATGGTTTCGTACCGCCGGTCCTCGTAGATCTCGCGCGGATCGATATGGCAGTGGTAATCAATGATCGGGCAGCCGGCAGCGGCCTCGTGGTACAGCCGTTTCGCCGTTTCGGTACTGAGCAGGAAATCCTGATCCATGAACGCTTTCATTGAAACACTCCTTACGGCAGGGAGGGGAACGGGAATGTAAACACTTACCTGATATTCTGCATTTATTATAGAGTTATTTTTTAAAAAAGCAAGATGCCCGCAGAAAATAAAACCGTGAAAAGCCATATAAAAGGAGAAAAGATTGACGCATACGCCGATCCGGAGTATGATATGCAGAGAAGTGAAACCATTTACATATTCCGCAGGAGGGCGCGAGGGCAAGGCTATGAAACAAACGGTTTTGATTCATCCGGACGACAACGTCGCGGTTGCGCTGCAGCCGCTTCGCCGGGGGGATACGATATGGGAAAACGGACTGACGCTGCGCGATGATATACCCGCCGGGCATAAGATCGCCCTGCGCCCGATCGCAAAGGATACGCCGGTACTCAAGTACGGGCTGCCGATCGGCGCGGCGGTGAAGGATATCACCGCGGGCGAACTCGTGCATACACATAACCTGAAAACCATGCTTTCCGGCGAGGCGGACTATCGATACACGCCCAAACCGTTTGCTTTGGAAAGCGTTCCCGCGCGGACATTCCGGGGGTATAAGCGTAGATACGGGCGCACGGGCGTGCGCAACGAGCTGTGGATCATCCCGACCGTCGGGTGCGTAGGCGACGCGACCCGTGCCCTGCGGCAGCGCGCGCAGTCGCTGGTCGGCGGTCCGGTGGAGGGCGTCAGCGTGTTTGAGCATCCCTTCGGCTGCTCGCAGCTGGGGGATGACCAGAAGGATACGCGAACGATACTCGCGGACCTTGCCGTGCATCCCAACGCCGGCGGCGTGCTGGTGCTTGGACTCGGCTGCGAGAACAGCCCCGTGGACGTGATCAGGGCAAGCATGCCGCCGTTCGACGAGAAGCGCGTGCGGTTCATGGTGATGCAGGAGACCGGCGATGAGCTGGAGATCGGCATGCGGCTGCTTAAAGAGCTTGCCGACGCAATGCAAAAAGACAAGCGCGAGGAGATCCCGGCGGACCGGTTGATCGTCGGGTTGAAATGCGGGGGTTCGGACGGACTGTCCGGCATCACGGCCAATCCATTGATCGGTGGGTTTTCGGACAGGCTGATCGCCATGGGCGGTGCGGCAGTGCTCACCGAAGTGCCGGAGATGTTCGGCGCGGAAACACTGCTGATGGACCGCTGCGAGACCGAAGCGATATTTCAGGATACCGTGGGGATGATCAACGGCTTCAAGCGCTATTACGAAGAGCATAACCAGCCGATCTATGAAAACCCTTCGCCCGGCAACATACAGGGCGGGATCACGACGCTGGAGGATAAGGCGCTTGGCTGCACGCAGAAAAGCGGCTCCGCCGCCGTACGCGGCGTGTTGCCTTACGGCGGACGCGTGAACAAATCCGGGCTGATCCTGCTGACCGCGCCTGGAAACGACTTGGTATCCACCACCGCGCTGGCGGCTGCGGGCGCGCAGATCGTGTTGTTCTCCACGGGCAGGGGCACGCCGTTCGGCGGACCGGTGCCGACGGTGAAAATCTCCAGCAATTCGGAGCTGGCCGAAAACAAGAAAAACTGGATCGATTTCGACGCCGGACGGCTGCTGACCACGCATACCATGGACCAACTCACAGACGAACTGACGGAACTCGTTTTCCAAATCGCAAGCGGCCGCCGCGCCCGCAACGAGATCAACGATTACCGCAGCATCGCCATATTCAAGACGGGGGTAATGCTTTAGCGCAGAATTATGGGGGCTGTGCGTCCCTATACCCCGCAACTAAGGGCAGCGTCCTTAGTTATCCCATCAATAATAGCCGCGCGCAGCGCGGCTATTATAATGGATTGGTAAGGACATTGTCCTTAACTGGGGTTTGGGGCAACGAAGGAGAGCGTGTGCCCTGTGCGGCACAGCCGCGAAGCGGCTAGCGAACCGGAGTTGGGAAGTTTTACAAAGCGTGTAAGCGGCAGCGATGCACGCGACAATAAAACTGAGTGGGAAGCCCCTATCGTCCTCTAAATCGGATACCCGCAGAAATACTCATCCTCCAGGCCGCATTCGGCGATGAGCTTGAAGAGGGTATAGCGGGAGCGGTAGTCCTTGGCGCAGCGCATGGAGAGGCTCAAAAGTTTGGTATCGATACCGCACTCAGCGGGCGTCAGGAGCGCGCCGAGTTTTGACATGGCGGCGAGGATATCTTCATACGGCGGCAGCAGGGCGATGGCGTCGCGGATTTTCTGCTGGTTTTCCTGTGCGGTCCGGATGCGCCGTTTCTGTTCCTCCCAGATTAGAAAATCATCAGGATTGTCGCGCATGATGTTTTGCGCGGCTTCCTCCTCAAAGGCTTTTAGCATCCAGGCTTCGCGCTGCGCGCGTGAAATGCGTTTGGCTTTGATAGCATCCAAATCAAGCTTGGACAAATCCTCCCCGGCGAAGCGCGTGTACATCGGCCAGGCCAGCAGCGTCGCCACGCCGACGGACGCTCCGTGGGCGGGCGGGTGGTGGCTGTGGAGAAGCTGCATCATCTCCCAGTAATGCGCGATGTTGTGCTCCACCGAGGCCACCGCGCGCGTATTGCCGATGATCATGATCGTCATCCCCGACAGCAGCAGCGCTTCGATCAGTATTTGAATACCTTCTTCGCTGCGGCTGCGGATGGCGTCGATGTTTTGGAGCAGCTTTTTGATCGCCCCGGTGACGATATCACCGCACACATCGCAGTAGGTCTCCCCGTTTATGATGCTTCCGATCATCCAGTCCGCCTTGGCGATGTACTTGCCCAGCACGTCGCCCACGCCGGAGCACACCATGTCCGGCGGCGCGGTGCGCAGGATCTGCGTATCGCACACGATGATCTCCGGGCACACGCCCGCGCGGTGGATCTTCACGCTGCGCAAAAGAAGCGGGGCGACCACGGAGGTGTACCCGTCCATCGACGGCGCCGTGCCGACGCTGACGAACGGAAGACCGCAGCGCATGGCGTTGATGCGCGTGGTGTCTGTGATGCTGCCGGAACCGACCGCGACCAGGAACTCAGTCTCGGGCTGTATGGACAGCAGCACCTCGCCGCAGGCGCGCTCGTCCGGGTCCATCACGCCGTCGCGGGCGATGACGCAGCGGATGACCGAAAAGCCCTCGCTTGCCAGGTTCTCCGCCAAAGCCTTGCCCGCAAGCGGCCAGGTGTTCCGGTCGGCCACCAGCACGCAGCGCGTGCCAAGCCCGCGTTTCCTGATATACGCGGGCGTATGCTTGACGATCCCGCTGCCTACGTAGATGTCCTGCGTCGGCAGCCGGTGGTCAAGCCCGCAATCGCAGCGGATGCCGGATATCGTCAGCCTGCGGTCGGAATCATAGGAAATGGATACGCTCAAAATTCATGCCCCCTCGGATGATGCATTCGATTGGCAATAAAAATCCCCTGCCATAGTACAGGCAGGGGACAATGCTTTCGTGGATTAGCGGGTCAATAATGTTTCTTCGGTTTCCTTGTCGAAGAAATGCAGGTGGTTGACGTCGAACGCAATCTGGATGCTCTGGCCTGCACGGCTTGTGGTGCGCGGATTCACGCGGGCGATGATATTGCCTTCTTTGCCGGTGGTGGTCAGGTAGAGGTAGGTTTCGGAGCCCATCAGCTCGGTGACCTCCACGTCGGAGTTGATGACGGCCGTGGGCGCGGACTGCACGAACACGTCTTCGTCGTGGATGTTTTCCGGACGGATACCCATAATCAATTCTTTGCCGATGTTTTTCTCATCCGCGAATTTCGACAGCTTGCTGGTCGGGATCACGATCTTGTTTTCGCCGAACTTGGCGACGACTTCCTTGCCTTCCTTCTCCAGCTTCACGTCGAAGAAGTTCATCTGCGGGCTGCCGATAAAGCCGGCCACGAAGAGGTTGGACGGGAAATCGTACAAGTTCTGCGGGGTATCCACCTGCTGTACCAGGCCGTCTTTCATCACCACGATGCGGGAACCCATCGTCATGGCTTCGGTCTGGTCATGCGTCACGTAGATGAAGGTGGTCTGCAGCCGCTGGTGCAGCTTGGTGATCTCGGTGCGCATGGCAACGCGCAGTTTGGCATCGAGGTTGGACAGCGGTTCGTCCATCAGGAAGACCTTCGGCTCGCGTACGATGGCGCGGCCGAGGGCGACGCGCTGGCGCTGGCCGCCGGAAAGCGCCTTGGGCTTTCTGTTGAGCAGATGGAAAATGTCCAGGATCTTCGCGGTTTCTTCCACGCGGGTCTTGATCTCGGCCTTGGGGGTCTTGCGCAGTTTCAGGCCGAACGCCATGTTGTCAAACACCGTCATATGCGGGTACAGGGCGTAGTTCTGGAACACCATTGCGATATCGCGGTCTTTGGGCGCGACGTCGTTGACCAGGCGGTCGCCGATATAGAGCTCGCCGGCGGTGATTTCCTCCAGCCCCGCAACCATGCGTAGCGTGGTCGATTTGCCGCAGCCGGACGGGCCGACCAAAACGATAAATTCCTTATCCTCAATGTCCAGATCAAAATCGCTGACAGCGACGACATTGCCGGCATATACCTTTGTCAGTTTTTTCAGAGATACGCTTGCCATGAGATAGCCTCCTTTTATTTCCTGAACGAATAATCGCTCTATGAGAACAATGTAAGTATATTATAACTTCTGAGGATAGAATTGCAAATGGTGTAAATAGACAAAGTTTAGTTTGCGCATTTGTACACGATGTATAGGCTGGTCAACTGGTTACCAATTCACACAGAGGCATTGCAGGCGAATTGGGATTTTCAACCAGCGCGAAAACGTGATATACTGAAGATGAATAAAATCGAAAAACCTGGGAGGAAACTCAATGATGAAAGCATACGCACAGGAGGTGCTTGAGGTCGCGCTTGCCAGCGGCGGCGATTTTGCGGAGATTTTCCTGGAGGATACCCGCTCTTCGCGCATGCAGCTGCTAAGCCAGGAAGCCGAAAGCATCAACTTCAGCCGCCTGCACGGCGCGGGCATCCGGGTGTTTGTCGGGCTCAACCCCGTGTACGCCTACACCAACGAAACGGACAGGGAAGGGCTGCTGCGCTGCGCTGCGCAGGTGGCTTCGGCTGTTCGCGATCAAAAGAAAACCGTACTCACGCTGCCGCCGTTCGTCTCACCGCAACTGCCGGCGCCCGATTGTATCGTACTGGCGCCGTCGTCGGTGGAAAGCAAAAAGAAGCTGGACATCCTCCGCGCGGCGGACGCGGCCGCGCGCAAGGTGAGCGCGGACATCAAGCAGGTCAGCTGCCTCTTTTTGGATACCGAGCAGGACGTGATCATCTGCAATTCGGAAGGCTTGTATGTGGAAGACACGCGCACCCGTACCCGTATCTCCTGCACGGCCATCGCCGATAACGGCAAGGAAAAGCAGACGGCGCACGAAGGTCCCGGCGCATCCATGGGATTTGAGCTGTTTAAGCAGCGCGTCAATCCCGAAGAAACGGGTAGGACGGCCGCCGAATCCGCAAGCCTGATGCTGAGCGCCCCCATGTGCCCCGCGGGCGTGATGCCCGTGGTGATCGACGGCGGCTTTGGCGGCGTGATCTTCCACGAAGCCTGCGGCCACAGCCTGGAAGCGACCGCCGTGGCGTTCAACCTGAGCGTTTTCACCGGAAAGCTCAACCAGAAGATCGCCGCCGACTGCGTGACCGCCGTGGATGACGGCACCATGCCCCACGAGTGGGGCTCCACGCGTATCGACGACGAGGGCATGCCCACCACGCGCCTGACGCTGATCGAAAACGGGATTTTGACAAACTACATGATCGATAAATTGAACGGCAGGCGTATGGGTATGGCGCCCACCGGCAGCGGACGCCGCCAGAACTACAGCTTCACGCCGACCTCGCGCATGCGCAATACCTTTATCGCGCCCGGGAAAGACGATGAAGACGAGATGATCAAAACCATGGGCGATGGCCTGTACGCCAAGAAGATGGGCGGCGGATCGGTCGTTCCGGCAACGGGCGAGTTCAATTTCGCCGTGGCGGAAGGCTATCTGGTGAAGGACGGCAAGATCGCCACGCCGGTGCGCGGCGCGTCCCTGATCGGCAAGGGCGCGGACATTTTAATGAAGATCGACCGCGTCGGCAGGACCATGACGATGTCGCAGGGCATGTGCGGCAGCAGCTCGGGCAGCGTGCCCACCAACGTCGGCCAGCCGATGATACGCGTGAAGCAGATGACCGTCGGCGGCAGAGCGAAGGAGTGAATGAAATGGATTTGAATACCTTTTTGGATACCCTGTTTACAGAAGCCGGCAAGGCCGGGCTGGAGGCCGCGGAAGCCTATGTGATCGAGGACGAGAGCTTTCAGGCGATGGCGACCAACCAGGAGATCACGAAGTATTCCTCCAACCTCACTAAGGGGCTTTCCTTCCGCGTGAAAGCGGGCGGAAGGATCGGTTATGCGTCCACCGAGGCGTTTGATACGGACGCCGTCGGCTGGCTGATCCGGCACGCGAAGGATTCCGCCTTGCTCTGCGAGGATACTTCCGAGCAGTTCATCTACGACGGCAAGGAGAAAAACGTCGAGCTCAAGCTGGAGGACGAGACCGGGGAACCCGATGAAAAGCTGAAGTTCGTGCTGGACGTGGAAAAGACGGCCATGGAGTACGACAAGCGCGTAAAGAAGGCGGGATATAACACCATCGTGACCGGGAAGCAGACCGTGCGCATCGTCAACACTTTCGGCATGGACAAGCAGTACACCGCCACCCACGGCGTCGCCTACATCATGCCGGTGGCGACCGACGGGGATTCCACCGTTACGGGCCTCGACGTACAGGTGAGGCGCGGATTTACGGGGCTTGACGCCAAGGCGCTGGGCGAGAGCGCGGCGGAGGACGCCGTATCCATGCTGCACGCGTCGCCCGTACCCTCGGGGCAGTACCGCGCGATCCTGCATCACCGGGCGCTTGCGGATATGCTGGAGGTTTTCTCCGCCGCCTTTTCCGCCGAGAACGTGCAAAAGGACCTGTCCGTGTTCAAGGGCAGGCTGAACGAGACCATCGCCGCGCCCAGCGTGACGCTGATGGATGATTCGCTGCTTGAAGACGGCATCGGCTCCCGCCCGTTCGACGCCGAAGGCGTGCCCGGCGGCACGCACGCCGTGATCGAAAACGGTGTGCTGAAAACCTTCCTGCACAACCTGAAAACGGCGAAGAAGGACGGCGTGAAATCGACCGGAAACGCAAGCAAAGCAAGCTATTCCGCGCCTATCCGCGTCGCGACGACGAACTTCTATCTCCGGGCGGGCGACACGCCCTATGAGCAATTGCTCAAGGACATGGGCGACGGTCTGCTGATCAAACAGCTGGAGGGGCTGCATTCCGGCGCGGACAGCGTCAGCGGCGATTTTTCACTTTCGGCCAAGGGATTCCTGGTAAAAGACGGGAAGATCGAAAGGCCCGTGGAACAGATCACCGTGGCGGGCAACTTCTACCAGATGCTCAAGGATATCAAGGCCGTCGGAAGCGACCTCACCTTCCCGCAGGGCTCGTTCGGCTCCCCGAGCGTGGATGTCGGGAAATTGAGTATCGCAGGCAATTAAGGAGTTCATCCTTAACAATCCTGATCAGGGGCACTGATCCGTCAGTTTTGTTGTCGCAGGCGCACTCTCGCTTGCCTGCTCTGCAAAACTTCTCACCTGCGGGTCGCTTACGACTTTACCGTGGTATCCACTGGGTACACGCTTCCCTTCGATGCCCTGAACCCCACTTTTGGCCGCGTATTGCGCGGCCAATGATGGGTCAAGGGCATAGCCCTTGTCGGAATTATAGGGGTGAAACCCCTATGGTTTTCAAAACAGGCTGCTCACGCAGCCTGTTTTTGACCTGTGTTGCCGTTTTTATACCTGCTTATGCTTCATATGAATGAACGACAGCAGGAAGAACAACACGCCCGCGCCCGCAAGGATCAGGAGACTGATGTAGACGGGCAGTACGGTCTGGCCGAAATGGAACTCGATCCCCATCATTTCTTTGACTTCCGCCAGGCTTTCGGCGGGCATCACTTCGGCATACGACGTAAACAACGCGCCGGTCATGATCTGGCGCAGCAGTATGACGGCATGCGACGTGGGGAACACCTTGATGATCCACTGCACGGATTCCGGAAGCACCCCGATGGGGATATAGATGCCCGTGACAAACCCGATCAGCGTGCCAAGCACCGTGGCCGCGGTGGAAAACGCGTTTTCCGTTGAGAAGAAAGCCGTGATGAAGAACATCATGGTCGTGTTGGTAATCCCGGCCAGCAGCAGCACCAGCAGCGTTTTACCGTACGTGGCGAAGCTCATCATCGTGCCGCCCTGCGTCAGCATGTAAACCTGCGCCACGAGCAGCGTGACGACGGACAGCAGATACCCGATGATGAACGCCGAGAAGATATAACCGCCGACTAGCTTCCAGCGGCTGACGGGCGACGTGTAAAAATCCTGAATGATATGCTTGGTTTTATCGATCACCATCACGCCGAACGCGCCCATCGCCGTTGTGATGGAGGTGATGGACACCAGTCCCGCCACAAGCCAGCGGTCCACCAGCTGACGTGCGCTGGGGAAATCACGCAGGTAGGAGGCCATGTTGTTGCCCAGGAACAGCGCGTACAGGCCGATGATGATCAGCGAGGCGAGCAGCGAGAAGAAGATGGCGGCCTTATCCCGGAAGAAGACCAGCAGGTTGCGTTTGATCAGCGCGGTCATTCTCTCAGCTCCTTTCCCGTGATGCCGATAAAGGCATCGTCCATCGACCCGACGGTGACCTCGAATCCTTTGAGATGTTCGCGGCAGCCCTCGATGATGGGCAGCGCTTCGAAGGTATCGCCGATGCCGACGATCAGGTTGTCGGCGACCTGCGTGTAGCTGATTTTCTGTTCTTTCAGGTAAGCCTTGACCTTATCCATATCGGAGCAGTTCAAATACAGCTTATCATGCGCGTATTTCGCGCTCAGGTCGGTCGGCGTGCCCTTGGCGGCGATCTTGCCGTCGTCGATCACGATCACGTAATCGGCGCCGTCGGCCTCCTCCATGTAGTGCGTGGTCAGGAACACCGTCATGCCCGTGGTCTTCTGCAGGTCGAGGATCGTATCCCAGACCGCGCGCCGGGTGTGCGGGTCCAGCCCCGTGGTCGGCTCGTCCAGGAACAGGATCTCCGGCTGGGTTATCAGAGCGCGGCCGATGTCGGCGCGCCTGCGCTGCCCGCCGGACAGCTTGCCGTAGCGCCGGTTCGCGATCGGCTCGATGCTCACGGCATGGATGGCCTGCCTGACGGCGGCCTTGAGCGCTTTGCCCGAAAGCCCGTACAGCGCCCCGCGTATATAGTAGTTCTCTTCAATGGTCAGCAGGCTATCCAAAAGCCCGTCCTGAAACACGACGCCGATGGAATTGCGGATGCCGTCGTCTTCCTTGCCAAGCTGGTAGCCGTTCACGGTCACGCTGCCGCCGTTGGGCTTAAGGAACGTGCAGATCATGTTGATCGTGGTGGATTTTCCCGCGCCGTTGGGGCCCAGGAAGGCAAACAGCTTTCCCTTTTCCACAAAGAAGCTGATCCTCTTCACGGCGTGCACGTCGCCGTAGGATTTGCTGAGGTTGTCGACCTGGATGATATGCTCCAATGCGCTGCTCCTTTCTATATGTCCAGTTTTCTGTGAATCAGTGGCGTTTTGCCGTCGTTGATATCGGCGAGGGTGTGCCCCTTGCCGTAGAGCTTGTACTTGTAGGTACACAGGCCTTCCAGCCCCATCGGCCCCCTGGCGTGCAGCTTGCCGGTTGCGATGCCGACCTCCGCGCCCAGCCCGAACATGTACCCGTCCGCGATCTGCGTGGAGCAGTTGGCGAACACGTCCGCGCTGTCCACCAGCGCCATGAAGCGCTCAATCGCATTCATGTCTTTTGACACGATCGCGTCGGTATGCCCGGAGCCGTAATGGTTGATGTGGTCGATCGCTTCGTCCAGGCTGTTCACGACCTTCACGGAGAGGATGGCGTCCAGATACTCGGTGCTCCAGTCCGCCTCGGTGGCGTGCTTGCACTCGATGAGGTCAAAGGTTGCGTCGTCGCCGCGGATCTCCACGTTCTTGGTCTTGAGCGCCACGGCCGCGACGGGCAGGAAGTCTTTGGCGCAGTCCTTGTGCACCAGCAGGGTCTCGGCGGTGTTGCATATGGACAGGCGGTAGGCCTTGGAATCCATCGCCACCTTCAGCGCCATGTCCAGGTCGGCCTTCGCGTCCACGTACACGTGGCACACGCCGTCTGCATGCCCGAGCACGGGGATGTTGGAACGGTCCATGATATAGCGCACGAACGCCTTGGAGCCGCGTGGGATGATCAGGTCGATGCAGTCGTCCTGTTTGAGCATGGCGTCTACGTCCTCGCGGGTCTGCAAAAGCTGGCACCAGCCGTCGGGGATGCCGGCTTTCTTCGTGCCCTCAACGATGGCTTTGTACAGCGCTTTGTTGGTGAGCGCGGCCTCGCGTCCACCCTTTAAAAGCACCGCATTGCCGGATTTCAGGCAGAGCGAGGAGATCTGCACCAGGGCGTCGGGGCGGCTTTCGAATATCACGCCGACGACGCCGATGGGGCAGGAGACGCGGTACAGCTTCAGGCCTTCGGCCAGTTCGTTTGCGTACTGTATATGTCCCAGCGGATCGGGGAGCTCCGCAAGCGCGTGAAGGCCGTCGATCACGCGTTTGGCTTTGGATTCCGAGAATTTCAGACGGGCCAATAACGGCGCGGCCAGCTTTTCATCCAATGCGGTTTTCAGGTCCTGCTCGTTGGCGGCGAAGATCCCGGCCAGATGCGCCCGAATGCTCTCCGCGATCGCAAAAAGCGCGGCGTTGCGCTGCGCAAGGCTGACCGTGGAAAGCGTAAGGCCGGCACGCCGTGCGTCCCGGGACATGGTACGGATCGCGTCAGCAGACATAAAGGGTTCCTCCTCAAAGCTTTGTATACATTATAGAGTAGGGTTAACAGCTTTGCAACAAGTGTTAATTATGCTATAATGAGATGCATGTTAAAATCTGATGAAACATGCGACTATCTTACACAGGGGAGGAAGCTTCGTGCCGCGGCAAAAAGGCATTAAGCCCATCGCCCACAACAAGAAGGCTTTCCACGATTACTTCGTGGAAGACCGCTACGAATGTGGGATGAGTTTACGCGGTACAGAGGTGAAAAGCGTACGCGACGGGCGGATCAGTTTAAAAGAGAGTTTCTGCATGGTGCGAAACGGCGAGATCTTCGCCGAGGGGATGCATATCAGCCCGTATTCCAGGGGCAATATGTTCAGCCCCGACCCGCTTCGCCCCAAGAAGCTGTTGCTGCACCGAGGCGAAATACGAAAGCTCCACGGCCTGGTGAGCCGTAAGGGCTACGCGCTGATTCCCCTGAAGGTGTACCTAAAAGACGGGCTGGTCAAACTGGAGCTTGGCCTTTGCCGGGGCAAGCACATGCACGACAAGCGCGAGAGCGAAGCCGCGCGCGACGCCCAGCACGAAATGGAAAGAGCCTTTTCTCAACGAAGCAACTAGATTTGCATTCAGCCTGTTCAAAAAGGCCGAGATGCTAGGAAACAAGAATGGCAGAGGCTGAGCGTACAAAAAACGTACGTGATGCCGATGCAACCGAATAGGGAGGGCGAAAGCCCGACTAGCAACCGAAGTTTCCGAAGGAAACGAATTGCGTAGCCTCGAACAAACGAAGAGAAGTGCGAGGCCGCAAAAAGTTGACAACGCAGATTGGTGTTTTTGGGCAGGGTGACATGGGGATGTTCCGGTTTCGACGGAAGTCGTTGAAGGTCAGGTAAGCGAGCCGCGGCCCTGAACCGCGCAACAACGGGAACAAAAACGAACTGACAACAATCAGTTAGCTTTCGCGGCTTAATGCCGTGCGTCGACCCAGGCAGCCTACGGGCTTGGCAATCGGCGTCATGTACGTAGGGTACGAGCACCGCCAAAGCTTTGAGGCCTTGCCCGTAAATATGAAGCTACCGAAGGCTTAAGCCCGTCAAGCGGCGTTCGCCGGAGGGAAATTCAAACGCTCGACTGCGCTCGGAGAAAACCTGGCAATCATACTTCCGGACAGGGGTTCGACTCCCCTCATCTCCACCACACTAAAAACACATCCCACTGTTATGATACAATAACACGGGATGTGTTTTTACTAGAACTTAAAAAGCATTGTGACCTTACGTATTGAAAGAGAGCATTAAAGACAATATAGACGTTTGATGCTATACTATAAACAACAGCTACTCTTTGTCGCTGGTCATAGTGTTTTATTGGTGAGCACCACAGAATAATTTAATACTGCATTTTTATATAAGAGGGGGAGATTATTTTGAGTGAGCAAACAATGAAGCGAGGTGACGTTATTCGATATGTTGATATGACTATTTCAGAAGGATTTTCTATTCAACGTGGCATGAATTCTAATATTAATGGCCGGGATTATAGCATCATTCTTATGAGCGTACGAAGGAATGCTCCTTATGCAGATCGTTTTGAGGAAAATGGCACAACAATCATTTATGAAGGCCATGATGTCCAATCAAATTACATCGTTGATGGACGCAATCCAAAGGATATAGATCAGCCAATGACAACCCCCTCTGGAGGACTTACAGAGAATGGTAGATTTTATCAGATGGCGAAACAATATGTGCAAGGTTTGCCAGCTAAAATTGTCAAGGTATATGAAAAAATCAAAGCTGGTATTTGGGTATATAACGGTTATTTCATTCTGACAAACGCTTGGATCGAACAATCCGGAGACCGTAATGTTTTCAAGTTTAAACTTGAAATGCTAGATGAAGAAATAGCTACAAAAGAAGAAAACGATACGACCAACCTAGAACTTGAACATAATCGACTGATACCCACAGGCGTTAAAGTTGAAGTATGGCGTCGAGATAAAGGGAAATGCGTTAAGTGCGGCTCCACGATTAATTTACATTACGATCATATAATCCCGTTTTCTAAAGGTGGCTCATCGACGACAGCTGCAAACATTCAGCTCTTGTGTGCACGATGTAATTTAAAAAAGCACGATAAAATCGAATAAATATCGAGAATAATATTTACAGTGCAAAACTGGCATATAAAGACACATAGCGTACTCTACAAGCTGAGGTGAATAGACGACAACGATTAAGGCTATTCATGATATTTCCTATTTCTCGTGCTTAAGTAATGCACCATAAAATCTTGCAGGGTTCGTATTATAGAAAACGTATATTCGTATTGAGGTAAGCGTTATTAGACATCGCGAAAAGCGCTATTATAGGAGGCGCTTTTCGTGATCAGCGTCGCTAAGGGGAGTCGAAGCTGAGAGGGCTGATACCGTAAAAAACGACCTTGTATGGTCGTTTTTAGGTATCAGGGTGTGGACGTTTACGCCCGCGCCTCAGCAGCGAAGCGTGCGACGACTCCCCGTCAACGAAATGCAACCTATTGGGAGGAGACAGTCGAACCCGAGGGCAACGAAAGCGAGCGTGTACCCGGTAAGTACTTCCATATTTGACATCAGTACTCATCCCGCGCTACTATGTGACGTAACAAACTTTTGCCCCTGCCGGATTCTCTTCTATCTCGTCCCAACATTATCTATTTCGGAAAGGGTATCGCCTATGAAATACCAGGTTTTTGATACATACGGGCAGATGTGCCGCAGGGCCGCCAACCTGATATCGGCGCAGATCATCCTCAAGGAGGATTGCGTGCTTGGGCTTGCGACGGGATCAACTCCTTTGGGGATTTACAAAATACTGGTGAGTTGGTATGAAAAGGCGGACCTTGACTTTGCGAAGGTGCGCACGGTCAACCTGGACGAATACTGCGGCATTGCAGCGGATGATCCGCAGAGCTATCACTATTTCATGCAAAAGCACCTGTTTTCAAAGGTCAACATCAAGGCCGCCAACGCCCATATGCCAAACGGGCTTGCCGCGGATATCCAGGCGGAATGCAAGCGGTATGACGCGCTGATCGCCAGCCTCGGCGGCATCGATATCCAGCTTTTGGGCATCGGCCACAACGGCCATATCGGCTTTAACGAACCTGCCGACGTGTTTTCCAAGGACACGACCTATGTGAAATTGTCGGAGGATACCATCCGGTCGAATGCCAGGTTTTTCAAAGCGGTCTCGGATATTCCGCGCAGCGCTATTACCATGGGAATGCAGTCGATTATGTGCTCGAGAAAAATCATCCTGGCGGCGAACGGCAAGGACAAAGAAGATATTATTCATAAGGCTATGGAAGGCCCCATCACGCCTGAAGTGCCTGCGTCCATACTCCAGCTCCATCCGGACGTATCTGTATTGTTTTCTAAAGAGTAGCGTATCAGGGAACGATGATATGAGCGAACGGGTTATATTCGGGATCGACCTCGGCGGAACCACGGCGAAGCTGGGGCTTTTCAGCGAGAATGGCGTCTTGCTAGAGAAATGGCAGATACCGACGGATATACGCGACAAGGGCAAAAACATACTTCGCGATCTCGCCGCTTCGGTGCGGGTACGCATGAGTACAGGGCGGTTCACCGCGCAAGACGTGATCGGGATCGGCCTGGGCGTTCCCGGCGAGGTTTTACAGGATAAAACCGTCGAGCCCTGCGTCAACCTGAACGGCTGGGGCGGGTTTTACGTTGCCGGCGCGTTCTCCCGTATGTGCGGCATACCCGTCAAGGCCGTCAACGACGCAAACGCGGCCGCTTTGGGCGAGCTGTGGAAAGGCAGCGCGCAAGGCGCGCGGAATATGTACTTCGTCGCTATCGGAACGGGCCTTGGCGCGGCCCTGGTGATCGGCGGCCAAATCGTGGAGGGGTTTCACGGCGCCGGCGGCGAGATCGGCCATATGATCATCAAACCGGAGGAGAAACGCGAATTCGGCCGCGGCAAGCGCGGACGCCTGGAGCAGTACGCGTCCGCGTCAGGTATTGCGTGTGAGGCCAAACAGCTGCTGGAGACCGCGGACGAACCGAGCCTGCTCCGCCAATACGGGGAAGTAACGGCAAAGCATATTTTTATGCACGCGCAACAGGGCGACGCCCTGGCTCGCCGGCTTACGGAGAAATTCGCGTCGGAGCTCGGGCGCGCGCTATCCATCATTTCCTGCGTGTGCGACCCGGAGGTCATCGTGCTTGGCGGCGGCGTTTCCGCAGCCGGGGATACCCTGCTGAGCGCCGTTAAAAAAGCATACAAACTGTATGCTCCCGTTGCCACGGAAGGAACCGTTATCCGCTTGGCGGCGCTTGGCAACGACGCCGGAATTTTCGGCGCCGCACGGCTGATGATGAAATGAACCGGTGCGATTCGCATGCGGGAAATATACTTTGAGTATAATCCGATATCTTGTAAAAACGGGATGGAAATGTGCTATAATAGCGCTATCGGGAGAAGAACAGGAAAAGGGACTGCGTTTTCGGGAGGATTACGGGTATGGTATCCCATAAGCACGCCAGCTTTATGTCCCGCGTGGCATCCAGAATCGGCATTTCGCCGCGCCTGATTTCCATTCTATGGCTATTCGCCATCGCCTTGATGTTCTTGGCACTCTCCCTTTTGTACGTGCCTTTGATCGTTCTGCCGGCGGCCTTTCTCGCGGCGTTTATCGCAGACCACCGCGCATGGATCAAACGGCGCTATCTGGCGCTGAAAGGCAGATTTCGGAATACTGCTGGAAACAACAAGCGGGCAGTGTGAAGGCTTTCCACGCCTCAGCCTGCAAGGCAGGCGTCGGCTCCCCTCGTCGTCGCGGACTATATCGTTCGCGGCGGCTTTTTATTGCATACTTATGATTTATTCTTTCGTTTGGAAATGGTGTATAATGGGTGATAACATGGCATAGAACACTCGTTAGAATATCAACAGACCTACCGATATGAAAGAAGGCGGATCGATTTGAAAAAGCTACTGTTATTCGGACTTATGATGGTAATTCTCCTTGTGCTGATGACTTCCTGCGCGCCAGGCGACGGCGCGAACACGCCGGAAAATCCGGCGGGATTCTTCGCCGGGATATGGCACGGCTGGATCGCGCCGGTCACGCTTATCATCTCAATATTCAACAAAGATATCGGCATCTATGAAGTGAACAACGTAGGGTTCTGGTACAACTTCGGGTACTATATGGCGATTATCAGCGGTTTTGGCGGCTTGGCGTTTTCCCGCAAAAGGCGCAGACGCAAGGATCACGAGGAATAAGGGTTCCAAATGCTTTTGTAAATTAATCCTTCAAGTTATTACAATCCGCGTCGGAAACGCTCCATTAGATTAAAAGAAATGCTTGCGGTGCTGTCGTTTTCGGGGATATCCTCACGGCTGAACCAGCGGGCTTCCGCCAGTTCGCTTGCCTGCAAGCGGATTTCCGGCGATCCATCCAACTCTGCTGAGAAGCCCAGCATCAGGCTTTGGGAAAGCCCCCACGGCTGGCTTTTGATATAGCGGATGTTTTTCACGCGCAGGCCGACTTCCTCAAGCACTTCCCGTACGACCGTCTGTTCGGCCGTTTCGCCTACTTCCACGAATCCGGCAAGGAGAGAGAACCGGCGGAATGCGCCGTGCGCGTTCTGTGCCAGTAAAAGCCTGTCGCCGTTGGTAACAGCCACGATGATCGCCGGCAGAATAGAAGGGAAAACGGTAAGCCCGCAGTGTTCGCATGTCAACGCCCGCTCCACTGGATGAGGTTGCGTCGGACTGCCACAGGCGCCGCAGAAGCGGTGGTTTGCATACCAAACCGACAGGTGCCACGCCACGTTCAACAGCGTGCCTTCCATTTCCGGCTGCAGTATACGGAACACGCGTATGTTTTCCCAGGCAAAGCTGGGCGGCGCGGGCGTGTCATCCTGAACGGAAGCGATAAAATACCGGCGCGTTCCCTGCGTAAAGGCGTGGCGCGGCGAAGTGCCCGCAAATCCGCCGGCGACGTCTCCCCACAGAGGCAATCGGTTCTCTTTCGATACGGTACGCAGCAGGACTTCATTTTCCCTGAAAAGCAATATCGTATTATCCGCTTGAATATGATCGGAGTTCGGCAACAAGGAAAACTCCGTATGGCGTTTGTTGATAAGCATTTCATATACCCCGATTGTGTAAACTCATCATCATCATAACAAAATGCGTAGCGTTGTCAACAAGACGGGTTCCTGATGTTTACCCTTCCCAAACCGCCTGTACTGTTGTAAACTATACATTGCAAACCATTTCCAAACAACGAATAGGATTTTGATATAATGCTGATACTCTCCAAAATGGTGGTTTTCCTGATCCTGATGCTGGTGGGGCTGCTGCTTGCAAAGGTGCGGATACTCGACGAGCACACCAGCAAGAAGCTGTCCGCCGTCGTGCTGTACGTGTCCAACCCCGCGTTGATCATCAATTCCTCGCAGACGGAGCACGTTATCCCGGGCGCGGAGCTGCTGACGGCCGTGGGAATCGCCGCGGCGATGTACGCGGTGCTGATCTTGGTCGCCGCCGTGCTGCCGAAGCTGCTTAGGCTGAAGCGGGATCAGGCGGGTGCGTACGCCATGATGGCCGTGTTTTCCAACATCGGCTTTCTCGGCATCCCGCTGATCAACGAGATCCTCGGCAGCCAGGCGCTCCTGTACGTATCGATTTTCATTATCATCTTCAATATCCTGATCTATACCTACGGCGTGGTGATTCTGCAGCGCGGAGCGGCTGAGCCTTCACAGAAGCGCTCTTCCCTGCGCAAGCTCGTCAACCCGGGCGTGATTTCAGGCGTCATCGCGGTGGCGTTCTATCTTCTCGGCGTCAAACTGCCGGAGGTCGTTACGTCGCCGCTTTCATATCTCAGCGACCTCACCGCGCCGCTTGGCATGATCATCATCGGCGCGGCGCTGGCGCATGTGAAGCTCCGCTTGTTCTTTACCGATTACAAGCTGCTGATATTTTCGGTCATCAAGCTGCTGATCATTCCCATCGCCCTTTGTTTCCTGCTGAAAGCTTTCATCGGCGGGGGAGACCTGCTGGGCGTATGCATCGTTATGATGAGCACGCCCGTCGCCAGCATGACGGTGATGATGGCGCAGCAGTACGGCGGCGAGTATACGATGCTGTCCAGGGGCGTGACGCTTACGACTATCCTTTGCATCGCCACCATCCCCGCCGTGTTCGCGGTATTGCTTTAATTCCGTTCTTCATGTATCGCAGTCTGTGCCGAAGCATGTTTACGATGCTTCGGTTTCGTGTTATTGACATATGCTAAAAACGATGCTAAACTTCGAACGTACCAAAACCATAAAAGGAGATTTTCCGAATGAAGAAAACAAACGTGCTGGTCATCGGCGGCAGCGCAACGGGCCTTGTGGGCGCGATGACGGCAAAAACCAACTATCCCGATAAAAGCGTGACAGTGGTCAGAAAAGAAGAAAAAGTGATGATCCCCTGCGGGATTCCCTATATCTTCAGCACCGTTGAGTGCAGCGACAACAATATACTGCCGGACGGCGGCCTGCAAAAACTCGGTGTTGATATCATCATAGGTGAAGTGACAGGCGTGGATACAAAAGCGAAGGTGTGTACCCTCAAAGACGGCGAAACGATACAATACGACAAGCTGATCATGGGCACAGGTTCGCTCCCGTCCGTGCCTGCCTGGCTGAAGGGCGCGGAGCTTGAGAACGTATTCACCATTCCCAAGAATAAGGATTACCTGGACGAGCTGCATAAAAAGCTTGATGGACTTGGTAAAGTCGTTGTGATCGGCGCGGGCTTCATCGGCGTGGAGGTCTCCGACGAACTCAACAAAGCCGGGAAGAACGTTACCCTCGTGGAAATCCTGCCGCGCGTGCTCGGCGCTACGTTTGACGACGAATTCGCGGCCGAGGCGGAACGCTTGCTTACCGAGCGCGGCGTGCAACTCAAGACGAACTGCGGCGTGAAGGAGATCATCGGGGATCGGCGGGTGAGCAAGGTGTCTCTCAATAACGGCGAAACGCTGGATGCGGACGCCGTGATCCTGGCGCTGGGCTATCTGCCGAATACGGAACTGGCGAAGTCCATGGGGCTTGAGATCAACGATTACGGGTTCATCAAGGCGGACCAGTATCGGCGGACCAGCATTTCCGATGTTTTCGCGGCGGGCGACTGCGCGGCGAAGATCGATTTCGCGACCGGGATGCCCAGCAAAATCATGCTTGCGTCCACGGCGTGCACCGAGGCGAGAACGGCCGGCATGAACCTGTACGAGCTCAGCACCGTGAATACCTTCCGCGGAACGATCGGCATCTACTCGACCTGCATCGGCGATACGGCGTTCGGCGTAGCCGGCCTGATTGAGCAAACTGCCGCCAAAGAAGGGTTTAAGATCGTCACCGGCTCGTTTACGGGCGTCAACAGGCACCCGGGCAAAATGGCGGACGCGCATAAGGAAACGGTCAAGCTGATCGTGTCCAAACAGTCGGGCGTCATCCTCGGCGGCGAGGTGATGGGCGGGAAATGCGCCGGCCAGCTTGTCAACGTCATCGGCGTGGCCATCCAAAGCCATATGACGGTCAACGACCTGCTGATGATGCAGATCGGAACGCAGCCTATGCTTACGGCGTCGCCCGCGGGCTTCCCGCTGATCAAGGCTGCGGAGATCGTTGCCAAAGCGTTGAAGAACTCGTAAACAATACCAACAACATAAAAAAGGGCGGTCGCCCTTTTTTAATGTTGTGTTTTAAGTATCGTGCTTACGTATCGTCCGCATCGTTTTCTTCGCGTTTACGCTCATACTTGCCGTAGGTGCGGATGCCCAGGTCATCGTTTTCCACGCAGCCCATCACCACGCTGCCCGCGCCGTGCTTTTGGTGCAGCCGCGTGATGGCGGCTTCCAGCTTCTCATACTTCTCCTTTTTGGCGAAGGGTTTTCCGTTTTCGGCCAGATCGAACAGGCTTACCTGTTCGGCGGCTTCCCCGTCCCGCACAAGGTTCTGCCCGGTGATCGTCAGCATGCGGATGGGCGCGCAGCGGCCATCCGGCATGATTCGCCATTTGGCGCGGAGGATATCCATCGCCCCGTCTACAAGCTCCCTTTGCAGGTGGGTGGGCGAAGCGAGCGGCGCCTGGCGGGTGATGGTTTTCAGCTTCGGGTCCTTGATCGTCACCTGCAGGGTGCAGGCTTTCAAGCCGTGCTCCCGCAGGCGGGCGGCCACGATGCCGGACAGCGCGATCACGCCCTGCTTGATTTCGTCCACATTCACCAGGTCCCGCCGGAAGGTCATGCCATTGCCGATGGATTTGGCGGGCTCGTGTTCCTCAAAATGCTTCACGGGCGCGTCGTCCAGCCCGTTGCAGTTGTTCCACAGGCCGATGCCGTTCTTGCCTAAAAGACTTTCGGCCGTTTCCCTGGGCAAACGCGCCAGATCGCCGATGGTCTGGATCGCGTGGCTTTGCAGGTGCTCCATGCCCGCTTT
This sequence comes from Clostridiales bacterium, assembly GCA_016930575.1. Lineage (GTDB taxonomy): Bacteria > Bacillota > Clostridia > Christensenellales > Aristaeellaceae > CAXXOK01. Next base: position 18,028 of record JAFGGL010000063.1, on the reverse strand, counting down.
GCCGATGAACAGCATATTGCGGATGGGAAGCGCCCAGAGCACGTCCCGGTAGTTTTCGCGGGTGATCTCCGTTGTGGCGTCCGGTTTTTTCATATCGGAGGCGATCTTGGCGAAGGTCTTGTTGTAGCTGACGCCCACGGATATGGTGATGCCGATCTCTTGCTTCACCTGCATGCGGATACGGTCGGCCAGCCCGCGCGCGGTCGCGTTGAAATAGGCAAGCGAGCCGGTGACGTCCAGAAAGGATTCGTCAATGCTGAACGGTTCCACCTGGTCGGTATACTGCAGATAAATGGCGTTCACCCGTTTGGAGATCTCGGAATACCGCCAGTGCCGCGGCGGCACCAGGGTGAGCCCGGGGCATTTGCGCCTGGCGGAATATACGGTTTCAGCGGTCACGATGCCGTAGCCCTTCGCCAGCTCGTTTTTGGCAAGGATAATCCCGCTGCGGTCCTTCGGGTCGCCCGCGACCGCCATGGGGATATCCCAGTACGCCGGATGGTCCAGGCATTCCACGGACGCGAAAAAGCCGTTGCAGTCGCAGTGCAATATCGCACGGTCTTGTGATTTTCCGTCGCCCGCAGCTATGGACGGCATCGGCCCGCCTCCTATGCCTGTTATTCCGATACAGTCATTTTAGCATATTTATCCGACGTGTACTATGCGTGCCTGCGGGTTTGCAAACAGTTGACCGTCGGTACGGTTACGATGTATAGTAGTAGCGCCCGAAAAAACTGAAAAGGAGCAGTAACGATGTTGGAGTTTTTCAAAAACGGCGGAGTATTCCTGTTTGACGAGAACGACGCGGCAAGCGAAAGGACGTTCTACAGGCTGGAAGACCTGATGGGCGAGGAAGAAGGCGCGGATATCACCGAAACCTATATCGACGAAGACGGCGAGATCTGCGTGTATTACGACAGCTCCGTACTCTCCGAAGAACAGGCCATCGAAAAATATAACAACGGTGAATATGTGACGTCACTGTAGAATAATCAAACCCGAATAACGGCAGGCGGTACGGAGTTGTATCACCTGCCTTTTGTTTGAAGCTGCGGGAAGCAATGCCCTTCATGTTCAGGCTTCCGTATCCGCCGCTTCCGCGGCTTTGCAGGCTTTGGCCGCGAGCCTGTTTTTAAGCATCTCTCCGATGTAGGTCGATCCCAGAATCAAAACCCCGCCGGCGATTTGCACGGCGGACAAGCATTCCCCGAGGAAAGTGACGCCGAACATTATGCCGCACAGCGGCTCGAAGTAACTGTAGGTCGCGATCTCTACGGATTTCATCTGCTCACACACCGAGAAAAACAGCGTATAGGCGACGCCCGTGTGAAGCACGCCCAATAATACAGTAAGGGTTATGGCTTTCAAATCCATGCGAACCATCTGCTCCAAATTGCCGTTAAGCAAAACAAACGGCAGCAGCACAAGCATTGCGGTCAGGATTTGCACAAAGGTGGCGGTGCGGCTGTCAATTCTTTGTTTGATGCCGCGGTTGAGCAGTACGATTGCCGCGTAGATCATGCCGGAAAGCGCGCTGAGCAGTATGCCCGCCATGCCGTATCCCTGCAGGAAATTATACCCGACGATCAAAAACAAGCCGGTGAACGAAGCGAGTATCACGGCAATCTGGCTTTTTAGAATTCTTTCCTTCAGAATCAACGGTGCTGCGACCATCACATACACGGGGCACATATTATAGCTGATCACCGCGGAGGAGATGCTGGTGAGTTTGTAGCCGAAGAATAACGTCAGCCACCCGAAACCAAGCAGCGCGCCCGAGATCATGTAGGGGATATACCGTTTCCACGGCGCCGGCTGCGACGCTTTTTTCAGCCGCATGGCGAGGAACAGCACGGGCAGCGCGATCAGCGCGCGCAGAAACGCCAAATGCAGCGCGGACAGCGGGACGGATTTGGTAAACACGCCAAGGCTGCCCCACAGCACCATGACGAGGATGAGTTTTAATCTGTTCAAAACCGGCCTCCTTTTTGTTGCTGAGGCCAGTGTATCCCGCGACGATGCAGTTGTATTGTATAGAATTGATATTACGCGTGAAGCTGCTTTACATATGCGCTTGGCGTGATGCCGTACATCCTGCGGAATTCCCTGATGAAATGCGCCTGATCGAAAAAGTGCAGCTCATCGCAGAGGGTGAGCACGTCGCAGCCCCGGTTCATTTGTTGTTTGGCTTCCGCAACCCGACATTGCAGATGGAAAGAGGCCGGTGTGGTGATGTAGGCTTTCTTGAAGTTTCTGATCAGGGTGAATTTATTCAGCCCCGTCAACCGCTCAAGCTGCTCCAGGGTGACGGTGTCGTAAACATGCCCGGCGATATAGTCGCGAACCTGTTCGATGATCCCCATATCCGGGGAATCCGGCATGATAGAATCGCCGAGCTCCAGCAGCAGTTCAAGCACCGTGGTCTCCAAAACGTCGGAGGCTTGTTCCGCCAGCAGGCGCGTAGCATAACCGATCAACCGATGCACGGCAGGGCCTTCGATCTTTCTGGGTTGCGGAAAACAGACGATATCCTCATAGCGATCTGGATGGATGTACATCATGATATATTCCCACCTGCGGATATCCTGTGGCGAGCACCGGTGCGAAACCAGCGGCGGGATGATTACGCCGTCGCCCGCTCCGAAATGGATCGTGCGGTCGCTCATACATAAATCCGTCGATCCGAACAGGATATACCCTATCGACAACTCGGCATGCACGTGGGTTTTGAAATCATGCGGATTGCCCTTGCATTGCTTGATTTCCACTCCGTTCATGATGTTTTTGTGGAAATAGGCGGTACGTTCGTGCCGGGCGCAAGACCTGCTGTCGGGTACGGATTTCTTCAATCGTTCACGCCGCCTTTCCGCCTGTGATGTCCCCATTATAATGGGTACATCCCCGCAGTTCAAGACGGCAGGCAATACGTTTGCGTATTGCCTGCCGTCTGTTTGGTGTATGCCGAGAGGAATGATTACGCTTTCATCAGCTTTTCCGCGGTTTCCGCCGCATGCTCCGCCGTCAGGCCGAACTCCCTGAACAGGATTCCTCCCGGGGCGGAGGCGCCGAAACGGTCGAGGCAGACCGTAGCGCCGTCAAGCCCTACGTACCTGTACCAGGGCATGGAGGAACCAGCTTCCATCGCGATACGTTTGCGGACGCTCCTGGGCATCACGCTATCTTTGTACGCTTCCGGCTGCCGCTCGAACAGCTCCATGCTCGGCATGGAGATCACGCGGGCGTCGACGCCCTTGCTCCAAAGCATCTCCTGCGCCTCCATCAGGGGTTCCACCTCGCTGCCGCTGCCCATGAGCAGTAGCTGCGGGGTTTCCTTTTTGCTGTCGGACAGGATGTACCCGCCCTTTTCAGCGATCTCGCCGCTGCCCTTTTGCAGCTTCAGGTTCTGCCGTGTCAGCACCAGGCAGACCGGGCCGCCGATGGTCAGCGCCGTCAGCCAGCCGGCGGCGGTCTCGGGGCCGTCGGCGGGGCGAAACACCGTCATGCCGGGGATAGCCCTGAGGCCCGCAAGGTGTTCGATGGGCTGGTGTGTTGGGCCGTCCTCGCCCACGCCGATGCTGTCGTGCGTGAGCACGTAGGTCACCGGCGCCTTCATCATGGCGGACAGACGCATGGCGTTTTTCATGTAATCCGAGAACACGAAGAAGGTCGCGCAGTAAACGCGCAGGCCGCCGTGGATGGCGATGCCGTTTGAGATCGCCGCCATCGCGTGTTCGCGTACGCCGAAGTGCAGGTTGCGCCCGGCGCGGTTTTCGGCGGAGTAATCGCCGCCGTCCTTGATGAGGGTTTTGGTGGAGGGCGCCAGGTCGGCGGAGCCGCCGACCAGGTTTGGAACGATGGCCGCCAGGCGGTTGATGATGGTATACGAGGTATTGCGCGTGGCCATGCTTGCGGGGAACTCCCAGAAGTCCTTGCTTTTAGCGACGTCAACGGGCAGTTCCTTGGAGAACCAGGTATCCCACTCGGCCGCGAGATCGGCGTACGCGTTTTGATATCTCGCGAATAACGCGTTCCATTCGTTTTCCGTCTGCGCGCCTCTGGCGGCGACGGTTTTCAGGTGTTCGTAGACCTCCGGCAGCACGCAGAAATCTTCCGCGGGCATACCCAGGCATTCTTTGGTGGCTTTCACGTTCTCGTCGCCCAGCGGCTCGCCGTGCGCGCCGGCCGTGCCCGCTTTGGCGCTGCAGCCGAAGCCGATGGTGGTGGGGACCACGATCAGCGAAGGCCGTTCGTCCGCCTTGGCGGCTTCAACGGCGTTCAAGATCGCGTCGGGATCGTTGCCGTCCGCCAGTTTCACCACGTGCCAGCCGTAAGCCGCAAACCGCGCGCCGACGTCTTCCCGGAAGGCGATGGCGGTGTCGCCTTCGATGGAGATCTCGTTATCGTCATACAGGAGTATAAGCTTGCCGAGCTTCAGCGTGCCGGCGAGGGAAGCCGCCTCGGACGAGATCCCTTCCATCATGCAGCCGTCGCCGCAGAAGCAGTAGGTGTAATGGTCGATCATCGGGAAACCGTCGCGGTTGAATTTTCCCGCAAGCATGGTTTCGGCGATGGCGAAGCCCACGGCGTTTGCGATGCCCTGGCCCAGCGGGCCGGTGGTGGTCTCCACGCCCACGGTGTGGCCGTATTCCGGATGCCCGGGTGTTTTGCTGCCCCACTGGCGGAAGGCTTTGAGCTCCTCCATCGGCAGCCCGTAGCCGAACAGGTGCAAAAGGGAATAGATCAGCGCGCTGGCATGCCCGGCCGACAGCACGAAGCGGTCGCGGTTGACCCAGTTCGGATTCGCGGGGTTATGGTTCATGGCCTGCGCCCATACCGCGTACGCCATCGGCGCCATACCCATCGGCGCGCCCGGGTGCCCGCTGTTGGCTTTCTGCACCATATCGGCCGACAGTGTCCGGATGGTGTTGATGGTCTTTTCCCGAATATCCATTCAAAAATCCTCCTGTTTGTTTTCCTAAAAAGAGTATACCGATGAATGAGACGGTTATCAATACTTTCCCGGCTTTTTTGTATCAAGCGTAAAAGATTTGTCGTCAACCGTCCCCCGGCGCCCCGTTTATCCTGACGGTTTTTCTTGTGGCGTCTTGCTTTTCCAGGTAGTATAATGGGTATAGGATGTGATGAAACCGGAGGGTTTCAACGATGCTGTTCAGCAGCCGCGGAATATCTGGCGGATGTCAGGCGTATAGTATACAGGCGGAGATGCCGAGTACTTAAGTGGATAAGGATGGTCGTTATGAAGAAAAACATCATAGTTGCAATCGCATTGCTTATATCCGTTGCGCTGGCCTGTACCGCTGCGTTCGCGCAGGGCGGTGGGCCGCAGGGAAGCAATTCGGGTTCCGGTGGAGGCCAAACGCCAAACCAAGGCGAGATGCAGCCCATGCAGTACGGCTTGGGCGATCCGATCTTCATCAATGTGAACGCGATCGAAGACGCGATCAACCAGGTGCAGGACAGGGAGATGAAGACGCAGCTGCTGCGGCTGTTGCAGCAATATCAGATTTGCACGTCGGGCGAAAGCCTGGCGCAGGAGCAGGCGGCATTGAACGAGCTGCGCAACGCCCTGCAGGCCGCGGGCGTGGAGGTCCCCGGCGGCGGGCCGATGAATTACAGCTATACCTACGGCAGGGAGTGCGGACGTTTCCTGGACGCCGACAAGGTGGCGGATGCCATCGCCCTTGTGACGGACGAGGAGACGGCCGCCGGTTTGACCGCGCTGCTGGAGGCCTATGAGGAGGCTTTGGACGCAAACGCCGCCGCCGCCGTTGCGGAAACGCTGGAGGCGCTGATGAGCGGGCTTGCGGACGCCCAGCTGCAGGTGGACGAGTACACCGGGCTGCAGCTTTACATGGCGACGCAGGGCCTGTATCTGGATACCATCGCCGTCGAGGCGGCGATCGTTGCGCTTGAAAACCCGGACACCGTTTCGCAACTGCTTTCGCTGCTGGATACCTATATGATGGCCGCCAACGGCGGCGGCCTGACGGCCGCCCAGGACGCGCTGACCGCGCTGATAAGCGCCTTGGAGGCGGCCGGAATACAAATCTAGGCAAAAAATCTTTAAAAACATGAAAAATCCCCTTACGTAACCCCTTGCTTGTGACGCAGCGTCACGTTGTAGGATAGGGCCGAGGAGGGATACTCTATGCCGCAATACACGACCGGAGACCTTGCCAAGGCGTGCGACGTTTCGGTGCGGACGGTGCAGTTCTACGATACGAAAGACCTGCTCAAGCCATCCGAACTTACGGAGGGCGGCAGGCGCTTGTATTCGGAAGACGGCTTGGAAAAACTGCGCCTGATCTGCATGCTGAAATCACTGGGGCTCGCGCTTTCGTCCATCAAGGGGATACTGGAGAGCGAAAACAAAACCCAGGTGCTCCTGCTCCTGCTGGACGAACAGGCGCGGATTATCGGCGCGGATATCGAAGACAGGCAGAAACAGCTGGACCTGATCAAGATTATTCAGGACAGCATCCGCGCATCGGACGCACTGCCGGTCAATTCCATCAGCGGCATGGAACACATCATGAACAACCAAAAGAAACTGCGCAAAACGCATGCCGTGATGCTGATCGTCGGCATCCTCATGGATCTCATCGAGATCGCAGGGATACTGCTGTGGATCTTCAAAGGGATCTGGTGGCCGTTCGCGGCCGGAATGCCGGTCGTAATCCTGATGGGGCTGCTCATCACCCGGATGTACCACCGCAACACTGCGTACGTCTGCGCGAATTGCAGCGAGCAGTTCAGACCGACGATGCGGAAGCTGTTGTTTTCCAAACATACGCCCAAAACACGTCTGCTGCAGTGCCCCAAATGCGGCCATACCGGATACTGCGTGGAGGTCGGCGCGCAGGATTAGCCGGCAAGGAAACAACTTGCAAAGGAGGCGTGAATCCCGGCAGGGATACACGCCTCTTTTGCGCTGCAACAACATTGTATCGATTTCTTCTATATTATGATAAGGATTAATAAATCTAAAGATATAATTAAAATAATTAAAAATATAGTTGACAATCGGATCACTAATATATATAATCGACGGTGCAGGGGGGATACATCAATGGCCTATGAAGCTGCTTGGTTATCAGATTTGGATGCGGAGGATATTAACTTCATCAAGAAATTCATCCTGGCGTCCGGGTCGCTGAAGGAAATCGCGGAGATATACGGGGTGTCATATCCCACGGTGCGGCTGCGGCTGGACCGCCTGATCCAGAAAATCAAAATGTCCGAACACGCGGAGGAAGATCCGTTCATTGGCCTGTTGAAGCGGCTGGCGGTCGACGAGAAGGTCGATCTGGACGTGGCGAAGACCATCATCACCGCCTACCGCGAAACGAAGGGGGATTCAAAATGACCTGGTTTTGGATAACGGCCGCGTCCGTTGTGCTGAGCTGGGGAGCCGAGGTTTGGCTCTCGTACCGGGAAAGCATCTGGCACGGGCTCATCTTGCCCGCGGTATGCTTCGTTGGGGCAAGTGTGTTTCTTATATTTCTGCTTACCGTGTTTCCGGAGACAGAGGCATTCGGAGCCTTTTTGACGCAGTACGGTTCCGCCGGCTTCTTTGCACTCGTTTTGAAAATCGGTTTTCTGTATGTACCGGCGGCGGTGCACCTGGCTATCTATTTCGTCTGCAAACATTATTACCGGAAGAACCATCATCCAGCCAAACACAACAAAGAGTATAAAAAGATGCTCGCGGATGACCTGTGATCCGTTTCCCGCAAATACAGTATCGGCAATCAAAAAAAGCCGCCGGATATCCGGCGGCTTTGTGTTATCCGGCTACTTGAGAAACGCGGCCAGTTCGACCTTGAATTCCCGGCCCATGGCCGGATGCGCCATGTTCGGATAGAGTAAGAGTTTGCAATCGGGGATGCCTGCCGCCGTTTCGCGGAACAGCTCCGGCGAGTAGAAGGGATCTTTTGCGCCGGCGATCAGCAGCGTGGGCGCTGTGATCTCGTGCAGCCTACCCTTAAAGGCGTGGGTATCTTCGGCTTCGATCGTGACGGCGACGTCGAAGGGGTGCTGCTTCGGCTTGCCGAAGATCATGCCGCCAAACAGCGCGATGAAACCGTAGAACGATTTGAGCAGCGCTTTTTTTAACCCCCGCTCTGGGAGCGAAACGCCCATCAGCGTGGCATAGGCTTTCCACCATTTCTTTTGCCGCGCCAGCTTCGCAACCAGCATCTGTCCCTGTTTCGCTTTTTCATTAAGCGTATGGGCCGCGGAGTGGATGACGAGTTTGCGCACCAGCTCCGGATGGTCTGCCGCGAAGTGCTGTACAAGCGAACCGCCGGTGGAGATGCCCAGCACGTCCATCGGACCGCCGAACTCCTCCCGTACCATATCGGCGTACTCGTTTGCGATGTCCGTCATCGTCATGCCTTCGGCCATACCCGGTTTCCGGTTGACGACGTAGATCGTGTAGTCGTTTTCCAGGCCGCCGTACATCTTGGTGAACTGTGTGCTCATCATGCTGGAAAGCGGCTTGTTCTCAAAGACCAATCCCTGGAAAATGATGAGTGTTTTCGGACCGGTGCCGTATTTGTTATACGGCATGCCGCAGTTGAAATAACCGCTGGAACTATTGGTCTCCGACATTTTTGTCTATAACGATTTTTGCGTCATGAAAACGGCTCAGAAAGTTTAGCGCGATCATAAGCAATATGGGCACCGCATATGTCAGGGTGGATGATTTTGTATAGTAAGGGGCTGCAAAACCTGCGAAAATCATGGGCACGACGGCTGTAAACGCTACAATGATTACTGTGACTGCGGACAGATACGGCCATAGAGAGGCCAGTAGTTTCTCCCAGGTGCCAAGCGGCTTACCGGTCGTGACTTCCTGGTAACCCATTACACATGATCCGGCTAGAATACCAACAATAGGCGAAATGATTCCACCTCCTGTTAAAAGCATGATAGCGGAAGCGGATACGATGTATAGGCCGCCGTATTTCTTCTTCGCGCATGCGATGGTAACATACATCAGCAAGAGTGCCGCGAGCATCGCTAGTATACCTGTGATCAGGAAATTCGGCACGATAGTAAGGGCGGGCGATCCATCTAAATACTCAAAGATCGGGCCGCTGCTCCAAGTCTTTATCCATAATCCATTTGTCGATGTACTGCCTTGAAGCGCTGCACCAAGACCGTGGATAAAACCACCGATACCGGCAAGCAGACCCATATACCAACCGGTCGCCACGCAAGCGGAGAGGTCGTCATTTTTAAAGATCTTCATTATACGTCTCCTTTCATACTGTTGAATTGTCAGTCGGTTTATACTTTATATTCGATACCAATGGTATCATTTTACCATTATTAGAAAGAAAAATCAAAACCTTTCGCGCAGAAAAACTCCAATAGCATCCGTAGTTCTTGCGGCTATTTTCGTGCCGTGGAAAGGATAATATCGATGTACGTATCCTGTGATTGAAGCAAAATGTAGTTAGAGACCATTGTGTCCGCTTCATGAAAATGATCTGTATAGTATCGGAACGCAAATTTCGTATCGGTATGGTATATTCTTATCACTTGTTCAAGCCCCGACAGAGCGAACGTCAGGGTTTGACCTCTTTTACTGTGAAGGATTCCCCGGAATATGCATTGGCAGCGATAACGGTTCTGCGGGGACAACAGCACAAGCAAGCACGTATTCCCGCCGGTTTCGATGGTTTCGGACGCGCCCGTGACCTCAAAATAACAGTCATCGACCGCATGCTCCGCCGTATCGACACGCAGCCCGGACAGGAAGGCAAGATAGGCTTCACCGATCGGCTCGAATACGGACAGCGGCTTATAATAACTGCTCTCGCTCGGGTTTTCTCCAAACATCTTCCGGTACGCGCGGGTAAAGACCTCATGCGACTGGAAGCCATACCGGAACGCCAGATCCACGATCTTGATACGCTTATTGAACAGCTCCTGATAGGCTTCGGACAGCTTCCGGCGCAGGATGTAATCATACACCGTACAATGCGTGAGCCTTGCAAACTCCCTGGAAAAGTAAAACTGGGAGTAGGACGCGCAGGCGGCTACGTCGCTGACGCCGATTTCCCGGCGCAGGTTCGCTTCGATAAACTGCAAACCCTGCAGGACGGCGTCCCGTATGGGCTCGCTCATGCCGTTTCCACCGGGATATAGACGTCGATCACGGAGGCATCCAGTTGTTCCATGCCTTTGAAGCGGTTATCGTACGCCTGGATACTATACGCGGCGTTCCGTTTGGCATGGAATGCCGGCAGGATATCCGTATCCAGCGTTTGCCACCAGTCGCTTGTGATCTCCTGTCCGTGCAGTTCAATTTTAACGTAATCCGATTCAGGCAGAAACTTAGCGAGCAGTTCGGCCGGAAGATGGGCGTTGTTCACTTCTTCGCCGACGAACACCTCGAAATACCCCCTGGTTTCCGTTTCCTCTCCGTATACGTGGACTTCATAGGAAACATCCTTGCCGCAGGAGTACGGACGCCGCGGGTTTTGTTTCACGAAGTCCGCGAACCTTAAGCAGGTTTTTCCGATCTCGTTTTCACTATCCCAGCCGCCTTTCCGACTGAAAGGGTCTCCGTAGAAGCTGACCCCGCCCAGCAGCATGGCGGGCAGATGCGTAAGCTCGGTTTTCATCGCCTTCACCCCTTTGGCAATATTCATCAAGACATGTGTATTTTACCATGCCGCCGTGCTAAAATGAAGCAGAAATCATCAAGCGTTTATCCGCGGCTGCCGCTATACTGAACCCATCAAATAAAGCTGGGAGGGATCAGTATGGAAGCGGTATGCAAACCAATCGGAACGGCGGTGCAGGAAAACGGCCGGTACTTTATCCAACTGGATGAGAGATACTCGGAAGCGTTGCTGGGTTTGGATGATTTTAGCCATATCCAGGTTATCTGGTGGTTTCACCTGTCGGATAACAAGGAAGCCAGAGAATATTATGTGATAGACGCTCCCTATCGCAACGGCCCGGAGAAAATCGGCGTGTTCGCGACCAGAAGCCAGAACCGCCCCAATCCCATCGCCGTCACGGCGTGCGCGCTGCTGGCCGTCGATAAGCAAAATAACCGCATTGAGGTCAACTACCTGGACGCGGAGGCCGGAACGCCGGTTCTGGACATCAAGCCGTATCATCCGTCGTCGGACAGGATCCGCGACGTAGTCATGCCCGCGTGGTGCGCGCAGCTTCCGGGCTGCTATGAGGACAGCGGCACGTTCGACTGGAGCACGGTGTTCAATTGAACCGATGGGGGAATCAAGCATGAAGCAATGCCTGATCGTGATCGATATGCAAAACGCCGTGTTTGCGCTGAAACGGCCGTTATACCGTAAGGAAAAGCTGATCGAAAACGTCGGGAAGGCGATCCGCCTGGCCCGGGAGCGCGGCATACAAATCATATTCAGCCTGCATGAGAACGACACGTTTCTGAAAAAGGGCACGGACGGACACCGGCTGGTCGAACCGCTTGCCGTGTCGCAAGACGATTTGGTGGTCAACAAGCCGCGGCCGGATATCTTCGACGGTTCGAACCTGGAGGAAACGCTGCGCGAAATGGGCGTCACGTCGCTGATCGTCACGGGAGTCATCTCCAACGGCTGCGTGAAGACAGCCTGCCTGTCGGCGCTTAAAAAAGGCTTCGACGTTACGCTGGTGAAGGACGCGCACAGCACCTGCTACGCAAACGCGGAGAAAATCATCGGCCGCGTCAACCGCGATATGGAATCAACGGGCGCGCATGTGATACCGGTGGACGAACTCTAGCAGAAACCAAGGAGACCTTTGGCCTTCCCGTTCCGGGACGGCCTTTTTTATTGCTCTTGAGGAAATTGAAAATTGCGCTTGACAAGGCATGAGAAGCCTGCTATGATAAGCATGAATGAATGATAAACCGTTCATTCATGAACAGTTCGACCAGTTAGACACCGGATAGCGGCAATGAAAAAACGCACAGACGGGAAGCGAGAACGATGATCGACAAGAAGGTGGAAATCTTCCGCTGCGGAAGGGCGTTGTTTGCGAAGAAAGGCTACAAGGACACGAACGTGGCCGAGATCATGAAGGCGGCGGGCTTTGCCACGGGCAGCTTCTACCGCTACTACCCGTCCAAGGACCACCTGTTTATGGATATCTACAATCAGGAGAACGTGGCGTTGAAGAAGCGTATCATGCAGGATGTGGATATCGACGCCGAACCGATGCTGGTGATGCAGGAACTGATGGGCAAAAACCTCGCCGGTATGAAGGAAAATCCGATACTCAGGGAATGGTACAACCGCGACACCTTCTACAAGATCGAGCGCAGCTTCCGCGAAACGAACGCGATAGAGAACGTGGATTTCGTCTATGATATCTATATCGAAGCGGTGCGGTACTGGCAGGAGAAAGGGCGCATGCGGGATGACATCGGCGCGGAGATGATCATGGCGATCTTCTCGGCTCTGATCAACATCGATTTCCACAAAGAGGAGATCGGGGTGCGGTACTTCCCGGAAGTCATGGAACACCTGGGCGTGTTCATCATGCAGGGGCTTGCGCCGCAGCGGGAACCAGGCAATGCGCAGCGCGCATAGGTCGTTTTTCGGCATGAACACCGTCGTTTCCCATACCGTATACGGCGGCAGGGCGGAGAGGGCGGCCGCCGCGGCGCAGCAGGAAGCGCAGCGTTTGGAAGGGCTCTTCAGCCGCTTTATCCCAGCCAGCGATATTTCCAGGCTCAACAAGGCGGCCGGCGGCGGGGAAGTGAAGCTCAGCCCGGAGACCTGCGACGTGCTTGCCGCCGGTTTGGCGTGCTCGCGCAACACGGGCGGATGCTTCGATATAACCGTCGGCCCGCTGGTACGACTCTGGAAGGACGGCGAACCGCCGGCGGAGTGGGAGATCGCCGCCGCGCGGGAACTGACGGGGATCGTCTCCCTGTCCCTTGACCGGCGCAGGAGGACCGCAAGCCTGGCAAAGGCGGGGCAGGGCGTGGATCTGGGCGGGATCGGCAAAGGCTACGCCGCCGACAGGATTCTTTCAGTCTTCCGAAAATACCGCGTCACGTCCGCGTTCGCCGATTTCGGCGGCAACATCGCCGTGCTCGGGTCGAAGCCGGACGGCACGCCCTGGCAGGTCGGTATCCGCCACCCGAAGCGGGAGAACGCTCTGATAGGCGTGTTATCGGTCGCCGACCGGTCGGTCGTGACCTCCGGGGACGACCAGCGCGCCGTGCGCGGCGCGGACGGAGAAATCCGCAGCCATATCATTGACCCGCGCACGGGGATGCCCGTGCAGGGCGGTCTTTGCAGCGTCACCGTGGTATCTCCCTCGTCAACGACCGCCGATGCGCTGGCTACGGCGCTGTTCACAGCCGGAATAGAGGAAGGCCTGCGCTTTCTGGGAAACTATTCCGGCACGGAAGCGCTCTTCGTCGATAGGGAACTCTCGGTGTTCCTCACCCCGGGCCTTGCCGGCGGCTTCCGGGCCGCCGAAGGAATAAAGACGCACATCGTATAAGGAGGAGTATTCATGAATCTGGTGATCGTATCGTACTCGCTGACGGGCAACAACCGAGCGCTGGCGCGGAGCATTGCTAAAAAACTGAACGCAAAACATATCGACGTAACGGAAAACAAGAAACGCACCATGGGCACGACCTTCAGGGACATGCTGTTTAATCTGACGCCGAAAACAGAGCCGTCGGCTGATATCATCAACCGGGACGACGGGGTGCTGCTCGTAGGTCCTGTGTGGATGGGTTCGGTCGCCACGCCGCTGCGCGCGTACATGAAGAGGCTCAGGAAGCTTGATTGCCCCTACGCGTTTGCGACGATCAGCGGCGGGGCCGACGGCCACAATCTAAAACTGAAGGACGAACTCACACGCAGGGTGAAGCGCGCGCCTTTGGCCGTGCTGGACATGACCATCGCCGACCTGATGCCCAAGGACGAAAACCCCACGCGGGAGGATACATCCGCCTACAGGATCACCGAGGAGGACGTTGAAACCCTGACGAACCAAGCCCTGCCCGCATTGGAAGCGCTGGTGGGAAAGGGGCAGGCCAAGTGACGAATGCACCGAAAAAGGAAAGGAAGAGAAGGAAAATGGGCTGGATCATTGCATTGATTATCGTTGTTGTATTGGGCGCAGGCGGCGTGATCGGCTGGCAGTATATCGCCAGGGAGCATAAGGAGGCCGTGAGCCTTCCGCTCAACGCCGTGGATTTCTCAAAGCTTGCCGACGGCGTGTACGTCGGCGAATATGAGGGCGGCATGTACAAATGGCGCACCAACAAAGTCGAGGTCACCGTGGAGGGCGGCAAGGTGACGGCCATATCGCTGCTTACTTCGAAGTTCGGAGAAGACCCTGTCAAATACGTCGATCCCCTCTATGTGCAGGTGGTCGAGAAGCAGACCCTGCAGGTGGACGCCGTTAGCGGCTCTACCCTCACATCCAAAGCCGCGCTGCAGGCCATCGAGAACGCATTGCTGCAGGCAATGAAATAATCATCAGACAGCGTACCTGTTCCCCGGCGAGCGGCCGGGTTTTTTTATTGTCGCCGCACCGCAAGGAAAACAGAAAAGCGGCGGCGAAATATGAAACGATCAGGTAACGTATCATCCGTAAACGACCGATTTGAGGTGGCGTATGAAGAATAGGCGGAAAATCACGCTCATCCTTCTGTTTTTGCTGATCATTCTGGTCACGGGCATGTGCGGATATATGATCCTTTTGCATGTGGACGCCGTGGACGCGCTTTATATGACGGTGATCACCATCTCCACCGTCGGTTACGGCGAGGTGGGCGTGATGACGGACGCGGCAAAGCTGTTTTCGATCTTTATCATCTTCGCGGGGCTGTCCGCCGTAGGCTACGGCGTATCCAGCCTCGTGGCATATTTCTTTGAAGGCGAACTGCGGGCTGCTTGGAGGAAGAAGCGTATGGAAAACAAAATACAGGAATTGAAAAACCACTATATCGTCTGCGGCGCCGGAGAGGTGGGGCGCACGGTGATCAAGTGCCTGAAGGAACACCGGTCGAGCTTTGTTGTGATCGAGGAAAACGAAAAGCAGGTTGAGGAGCTTGCGCAGGCGGATATCCTCACGATACCGGGCGACGCGACGCATGAGGACACGCTGCAAAAGGCGGGAATCGCCAATGCGAAGGGAATTGTCTGCGCGCTGCCGACGGATTCGGAGAACGTGTTCACCGCGCTGACCGCGCGGCAGATGAACGCGGATATCTGCATCGTATCCAAGGCGGTGGAGCCCACTTCGCATAACAAACTGATTAAGGCCGGGGCCAACCATACCATCTCGCCCAACGAGATCGGCGGGCAACGCATCGCCGCGCTGCTGCTGCGCCCTTCGGTGATCTCCTTTCTGGACGTCATCACCCGCGCCGGGGACATCACGCTGGACCTGGCGGAGGTCGTCATCCCGCCGCAGTCCGGCCTTACGGACAAGAAGCTTGCCGAAGCGAAGATACCCGAGCGGACCGGGCTGATTGTGCTGGCGCTCAGGCGGGGGGACAGCAAGAAGTTCAAGTTTAATCCGGGCTCCGGCGAAATTATCCGCGTCGGCGATACGATGGTCGTTTTAGGCACCGCCGAGCAGGTGGGAACGCTGGAAATACTCGTGAATCAATAAATCGAACCGGTCATCTGAAATACTGTCAAGCGAAAAATCATACAATCCTAATGCTCCTCTCGTTGACATCTAATACTATGTGTTATATAGTATTATGCGTCAGGGGGTATATTGTGGACGCGCAGTTGAAACGGGGCGTGCTGGAGGTATGCGTGCTGAGCGCTCTGCTGAAAGAACCTTCCTACGGGTATCGAATCATCAAAAGCCTGTCGCCTGTGGTGAAGATATCCGAATCGACGCTGTACCCGATCCTGAAACGGCTGGAGACTTCGGGATACTTGAGCGTACGGTCATTGGAGCATAACGGCAGGCTGCGCAAATACTATGCGATCAACGAAAGCGGCAAGGACAGGCTCAGGCAATTCATCGACGAGTGGGAAGGGATTGCCGACATCTATACCTACATTCAAAACGAGGTGAGACAGCTATGAACAAGCACGATTTCTTAAACGAGCTTTCTTCACGCCTGGCGCGGCTTCCCGATACGGAACGGGACAAGGCGTACGCGTTCTATGCCGAGATCATCGACGACAGCATGGAAGACGGCATGAGCGAGGAAGAGGCGGTCGGGAAACTCGGCAGTTTGGACGAGATCACGGAGCGCATTATTGCGGAAGTACCGATGTCTACGATCATCAAGCACAGGGTAGCGGGCAAAAACCGGGGGCTGTACATGGTTCTGCTGCTCATCTGCGGATTTCCGATTTGGTTTCCAATCCTGATCTCGCTGTTTAGCGTGCTGTTGACGCTGTTCATCGTCTTTTGGATCGTGGACCTCGTGGTGTGGGTGGTCTTCGGCTCCGTCGCCGCGGCAGCCGTCGGCAGCTGTATCGGATTTTTCCTGAATCCCGAGTTCGGCATGAGGTTGCTGCTGCTGGGCGGCGCGCTGGCCTGCTCGGGCTGCGCCATCCTGCTGTTTCCGGCTTCGGTATCGGTCACGAAGCAATTCGCTCTTATCACCTGTCAGCTTTGGATGAAGCTTAAGAATGCTATGCTTAAAAAGGGAGGAATACTCCAATGAAACCATATCAAAGACGACTGCTGACCATCGCCCTGGCATTGATCGTCGCCGGAGCCGCCGTGATCGGCATCGGGTATGCCATTACTCAAAATAATAAGGAGAGTTCGACCATGGAAAATCAATCGTATCAAGTATCGGAGATCAACGCCATCCAAATCAATACCGATACGCCCAACGTGGTGATCACGCCGACGGACGGGGACAAGATCAACCTGTCCTGGCAAACGGACGACTATGTGGAGTACAAGGCAACGCTGACCGACGGGGAATTGTCCGTCGAATACCGTATCGACACAAACTGGCTGAAATCCTTGTTCAAGTCGTGGCTGTCCGGCAACGAGTATATCCTGGAGATTGAGCTGCCGAACGCTTTCAAAGGCGCGCTGGATGTTTCCACAGTGTCCGGCAAAATCATTGCCGATACTTCAGCCGCTTTGGACCATTGCAGCCTGACGTCGGTCTCGGGCAGGATCAGCGCTGTGAATATCACATCCAAGGCTGACGTCAGGATCCGCTCTACCTCCGGCGAAACCTCCGCGGATACCGTTCAAGCCGAAGGGGATCTTAGCATCCAAACCGTTTCCGGGTCCGTTTCGTTCTTTAAAAGCACCGCGATGGGCGGCATGGAGATCAAAACGACTTCCGGCGGGGTCACGGCAGCTGAATTGAGCGCCGCCGCGTTCTATCTGAAAACCACAAGCGGCAGGGTGGAGCTTTCGCAGTTGCAGTGCGAGGGGGACGTAACGCTGGAGTCGGTCAGCGGCTCGCTGCAGCTTGCCGATGTCTCCTGTGCGGGGTTTGCCGCCAAAACGGTCTCGGGCGGAATCCATTTCCACGGCTTGACGGCGGATACCATTGAATTGAAGGGCACATCCGGTTCCATCAACGGCAGCGTGAATGGAACGCAGGATGAATACGGCGTCTCCGTCAGCACCGTTTCGGGGAAGAGCAACCTGCAAAACGCCGCGGGAAGCGGCGGTAAAAAGCTTACGCTGAGCACGGTGTCCGGTGGCATCGAGATCCAGTTTGAGGGCGGCGGAGAATAATATATACAACAGCAAAAACCGCAGGGCCGGTGCCGATCCTGCGGTTTTGATTATTCGAAACTTCATTCGCCCGGGTATTTGAATCCCCACTTTGCGCGGATATCGTCCATCAGTTGCATGATGCGCACGGTTTCGTCGTGCGGCATGGCCTCGCATTCCACCTGCCCCCGTTCGATGGCGTCCACGGCGGCCTGTACCTCGTCTTCAAAGCCGGTGATCTGCTCCGGCGCGTGATAAGTCTTGGTTTCCTCCGGCTTGCGAAACGGCGTAACGGTGATCGTAAGCGGATTGTTGATGTTGTCGG
>JAFGGL010000062.1 GCA_016930575.1 Clostridiales bacterium | reverse complement strand
CTTGAGACAAGGTGCTCGTCCAACTGGCGCTTGGTCTCCAGGATGACGGATACCACGATCAGGATGCTTGACGCGCCGAACGGCAGCGCCTGCGACGTGCCCCTGGCGAACAGGCCCGGGATGGTCGCCAGCAGCGCCAGGAAGATGGCGGCAAACATGGTGAGCCTGGAATTGATGCGCTTCAAGTAATCCATCGTCGGCCGGCCGGGGCGCACCGAGGGTATCGCGCCGCCCTGCTGCTGGATGTTCTTGGCGATCTCATCAGGGTTGAAGGAGATGGACGAATAGAAGAACGTAAAGCCGAAGATTAAAAGCGCCATCACAACCTGATATCCGATGGAGGTGGAGTACATATGCGACGCCCACCAGACGGCGACGGCGCTTTCCGCGCCGCCGACCAACTGGATGATCGTGCCGGGGAACGCCATGAACGAATATGCAAAGATCAGCGGCAGCACGCCGACTGAGATGAGCTTCAGCGGAATGACCTGGTTTTGCCCGCCGTACATCTTGCGTCCCGATACGCGTTTGGCAAAATGCACGTTGATGCGGCGCACGCCGAGGTCCGCCCAGGTGATGATGATGATCATCGCCAGGGAGACCACGGTCACGGCCAGCAGCGTCATCCACGGGCTGAGGCTGGTCGCGCCCAGCGCTTCCCCGCCGAGCTGCACAAAGCCGTTGAACAGGTTATTGACGATACCGGCAGCGATCAGCAGCGAGATGCCGTTGCCGATGCCTTTTTCGGTTATGCGTTCGCCGATCCACATGGCAAGCGCGGTACCACCGGCCATCGAGATGCCGACCAGAAGGTAATTATACCAGCCGGCTTTGATATAACCGAGGCTGGACACCAGGCCGATGGCCTGGAACACCGCAAGTCCGACGGTTACGTAGCGCGTGATCTGCGCGATCTTCTTGCGGCCTTCCTCGCCGCTTTTCTGCATCCGCTCCAGCGCCGGGATGGCGATGGTCAGCAGCTGCATGATGATGCTTGCGTTGATGTAGGGGGTGATACCCATGGCCATGATGGTCATCTGGGAGAAGTTATTGCCCGTCATCATGTTGACAAGATCCAGTAGCGGCAGGGTCTGCGAACCGACCGCCGCCTGCACGGCGACATAGTCGACGCCCGGCGCGGGTATGACGCCCACCATGCGGAAAAGCACCAGCATCATGAAGGTGTAGATCAGCTTTTTGCGGATGTCGCCGACCTTCCACGCGTTGCGCAGGGATTCAAAGATGCCGGGATTGTTGCGATTGCGCGCCATGTTACTTCACCTCGGCTTTCCCGCCGAGGGTTTCGATCTTCTCAACTGCGCTCTTTGAAAACTTCGCGGCTTTTACGGTCAGCTTTTTGGTCAGCTCACCGCCGCCCAGGATCTTCACGCCGGCCATGGTTTTCTTGATCAATCCGGCTTCCCTGAGTTTCTCCGCCGTCACAACAGAGCCATTTTTGAAGATGTCGAGCTTCCCGACGTTTACGGTCGCGTACTCGGTACTGAAAATATTAGTGAACCCTTTCTTGGGCACGCGGCGCGTCAGCGGCATCTGGCCGCCTTCAAATCCGGGGCGTACGCCGCCGCCGGAGCGGGCGTTCTGGCCCTTGTGCCCTTTGCCGGAGGTCTTGCCAAGACCCGAGCCCGTGCCCCTGCCCAGACGCTTGGGGGAAGTTGTTGAACCGGCGGCGGGCTGCAATTCATGCAGTTTCATCGGCAATCCCTCCTATTTCGCTTTCTCTTCTACGTCGATCATATGCCTGACACGGAAGATCTGCCCCCGGATGCAGGGGTTGTCCTCCTTCACCACGGTCTGGCCGATTTTTCTCAGGCCCAGCGCGGCGACGGTATCCTTATGCATCTGAAGGCTTGAGATCGGCGATTTTTTCAGTGTGATATAAAGTTTCATTGAATCGGCCTCCCCCTAACCAAGGATTTCTTCCACGGTCTTGCCGCGGAGCTTGGCGACCTGCTCCACCGTACGCAGGAGCTTCAGCCCTTCCAGCGTCGCTTTCACCATATTGATGCGGTTGGACGTGCCGTAGCTTTTCGTGCGGATATCGCGTACGCCGGCAAGCTCCAGTACGGCGCGCGCGGCGCCGCCCGCGATGACGCCCGTGCCTTCCGGCGCGGGAAGGAGCACCACCTTGCCCGTTCCGAAACGGCCGATGGTGTCGTGCGGGATGCTCGTGCCCACGATCGGCACGTTGATCAGGCTTTTCTTGGCCTTGTCAACGCCCTTGCGGATGGCTTCGGAAATTTCGGCGGCCTTGCCGATGCCCGCGCCCACACGGCCTTTTTCATCGCCGACCACGACCAGCGCAGCAAAGCGGAAGTTACGCCCGCCTTTGACAACCTTGGTAACGCGGTTGATGGCGACGAGCTTTTCTTTAAATTCGCTTTCCTGGTCCCTGTCTCTGCGTTGTCCCATGCGTTGCATGCGTTCGTCCTCCCCTTAAAACTTCAGTCCGGCTTCACGGGCGCCCGCGGCCAACTCGGCCACACGGCCGGTGTAAACATAGCCGCCGCGGTCAAATACAACTTGCTTGACACCGGCTTTTTTCGCACGCTCCGCGATCGTCTGGCCGACGATCTTGGCGGCGCCTTTCTTATCGGCGTCCTTGATGCGCTCCTGGACGTCCTTCTCCACCGTCGAGGCGGCAGCGAGGGTCACGCCCTTGGAATCGTCGATGACCTGCGCATAGATGTTTGATAAGCTCCGGTACACGCAAAGGCGCGGGATATCCGGGGTGCCCGAGACCTTTTTACGGACCCGCGCATGGCGGATCACACGGTCTGCGTTGCGGTCTGTCTTCTTATACATGTTTGCTCCCCCTTTCCCATTAACCGGCTTTGCCTTCCTTGCGGCGGATATGCTCGTCCACATAGCGGATGCCCTTGCCCAAATACGGCTCAGGCTTGCGGATGGCGCGGATATCGGCTGCAAGGTTGCCAACCTGCTGTTTGTTGATGCCCCTGACGACGATGGTGGTCTGGTCGGGGGTTTCAAACTGGATGCTTTCGGGCGCTTCAAACACCACGGGATGCGAAAACCCGATGTTGATGGTGAGGGTGGTACCCTCCGCCGCGGCGCGGTAGCCCGTACCCACGAGTTTCAGGGTCTTGGCGTAGCCGTCCGTGACGCCCACGACCATGTTGTTCACGAGGCTCCGGTACAGGCCGTGCATGGCCTTATGCGGCTTGGCGTCGGTCGGGCGCGTAAAGGTGAGAACGCCGTCCTCCTGCTTGATCTTGATATCTGCGTTCACTGCCTGGGAAAGCGTGCCCTTGGGGCCCTTGACGGTCACGAGGTTTTGCTTGTCCACGGTGACCGTGACGCCGGCAGGAACTTTTACGGGTGCGTTGCCGATTCTTGACATTTCTTCTTCCCCTCCTGCCGTTACCAGACGTAGGCGAGCACTTCGCCGCCGACCATCTGTTTGCGGGCTTCCTTGTCGGTCATCAATCCCTTGGACGTGGAGATGATGGCGATGCCCAGGCCGCCCAGGACCTTGGGCAAGGAGCCGTTTTTTGCGTACACGCGCAGGCCGGGCTTGGAAATCTTCTTAAGCCCTGCGATGACGGGCTGCTTGCCTTCGATGTATTTTAACGTAATCTTTATATTGCCCTGCGGACCGTCCTTGATGAAATCTACGCCCCTGACATAGCCCTCGGCAAGCAAAATCCTGGCGATGGCCTTCTTGGAGTTTGAGGCAGGGATGACGACCGCATCATGCTTGGCCACCTGCGCGTTGCGAATGCGGGTGAGCATATCGGCGATGGGATCATTCAT
>JAFGGL010000061.1 GCA_016930575.1 Clostridiales bacterium | reverse complement strand
TCGAAGCCGTTACCTGGGAGAGCGCAACACTCCGAACTTGGCTCAACAATGATTTCCTGAACACCGCGTTCACGGAGCAGGAACGGGAGGTTATCATTACTTCTGTGATAAGCAATGAAGATAACCCGGAATACGGCACAGATGGCGGGCCGGATACCCAAGACCGGGTATTCCTGTTGAGCTTAGCGGAAGCGGAAGAATATCTCTGTGATGATGATGACCGCCGGGCACTCAATACGCCCTATGCCCAGGCGCAGGGCGCCATTGATGTGGATGGATTTGGAGATTGGTGGCTGCGATCACCTGGCAATGGATCGGATCATGCGAGTTGTATGTTTTATTGCGACAAAGCCTGGGTCGATTGTTGTGGCTATGAAGTCAATATTTCTAACTGTGCCCTACGCCCTGCTATGTTTATCAAACTTGGCGCTGGAATCTCCTTCGGAGACCCGGGAAATACCCCCATGGACATAGAAACTACCACTCTCGGGAAAACGCCGGCATCAGTGGAATTAAATCCGGACGGGACAGAGACAGCCGGGATTTTCGCTCCCGAAGCGCTCAGCGGGCTGTGGATGGTGACTACTACATATGAAAGCTGGCACGGGGAGGATGGTGTGGAAAAGGATTGGAACCTGACCTGGTCCATGCCCGTTCTGCTGGAGTTTCAAACTGACGGGCAGGGCACTTGGACGGAAATGCATGAATGGGGCACTTTGACTGGCTTTGCCAGTATGGAAAACGGAACGATCGGTGTTTCGCTTCAAGCAAACGGCCCTGTGCAATATGACGGTAAGATCATCATAAACGTAGCGGAAAAAACCATGGAAGGAACGATGACGGAAGAATCTCACACCGATACATCGATGTGGACCAAGGGTCCCTGGTCCGCAATAATGGTCGCAGACCAGTCAGAACTCAGCGATTGTTTCAGGGAGCTGAATGTAGGTATTACAGGCAAGGATGTCGCGGCTTTAAAAACGCACCTGTACGAATTGGGTTATTCGCCTTTCGATCCGGGAACGGATAACTTCATCGAAAGTACCGGGGAAGCCGTGGCGGCGTTTGAGAAGCGTAATGGCTTACCAGCCGACGGAATCGCTGATCCGGTTATGCAGGCGTTGCTTTACTCTGACTTTGCTATTCCAAATCAACGGTAGCGTGCACTGAACGCCCATATGAACACGAGAAGGACATTAAAATCTTCAAATGAGTCTTGTATCAAAAAGCGGCGGAACAAGGTTCATGAAAACCAAATACTATCTCGGAGTGATGTACAATTCCAGCCAGGGCGTAGCGGAGGATGATGAAGCAGCCGTCCAATGGTACGAACCGGCCGCACAGTACTTCTGCTTCTCGCAGTTGCACGATAATCCGTGCCGTTGTGTAATTGACTTTCCCCATCCTTTGCACCTTCCTTCAGAGTTATTTGATCTTCCCAGACTAACTCTGTTTCTGTGTACATTATACGGGGTCAGGCCAATCAAAGGTTGATTACGATTGGCTATCGTGTATGAAATCAACAGGCATATGGCGAAATCACGTTATTCCGCCTCCGCTTTTTGACAGGCTTCTTCCGCCTGTTCCAAAGCCGCATACAGCGCGGGCAGTCGCTCCTGCGCCTTTTGATACGTCAGCGACAATTCCAGCAGCTTTTCCTGATCGGCGCAGGCGGCCGGGTCGGCCATTTCACTTTCCAGTTCCGCCATGTGCCGTTCGTTTTGCATGATTGCGTCTTCGGCATCCGTGACCGCCGTTTTCAGCAGGCGCAGCTGCGCGCCCTGCCTGCGCTCTTTTTTTCTGTCCTTCGTCAACGAAGTTTTCGTCGGGCCTTCGTTCGCTTCATCCTGCTGCTGCGGCGGTTTTTCACGGTTCTCCAGATAATCGTCGAAGTTGCCAGGGTACAGCGTGATGCCGTCGGTTTCCATCACCATCACGAAGTCCGCGAAGCGGTTGACGAAATAGCGGTCGTGGCTGATGGCGAAGATGACGCCCGGGAAGTCCGAAAGCGCGTCCTCCAGCACCTCGCAGCTGTCCATGTCCAGGTGGTTGGTCGGTTCGTCCAAAAGCAGGAAATTATCCTTGCGCAGCATCAGCTTGGTCAGCGCCACGCGCCCGCGCTCGCCGCCCGACAAGGTCGCGATTTTTGCGAATACGTCGTCGCCCGTGAACAGGAACTGCCCCAGCGCCGTGCGCACGCGGCTCTGCTCCATCGCCGGAAACGCGGTCCAGACCTCGTTTAGCACCGTGTTGCTTTCCCTGAGATGCTGCTGGTGCTGGTCGTAATAGCCGATATCGACGTTCACGCCGAAGCGCACCGTCCCCGCGTCTGGCGTCTCCCTGCGGTTGAGGATTTTGAACAGCGTGGTCTTCCCCACGCCGTTCTTGCCGATCAGCGCCACGCGGTCGCCCGCGCGCAGATTGAAACTGACGTCTTTGAACACAGCCTTACCGCCGTAGCTCTTGGAAAGCCCCTTCACTTCCAGCGCGTCGTTGCCCATGCGGCGGCGCGCGTCGAAGCTGAAGCGCAGTTGCTTCTCTTCCTTTGGTTTTTCCAGCCTCTCGATCTTATCCAGCCTCTTCTGCCTGGATTCAGCGGCGCGGATGGATTTCTCGCGGTTGAAGCGGCGGTAGCGCGCGATGATTGCCTGTTCGCGCTCGATCAGCTTTTGCTGCAGGTTGTACGCCTTGGTCCGCGCCTCGAAATCCGCGGCCCGCTTTTCCATGTATTCGGTATAGTTGCCCGTGTATTTATACAGCCGTCCGCCTAAAATCTCCCCCATCGTGCCGCAGATGTGGTCGAGGAAATAGCGGTCGTGGCTGATGAGCAACAGCGTGCCCTTGTATTCGCTCAGGTAGTTTTGCAGCCATTCGATGGCGTTCAAATCCAGGTGATTGGTCGGTTCGTCCATCAGCAGCGCTTCGGGCTTCTGCAGCAGCAATTTCGCCAGCGAAAGCCGCGTGCGCTCGCCACCCGACAGGGTCTTCACCTTGCGGCCGAACATCAGCCGGCTGATGCCAAGACCCGTCAGCTTGCCGGTGATCTCGCCCTCGTAGGCGTAGCCCTCGAGCCTGTTAAACTCCTCGGTCATTTTGTAGTACTCGTCCGACAGGCGCAGCGCTGTTTTCTCGTCGCGGTTTTCGGCCATCCGTTTCTCCGTGTCCTTCATGCGGGTTTCAAGCGCGATCACGCGCTCAAACACGCGCAGCATCGCCTGCCACACCGTGTCCTCCAGCGCGATATCGCCGGTCTGCGCAAGGTAGCCGAGTTTCAGGCCCCTGTTCATGTGCACCGCGCCCTGGTCGGCGGTCTCCTCGCCGGTGAGGATGCGCATCAGCGTGGTCTTGCCGCTGCCGTTGGCGCCGACCAGCCCCATCTTTTCGCCTTTTTGCACGGAAAACGTCACATCGCGAAGCACTTCGTCGATGCCGAAACTCTTTTTTACGTTTTCTACGGAAATCAGGATCATGGTTCAGGTCCTTTCGTCGGCTGGCCTTCAGCAGTATATCATAAATCCGACGCGGGCGCATAGGGCACTATACAGAACGGCCTCGCTGGTGTAAAATAGTCTGTGACCTGCAAACTGCAATTTCCATACAATCAAACGCTTCGCCGCAAATACGACCTGGAGGAATAAGCGTGAAAATTGACCTGACTTGTCCGGTAGAGCTGTGGAAATACACTTTACCCGACGAGCATACCAAGCAATGCAGCTTTGTGCTGAATAATATCAGCTTGAAGCACGTGGTTTCCGTGCAGATCACCCTGACCAGCTATGGCGCCAAGGATTTTGTCCTTCTCAAGCAGACGGACCGCCTGCCCGTAGACGACGCGCCGCCCGGTCTTCCGTTTACGGTCTCCATGCTGCCGACGGAATGGGGCAACGTGTTGAGCGTCGATCTGGTGATCGAAAAGGTCTGGTTCGCCGACGCGACCGTGTGGCGCCGCGGCAACGCGCCCGTGGTGGAGTATGAACCCAACGCCCTGCCCGGCGGGCGGAAGCTGGACCAGCTTCGCTTTGTCGCCGGGGAGGACGCCGTAGGCTACCCGCAGCTGCAGGAGCAGGTATGGCTCTGCGTGTGCGGACGCGCCAACGATTTGAAATCCGACCGCTGCTGCCGCTGCAGGCGCGGCCGCGAAACTGTGTTTGCCGCCTGCACGCCCGAAAACGTGGACAACCTCATTGCCGCGCACGAGCAAAAACTCAATACCGTCGCGCAGTCGGCGCGCGAAGAGGCCGGCCGTATATCCGAGCAGCAGGAAACCATCCGCCGGAAAGCCGCAAGAAAGCGGCGCATACTTTGGGGCACAATCCTAACGGTGATACTCTGCGCCGGCATCGCTGCCGGCGTGATATTCTGGGGCCTGCCCGCATACCGCTACTATCAGGCAAGCACCCTGCTCGCAGAAGGCGACTACGACGCCGCCCGCGCCGCTTTCGTGAGCCTGGACGATTACCGCGATTCGCAGTCGCTGGTGCAGGAATGCGATTACCGCAAGGCGGGTAGTTTATTTGGCGAAGATATGCTGGACGATGCCGCCGCGCTGTACCTGAGCCTTGCTGATTATAAGGACAGCGGAGACAAGTACCTGCTGGCGAAGTATACCATTGCGCAGAATTCCTTCTCCGGCGGCAGCTACGAACTGGCCGCCGGGCAGTTCGCCGCGCTTTCCGGCTATCAGGACAGCGATTCTATGCGGCAGGAAAGCCTGTATCAGCAGGCGCTGAAACTGTTTGACAGTGGGAAGGCGGATGAGGCGCGGCTGCTGTTTACGGATCTCGGCGATTACCGGGATTCCGCGGATCAGGTCGCCGTATGCGACTACCGGATCGGGCTCAACGCCTTTTCCGCGGGCGCGTACGAGCTGGCGGCGCAGAAATTCGAAGCCGTACGGGATACGCTGGACGTGGCGCTTCAGCTGCAGGAGACCTACTATCTCTGGGGCCTTAATAAGCAGGAGGAAGGCAGCTACGAGGAAGCGGGCGTGCTGTTCCTGAAGGCCGGGGATTACGAGGACGCGCAGTACCGCGCTAACGTCAGTTTGTATTTTCTGGCGGCCGAACACTACGATCATCAGGAATTCGGCAAAGCCGCGGAGCTGTTCCAAAGCGTCATCCCCTACCTCGATTCGGAAACGCGGTACTGGGAGAGCGTATACCAGCAGGGCCTGATCGAAGAGCAACTCGGCAATATGGAGGCAGCCGTCGCCCTGTACGAAACCATCCCCCTGCACGGAGAAGCCGCACAGAAGGTGAAGGCCTATTACTATCAGCAGGCCGAAGTCGCCCTGGCGCAGAATGACACCGAAACGGCCGTTAAGCAGTTTGCCCTGGCGGGCGATTATTCGGACGCCGCGCAGCGTATCCTCGCCATCCGCTACGGCGAGGCCGTGGCCGCGTTTGACGCCGAGGAGTATCAAACGGCAAGCGGGCTGTACGCGGAACTCGGCGATTACGAGGACAGCCAAGAGAAATACAGCCAATCGAAATACCTGCTGGCAACAGCAGCATATGAAGCCGGGGAGTATGCGCAGGCGGTCTATCAATTCCTTGCGCTGGACGAGTATTCAGACAGCGCACAGATGGCCAAAAAGGCGCGCTACAGCCAGGCGCAGGCCGCGTTTGACGCGGATGATTATGAACAGGCCGCGCTGTTGTTTGAATCGCTTGACGACTATGAGGACAGCGCGGAGATGGCGCTGCAGTCGCGGTATAACATCGCCGTTAAAACGCTCAACGCCATGGACTTCGATACGGCCATCGCCCTGTTTACGGAGCTTCATGACTATTCCGACAGCGCGGACATGGCCGATCAGGCGCGCTACGAACAGGCGCAGGCCTCCTTCGATTCCGGCGAATACGACACGGCGATCACGCTGTTTACGGCGATCCTGGATTATCGCGACAGCGCGGACATGATCCACGCAGCGCAATACGCGCAGGCCGAGGCGGCACTCGCCGCGGGAGATACGGAGCAAGCCGCCGCGCTGTTTACGGCGCTCGGGGAGTATGCAGACAGCGCAGACCGGCTTGATGCCGTCCGCTACGATATCGGCTCCGCGGCGATGGACGCGGAGGATTACCCCGGTGCGATCCAGGCCTTTGCCCGGCTCAGCGCGTATGAGGACAGCGACGCGAAACTGGAGCAAGCGATTTACCACTGGGGGCTCGGTCTGAAATCCTCCGGCGATACCGAATCGGCAGTCGCGCTTCTTAATACGCTGCCGGACGGCACGGTCGCCAGGCAGCTTGTGGGCGATTTCATCCTCTCCGAAGCGTTGCGGCTGAAGCAGACGGGCGAGCTGCAGGCCGCAGCCGAACTCTTCCTGACGCTCGGCGGCCATGCCGGAGCCAAAGACTACCTGAGCGCGACCTATTATGAAATGCTGCTGGGTACCTGGGAAAACGACGACGGGATTGCCGAATTCTCGGAAAACAACGCCTATGCCCTGCTCGATGAAACGGGCTGGTTCAACGTGGAAGGGCAAACGCTGCTCACTGGCGACACGCCCGGCAAGCTTTCCGCGGCTTATACGCTGGACGCCCTGACCGATGCGCAACTCACGCTTTCGCCGATCGGAGACCAGGAAACCACCTATACCTTCACGCGCGCGCAAGAAGGCGGGGACCGGGATGGCACAGGCGCGCAGCAATGAAAAACTGACCGTCGGCGTCCTGTACGGGTTCCGGGCGCTGATGGTGCTTTCTGTGTGCAATTATCATATCTGGCAGCAGGGCTGGCTGGCCCAGCAGATCAGCGTCGCGGGATTGACCGTCAGCTTCGATTTCCTCACGCGCTCCGGTTACCTGTTCGTGGACGGCTTGCTGCTGCTGAGCGGGTTTCTGCTCTACCTCCCCCACGCGCAGGCGGCGGCGTACGGTACCCCCGTCCCTGAAACCAAAACCTTCTACCAAAAGCGCTTCATACGCATCGTGCCCTCCTATCTCGCGTCGGTGTTGATCCTGCTGGTGTTTGCACTCAACGGCGGCGCGTACATGAGCGCGGGCCGGGGGATCGCGGATGTGTTTACCCATCTGACGTTCACGTTCACGTTCTTTCGGAATACCTACCTGTATACCCCGCTCAACAGCGTGTTGTGGACCATCGGTATCGAGGTGCAGTTCTACCTGCTTTTCCCGCTGATCGTCCGGTTCATGCGCAGGAAACCGGCGCTCACGCTGTCGCTCATGGCGGCGGCCGGGCTCGTCTTCCGTGCCGCCCTGGGGTTCACGCAAAGCGATCTGATCATGCTCGTCAACCAGCTGCCGTCCTTCCTGGACGTTTACGCGCTGGGGATGTTAGGCGCGATACTGTATATCCGGCTGCGAAGATGGACGGAATCAAAACCCGTGAAGACCTGGGTCGCCGCGCTGTCCGTGCCGCTGTTTATCCTTTCGCTGTTGGTGCTGGGGCGCATCTTCCGTTTTCAATCCTCCTTCGGCGCAAACAGCATGGGAGCGCTGCACCGGTCGCAGTGGATCGTGCGGCTGCCGCTGGCCGTCACGATACTTGCGGCGATGCTTTCCGCCTCATTTCTGCCGCGGGTATTGCAAAAGCTGCTGGACAACAGGCTGATGCGCTTCCTGTCGGTCATCTCGCTGAACTTGTACATCTGGCACCAGGTGCTTACCTCAAAATTCATCCGGCCTTTCTTCCCCGATACACTGCACTTCGACTTCAACATGCAGATCGTCTATACGCTGATATGCTATTCGCTGTCCATCCTCACGGCCATGGCGTTCACCTACGGGCTTGAGCATCCGGCGGCGAAACGATTACGGAAACTATTCGACAAAAAAGGAGAACCAGATCATGAAAGACCCGCGCTTACAGAAACTCGCTGATCAGCTCGTCAACTACTCCTGCGAACTCAAACCCGGCGACAAGATACTCATCGAACTGTTCGGCAGCCAGCCGGAGATCGCCCTGGCGCTGCTGGACGCGGTCTATTTGGCCGGCGGCGTTCCGTTCGTCCGCCACCGCGATATGCAGGTGCGCCGCAGGATGATGCAGGGCGCGACCACGCAGCAATACCAGGTGGAAGCGGCCAACGATTCGGCGCTGATGCGGCAGATGCAGGCCTATATCGGCGTCCGCGCCTACGACAACACCTACGAGCTTTCCGCCGTGGACGCGGAACAGATGAAAAGATACAACAAGGAGTATTCTGATCCCGTGCACGGGCAGATCCGCGTGCCGGACACGCGCTGGTGCGTGCTGCGCTATCCCAACCACGCCATGGCGCAGAGCGCGCAGATGAGCACGGAAGCGTTCGAGGATTATTATTTCAACGTCTGCAACATGGATTATTCCAAACTCGGCAAGGCGATGGAAGCGCTCAAGGCGCGCATGGACAAGACCGGCAAGGTGCATATCCTGGGCCCGGACACCGATTTGACTTTTTCCATCAAGGATATCCCCACCGTCATCTGCGACGGCAAGCTGAACATCCCCGACGGCGAGGTATATACCGCGCCGGTGAGAACCTCCGTCAACGGCACCCTGCGCTACAACACCGACAGCTTGTACATGGGCAAGGTGTATACCGATATCCGCTTCACCTTTAAGGACGGAAAGATCGTGGAAGCATCCTGCAGCGACACCGAAGGCCTGAACAAGATCCTGGACACCGACGAGGGCGCGCGCTACATCGGGGAGTTTGCCTTCGGCGTGAACCCGTTCGTCACCGTCCCGATCCGCGACACGCTCTTTGACGAGAAGATCGCCGGCTCCTTCCACTTCACCCCGGGCAACAGCTACGACGACGCCCCGAACGGCAACAAATCGGCCATCCACTGGGATATCGTGAGCATCCAGCGCCCCGGATACGGCGGCGGCGAGATCTGGCTGGACGATACGCTGGTGCGCAAGGACGGCCTCTTTGTGCCGGACGACCTGCTGCCCCTTAACCCCGAAGCGTTTTCTTAACATAGGTTATACAATCAACGGTTCATTTCATGAAGGAAGGAGCGCCGCCAAATGAAACGAGTAGCCTTTACCATGAAACTCAAGCCCGACTGTGAGGCGGAGTATAAAAAGCGGCACGACGCGATCTGGCCGGAACTCGTGAAGGCGCTGCAAGACGCCGGCGTATACGATTATTCCATCTTCCTGGACCCGGACACGAACGTGTTGTTCGCCGTGCAAAAGGTGAAAGAATGCAACAGCGCCGATGAACTGCCAACCAACCCGACCGTTCAGAAATGGTGGGCGATGATGGCGGACATCATGGATACGAATCCCGACAACTCCCCCGTATGCAAAGACATTGAAGAGGTCTTTCATATGGAGTGACGCGCGGGCCGGGTTGCCGGATCGCGCATTCTGCTGTATACTGCAACCGATGTAATAGACCGAACTTTACGGAGGATCGCCAGTGGGTACAATACGTTTGCGCAAATAACAGCAATAAGGGAGCATCCCCTGCCGACGGATGGCAGGCTTCATTGTTGTGCGCAAGCGATACCCGTTGCAGTATAAATAAACGCGTGAATGTCCTGTTTTAGTCTGCATACAATCGTAACCGCCGGCATGCCTGTATCCGCAGGAGCCTGCTTTTTTATTGCTGCATTTCATACGCAATAAAGAGCAGGAGGTATCCCAATATGCCGTACAATCAAAAAGGCAGCGTTGATGCGCGTCCGAAATCGCAGCATTTTCTCACAAACGGACGTTTACTCTCACGTATCGTTTCCCTCAGCACGATCAACCAAAACGACGCGGTGCTTGAAATCGGCACCGGCAAAGGGCATCTGGCCGGCGTACTGGCCGGAAGATGTAAAACGCTTTATACCATCGAAATCGATCCAAAGCTGTACCGGCAGGCACGGCGCAGGCTGCAGGCGTATTCCAATATCAGTCTGCGCTGCGGCGATTTTCTGAAATCCGCGCCGCCGAGGAATAAACCATACAAGGTATTTGCCAATATCCCCTTTTCCATCACGGCGCAGATCATCCGCAAACTCTCAAGCGCCTGCAATCCGCCGTTAGAGATGTGGCTTGTCATGGACAAAGGCGCGGCGAAGTACTGCCTCGGAAGTCCGCGTGAAACCCTGCTGTCCCTGCTGCTCAAACCGAAATGGAATATGCGAATCGCGTACTATTTCCGCCGGGAGGATTTTCACCCGAGCCCGCCGGTGGATACCGTGCTCGTCCACTTCTTCTTAAAGCAGCCAGCGGATATCCCGCCATCACAGTGGAAACGCTACGAACGCTTCATCCGGCACGGCCTCCGATACGGATTGCACGGCAGCAATCGTCTTCTGACAAATAAACAAATATCGCAAGCCCTCAAACACACAGGCCGCGCACCGGATGATGAAAACAGCGTTCTATTGTACGTCCAGTGGCTCTGCCTGTTTCGATGTTTGCAACCAAAGTAAGCACGTGTCATGCCGCACAGCCGTACTCCCGTCTCCCGTATTTCGTCCCTCGTGCTCCCGTCCACCCGCTTCAAGACCTGTCTTGAAGCGAACGGAGGAGCGACGGAGCGGTGTGCGAGATGACGTTTCCTTGTAAAGGAAAACGTCGTCGCGAACTGAGCGCAGTCCGCGACGACGTTGGAGCGGGTGATGGGAATCGAACCCACATGGCCAGCTTGGAAGGCTAGAGCTCTGCCATTGAGCTACACCCGCAAAAAACGAGTTCCGGCTGTATCAAGCCGTGGCAAAGAAAAAAGTGGAGCGGTAGACGAGATTCGGACTCGCGACATCCACCTTGGCAAGGTGGCACTCTACCACTGAGCTACTACCGCATGCT
>JAFGGL010000060.1 GCA_016930575.1 Clostridiales bacterium | reverse complement strand
GCCTTCACCGGCCGTTAACCGGCACCCTGCCCTGCGATGCTCGGACTTTCCTCATGGCAAGCCATGCGATCGTTTGGCCGCCTTACCACAGAAAAAAAGATTAGCATTTTCTATAGCATGTGTCAATCGTCGGTCGTATAATGATTAATCATTTCTAGGTTGGTTGATTTTTATTGCCGCATGGCTCCTTCGTTCAGTCGCCATGCTCTGTAAAATCGCAAACTCCAGCCCGCTTTGCCCTTTGTGCAAGTGCCTACAGCGCACACACTCGCTTTCGTTGTCTTGACGCACCCGGAAAACAACGTATAATAATCTAGAAGCGAACCTATAAAATCGTGAGGATAACGCCCGATGCCAACTTATCAACAGTATTGCCGCCCGCCGCTGGTCGATCCGGCGTATGCCGCGCTGCCGGACGGCGCGGTGCACGTGGAAGGCGGCCTGCGCGGGCTGACGGACAGGGTTCTCGGGCTGACGAACCCGGATACCGTCCTGCCGCTGGACGCCGTGCTCGCCTCCAAGCTGGGCGAGTATACGGATCTGCCGCCGATTCCCGCCGTAAAGGATATGGCTGCCGCGCTGCCGGGCAGCCTTGCGGAGTTTGTGCCGGCGATGCGCGCCGCCGTGATGACCGCCGTGGCGGAAAAGGATAAAGACGCACTGCTGAGTTGTCTGCAGGCGATGAAGACTTTCGAAGAAACACTGCCCGAAATCGACGAATATGCGTTGATGCCGGTCGCTGCCGACAGCATGCGCTGTGCGCAGGAGCTGTACCGGCGCACGGGCAAGGCTTTTCTGCTGGACGTCATGGCGTCGATCCGCGCTCAGGTGCCGGACGTTTCGGGGCTGTTCCATTCCTTTCCGTTTCTCAAGGCCTTCACCCCCGAACCGGTGCCCGACGACGCGGTGGACGACACCTCCAAATACTTCCGCCGTATGAAGATGCTGGGTACGGGGAAGACGATCGCGGACGCGCTGGCGCTGACCGCTTTGTTTGCCATGTATTCCGGCTCCGCCCGGGACGCAGGGGCGTCCGGTGCGGGGCTCAATTCCCTGGAGCGCTTCCACGGCATGCCAAACGGCATGTATACCGCCGAGCCCTATCTGGCGGGCCGCGAGCCTTCCGCCTCGACGGACTTGCCGTCGGTGTGCGCGATGCTGGAAGCCCTGCACGACCTGCTGTCCGCGGGCGGGGAATTCGCCGTGGTGGAACGTATGGAGATTATCGTGGAAAACGCGTTTGCAAACCTCTTTGCCAAGGATAAAGTATACTTGAAACAGGCGGTCGACCGCGAAGCAAACGAGCCGACCTACGAGGCCGAACCCCCGTCCCGCGCCGACGTCGGTGCCCTGCTGCGGGGAATCGCAGCCGTGCGCCGCTCCGTTTGGATGGTGAAGGGCGAAGGAGAGCTTGCGATGCTGCTGCCTTACGACAGCGTATGCCTGACAAGGATGAACGGCGTGCCTGTGCGCGTCGCCGCCGGTACGGAGGCGGACGGCAATATAAGCTTTAAAGTCGAGGCCAAGCAGCCGGTGCTCTTCACGCTATCGCTGCGCGTGCCAAGCTACGCCGACAGCGCGCGGATCACGGTCAGCGGGGAGAAACCGCAAATCGTGGAATGCGGCATGATGCACCAAATCAAGCGCACGTTCAGGACCGGCGACCGGATCACGCTGGATTTGAACTGCAAGCCGTATATGAAGGCCGGCCATCGCGGCAGCGTGAGCGTGTATTACCGCGCGATGCTCATGGCGCTGCCGCTGCCCGAGGCCGACGCCGCGTGGCAGTACGCGCTGGACGAGAAGGCCAAGCCCGCCGTGACGCTTGACGGAGGCAAACCCAGCGTGCGTATCGACGCCTGCGTCGCCCCGAGCTGGACGGTGAAAAACGGGCGTATCCCTTCGCCGCCGCAGGGGCTGCATATGGGGGACGCGTACGAGCTGACCCTTTTGCCGTATCAGGATACCGTGGGCCGCGTCGCCGTGTTCCCGCAGGCGGTAAATGGATAAACTCATCGTCGGCGCCGCGCCGATGGCGGGGCTTTCGGACCGCGTGATGCGCGCGCTGTGCTACCGCATGGGCGCCAACTACGCCTGCACCGAGATGATCAGCGCGGTCGGCTGGATGTATGCAAAGGACGACAACCCGGTGTATCAGCGACTGCTGTCGCTTGCGCCGGAGGAAACAAACACCGCGATCCAACTGTTTGGGAAAGACCCGAAGGTGCTTGAGGAAGCCGCGGCGCGGGCGACGGAGATGCGCTGCTTTGCAAGCGTCGACATCAACATGGGCTGCCCCGCCCGTAAAGTGACCTCGACCGGCGAGGGAAGCGCGCTGTTGAAACGGCCCGATATCGCCGTCCGCGTCATGGAGGCTGTCAAAGCGGGCACGGCGCTGCCGGTGACGGTGAAGATGCGGCTGGGTTACGACGACGATACCCTCAACGCCTGTGCACTTGCGAAGGCTGCCGAGGATATCGGGCTTCGGTGGGTGTGCATCCACGGCCGGACGCGGGAGCAGATGTTCGCGGGGCGGGCGGATCTGTATGCGGTCGCCGAGATCAAACGCAAGGTAAGCATCCCCGTGCTCTTCAACGGCGATATCTTCACGGCGGAGGACGCGATAAGCGCGCTGAAGGAAACAGGCTGCGACGGCATCCTGATCGGGCGCGGCGCGATGGGCAATCCCTGGCTGTTCCGGGAGATCAGCGACGCCATACACGGCAAAGAGATCCGCAAGCCGGACAACGCGGAACGCCTGGCGACCATTGAGGAACACATCGACCGCCTGGCCGCCTTCAAGGGAGAGCGGATCGCGATGCTCCAGATGCGCACGCACATCGGGCATTATATCCGCGGGTTGCCCGGCGCGGCGGAGATCCGCAGGCGGCTGCACGCTGTTACCACCACGCTGGGGCAGAAAGAACTGCTCCGTACCGTACTCCAGCCTGCCCAGAAACCCCGATCTGCGGTATCAGCTTCGGGATCTCAAGGGGCATCACTTACGAACGAGTAAGCTCAACCCCTTTCACCCTTGCTTCCTAGCATCTCAGGCTTTTTGAACAGGCTGGGCTAGGCTGTGAAGTGAGATATTTTCCATTCTAGCTACAGAATTCTTATCGTACTGACGAAGGAGGCCCAATGAAACGCAACTGTCTGGTTATCATCCTCTGCCTGCTGCTATGCATCATGGCCGGCGCTTCCGCCTCGATCGCTTCGCTTGATGAAGTGCTATCCCCATTGCTTGACGGGCCGGACGCGGTGCGTATGTCCGTCAATCTGACCGCGAAAACGCTGATGCCGTTTGACGATATCAGGCTGGACCTGATCAACCGCATACTTAAGCACCTGCAGCTGAACGTATTGCTCGAAAACAACGCAGGGGATGCTTTGGCGGCATTTGAGCTGCTGCTGGGCGGCGATACCCTTTTTGAAGTAACGGAGCAGTACTCCGGCGGCGCTTACCTGCTGCAGACCTCGCTGCTGAAAAACCGCATGCTGTTTTCCACGCAGGCCTCGCCGATGGATACGCTGCTTGCGTCCTCCGAGGAAGAACCCGTTATAGACGAGGAAAGCCTGGACCCCAACACATCCGACGTGGAAGAGGCGTTCGATATGCTGGCGGCCGTGGATGAGATTAGGGGCTGTTACCGCGACTTGATCGACAAGACCGTTCCGCTCACCGAGAAGAACACGGTCAGCTATTCAATCGAAAACATCGGCAGGGGGCGCATCAGCTACGTCGCGAAGCTGACGACCGGGCAGAGCACGGAGCTGCTTTCGGAACTTCGCGCCCTCATTTCCTGCGGCATGGATGCGGAATACCGCGAGGAGCTTTCGCGGGTCACCTTTGCGCGCGGGTTCACCGTCGCGCTGTATCAAAACGCCGACGGGGAAGACATCAGCGTGTACATCAGAGGCACGATCGTCTATCCGGACGGCGACAGGCGGTCGCTGAAGTGGCAGTGGTCCTTTACGCCCGACGACGTAACCCAAACCTTTCTTTATCAGGTATCGCGGGAGGAGGGCAGGCGGGATACGCGCAATATCGACGCCATCCTCACCCGCACCGGGAATCAGGACGGCTTTGCGCTGGAATGCGAAACGACAGCCAATCTGCGGCGCGGTGGCATGAACGAGTTGAGCACGCTGACGCTGGATCTGGCCGTCGGGACCGGCGAGATTAAAACCTGCAGCGGAAGCGTAACGCGCGTGACAAGCGGCACATACAACGGAGACGATCTGGACGAGATCACGACCGGGGTCTCCGTCGATCTTTCGCTTCCGCAGGCGGATTCCGCCGCGGAGCTGACCGGCACGGCCACATACCGGCAAATAAAGAACGATACAGTCACCACGGAGCTGGAGCTAAGCTTCGTTCAGGCTTCGGTCGCTGTTTCGGACAACGCGCAAAGCGAATCGACGTTGGTGGAGATCTCCATCCTGCCCGCCGATCCCTCCGCCGCGGGGGAGGCGGCGCAGACGCCGACGGAAACGGTGGAAGAATCGCAGGCCGTCCAGCCGGAGTTTTTGGTCGGCACGCCGCCGCTTGGGTTGTACGACTATGAGATCCCGTTGGAAATGATCACCATCAACATGGATACCACGGCGCGCAGGGTGCACCGGAGCCTGATGAACGAAGCCGCGCAGCGCCTGGCGGGCAACCTGATCACCGCGATACTGAATCTGCCTGCGGAGGACAGGGAGCTGCTTTCGGACGGTATGACGGAGATGGATTACGCCGTTTTCCTGGCGATACTGGAATAGCGCTTTCTGTGGACAAGCGGATGGAAATGGAGTAAAATTCCTAAGGAGTGGATGCGGCATTGGGCGCAACGATCGAAGAAGGCAAGGCGGCAGCCGCACGGCGGACGCGCGCGGTGTTTTCGTCCGGGCGCAGCGTATCCTCGCCTGCGGTGGAACTTCCTGCCGGCCTTGCGCTCAACAAAAGGCTGGCCATGGACGGGCTTCAACTGCTGCGTATGCTGCCGGACCGCTGCGTGACCGCCGCGTTTTTCGATCCGCAGTATAGGGGAATCCTGGATAAGCTCCGCTACGGAAACGAGGGCATAAAGCGCGGCAAGGCGCGCTGCTCGCTTTCGCAGATGACGGAAGAGACGATACGCGAGTTCATCCGCGAGCTCGACCGGGTACTGATCGATAACGGGCACTTGTTTTTGTGGATGGACAAGTTTCATCTGTGCTCGGGGTTTTCGCACTGGTTTTGCGAAACCGCGCTGATGACCGTCGATATGATCACCTGGCACAAGGGGCGCATGGGCATGGGGTACCGCACCCGCCGGATCTGCGAATACCTGGTGGTGCTCCAGCGCCCGCCGCAGCAGGCAAAGGGCGTATGGAAGGCGCATGACATCCGCGACGTCTGGGAGGAGCGCGCTAAGGCGGAAGCCGGCGTACATCCCAAACCGGTCGGCCTGCAATCCGCGTTGATTGAGGCGGTGTCAAATCCCGGCGATCTGATACTGGATCCCGCGGCGGGTTCGTTCTCGGTGCTCAAGGCGTGTGAAAATACCGGGCGTAATTTCATCGGATGTGATTTGAACGGCTAAGCGGCGTGCCGCTGGGAGGGCAAGCATGAAACGAATGGTTTTTCGCATCGCGGCTCTGGGGCTGGTAATGCTTTTGTGCACCGGCGCCGCCGCGCAGACGGCGGACGACGTTTCCTATACGATGGACGAAAAGCTGATAAAGCAACTCAGTTACGGCAGCGGCTTTCAGGGCACGCTGACGATCACCGCGGACGCGGTGGAAGGGCGCGAGAGCGAAGCGTTTTCCACTATTACGCCGCTGGTGTTCGATGTAACCTATATCAAGCCGGGCGGCGACGAAGCCGTATCCCAGGAATCTCGCCTGACGCTTTCACTGGACGGCAGCGATTACCAGGAGGGAAGCGCGGAGTTCTCACTGCGGGACGGGGCTGTGTATATGCGGTCGAGCCTGCTCAAAGACGGCTGGTATCTGCTGGACGGCGACATCACGGATCTTTTGCTTGATAACATCGGTGTGCAGGACGCGCTGCCCGCCGCCTCGGAACTGACGCAGGCAGGCGGCCTGATGCCGGGCACGCTCTCGTTTTTCACCGGTATAGCGTACTATCTGCCCGGCGCGAACACGGACAGCATGACCGCCGCGACGCAAGATTACCTGACCAAGATCGATTTCTGGCTGGAAGGCTACCGCGAAGGTGTGCAGATGACCGTTTTGGACGACGGTACGTCCGGCATGGAGATTTCGTACCGCATCCCCGCGGCCGCGGTGAAATCCCAGCTCAAGCAGATGATTGTCGATCTGATGAACGACGAGGCGCTCCTCAATAACCTCACGGCCGTCATGCCGGAAGAACAGGCCGCGCTGTACCTGGATCCCGAGCTGCAGCCCTATTACTTTTATGCGGTGGACGAGCTTCCCGTGGAAGACGAGCTGACAATACACCGGGTGATGAGCTTGCTTGGCGAAACCGTCGAGCTGTCGGTCGTGATGCCGCTGTACGACAGCGTATCGGGCGCGGCGACGCTTACCTACACCTCTACGCAGGGCGGAGAGGACATGCCGTATGAAAACGCCCTGAGTCTCATGAGCGCGGACGGCTACCTGGAAGTGAACTTCCGCACCTATGAAACGATGAACGGCACCACCGTATACCAGGGCACGATCCTGCGTGAAGCTGCGAAGGAAAACGGCGTCAACCCCCCGGTCTACTGGGCGGTTTTCGATCTGAGCATCCTGATTCAAACGACGAAGGACCTGCGGGGATACGAAACGCAGTACCAGACCGTCAGGCTTTCCGTGGCACCCGCGGAGGTCCCCGCAGCGCAGGACGCTTCGCAGTACGCCGTGTTCACCAAGACGGATCTTGCGCTGGATATGAAGTTTGCCAGCCTCGCGGCGAAGAATTCGCCCACGAATACCGATATCACGCTGACGGTATCCGGCGACGATATGGCGCAAACCGTCAGCATCAAGTTATCGGGAGTTACCACAGGCCAGTGGACGCCCGAGGCGTTTGAGGCGGCGCAGGCGGTAAGCCTCGCGCAGATGCCGCCCGAAGAGCTGCAATCGCTTTTGTCGCAGGCGGTCATCAAGGGCGGGCTTCTGTTCCTGCCCTACGTCAATCTGCCGCAGATCGCAGCGGATCCTGCGGATTGATTCAGCGCTGTTTGGAGCAGGGAAAGAACAAGCGAAGAACAACATTTTTCTTGACACCCTGCGGCCTGTAAGGTATACTCCGCAGTATACAGCAACGGCGCTGAGGACTATTCACCGTGTCCACAGGTGTCGTTTTTGTCTATACTCTGCAGCGGAAGCTGCAATCCATCATATGCAGGAGGTATCGCTACGTTATGAATTCATGCGAACGGTTCGGGGAAAACGTATTCAACGATGCGGTCATGCAAAAGCGTCTCCCCAAAGAAACCTACAAAGCCCTCAAGCGCACGATCGAAGGCGGGCAATCGCTTGATCCGGAAATCGCGGGCGTCGTCGCCAACGCGATGAAAGACTGGGCGCTGGAACTGGGCGCTACCCATTACACCCATTGGTTCCAGCCGATGACCGGCATCACCGCCGAGAAGCATGATTCGTTCATCAAGCCCAGGGGAGACGGCAGCGTAATCCTGGAATTCTCCGGCAAGGAGCTTGTGCAGGGCGAGCCGGACGCAAGTTCGTTCCCCAGCGGCGGTATCCGCGCTACGTTTGAAGCCCGCGGCTATACCGCGTGGGATCCCACCAGCTACGCGTTCATCAAGGACGGCAGCCTGTGTATCCCCACGGCGTTTTGCAGCTACGGCGGCGAAGCGCTGGATAAGAAGACCCCCCTGCTGCGCGCCATGCAGGCGCTCAACAAGCAAGCCCTGCGGGTGCTGAAGTTCTTCGGCAACGAAGATGTAAAGCGCGTATTCCCCACCGCGGGCCCCGAACAGGAATACTTCCTGATCGACAAAGCGGACTTCAGAAAGCGCCCCGATCTGATCACCACCGGTCGCACGCTGTTCGGCGCGCCACCGTCCAAAGGCCAGGAGCTTGATGACCATTACTTCGGCGCGATCCGCTCCCGCGTGTCCGCGTTTATGAAGGAAATGAACGAAGAGCTTTGGAAGCTGGGTGTATACTCCAAAACCGAGCATAACGAAGTGGCGCCCGCGCAGCATGAGATGGCGCCGGTGTTCTCTACCGTCAACGTCGTGGCCGACCACAACCAGCTTGCCATGGAAGTGATGAAGCGCGTCGCCGACAAGCACGGCCTGACCTGCCTTCTGCACGAGAAGCCCTTCGCCGGCATCAACGGCTCCGGCAAGCACAACAACTATTCCCTGTCCACCGATACCGGCGTGAACCTGCTGGATCCGGGCGATACGCCCAACGAAAACGCGCAGTTTCTGCTGTTCCTCGCCGCGGTCATCCAGGCCGTGGACAAATACCAGGATCTATTGCGCGTTTCCATCGCGTTCGCCGGCAACGATCACCGCCTGGGCGCCAATGAGGCCCCGCCGGCCATCATTTCCGTTTTCCTGGGCGACGAGCTGACCGCGGTGATCGATTCCATCGTCAGCGAGAGCGCGTATAACGGCCACAAGCGCGAAAGCATGCTGCTTGGCGTGGACGTGCTCCCCGCGTTCCCCAAGGACAACACCGACCGCAACCGCACCTCGCCGTTTGCCTTCACCGGCAATAAATTCGAGTTCAGAAGCCTCGGCTCCTCGCAGTCCATCTCCGGCCCGAACACGACGCTGACCACTGCGATCGCCGAAAGCCTTTGCCTGTTCGCCGACGAGCTGGAAGGCGCGTCCGACTTCACCGTAGCCTTGAATACGTTGATCCGCCGTGTGCTCAAAGAGCATAAGCGTATCGTGTTCAACGGCAACAACTACGATCCCGCGTGGGTTGTGGAAGCGGAAAAACGCGGGCTGATGAACCTGAAATCCACGGTAGACGCAGCGCCGCAGTATATTGCCGATAAAAACGTAGCGCTTTTCAAAAAGCACGGCATATTCTCCGAAACCGAAATGCACGGCCGCTATGAAGTCCGCCTGGAGAAGTATGTAAAAGTCATCAACATCGAAGCAATGTGCATGTCCAACATGGCGCATACGCTCATCCTTCCGGCGGCGCTTACCTACAGCAAGGAGGTTGCTCTTACAATTGAAGCCATGAAGAGTGCCGTGCCGTCCGTTTCGGTGGACGCCGAGAAAACACTGCTTGAAAAGCTGGGCAAAGAGATTACCGCGCTGTCCAAATCGCTTGACGGGCTGGACAAGGCCATCGCCGGGCAGGACGAGGAGCTTGGCCTGCTCAAGCAGGCCGCCTACTCGCATGACACCGTCATTGCGGCCATGGACGAGGTCCGCAAGCATGGCGACGCGTTGGAAGCCATCGTCGCCAAGAAGTACTGGCCGCTGCCCACCTATCAGGACATCCTGTTCTATTAAGTGAAACCGGCGGAGGGTATCCGCGTTGAGCCCACAAAGATGTGAAGGCTCAATCCACAAACGATAAAAATCAAGCCGTCATGCATGCGGCAATGGGCAATGCCCGTCGCCGCAGGTCATCACTCAAAGACGAGTGCATGATAGGCTTGTTTTTTATATTTGAAATCAAGGAGGAGAGACAATGCATTTGCTCGTAACATTGGCTACGGACGTTGCAACGGATGTTGCAGCCGAGGTCGCGGCGCAGGCGACGAATATCGCTTCGCTGGTTTCGGCGGTTGATACCGTATGGCTGTTGATTGCCACGGCGCTGGTATTCTTTATGCAGGCAGGCTTTGCCATGGTAGAGGCTGGCTTCACCCGCGCGAAGAACGCCGGCAACATCATCATGAAAAACCTCATGGACTTCGCAATCGGCTCGGTTGTGTACTGGATTATCGGCTTCTCGCTGATGTTTGGTCAAAGCAACGGCTTCATCGGCGCGATCGACCTGTTCGTCAAATCCATGTCCGCCGAGACTCCCGGTATCTTCTCATTCCTGATGTTCCAGACCGTGTTCGCAGCCACCGCCGCTACGATCGTGAGCGGAGCGATGGCGGAACGCACCAAATTCGTCAGCTATTGTTTATACTCTCTGATCATCTCAGCGGTCATCTACCCGATCTCCGGCGGCTGGGTATGGAACGAAGGCGGCTGGCTCTTCCAGAAGGGCTACATCGACTTCGCAGGTTCCTCCGTCGTGCACATGGTCGGCGGTATCGCCGGTCTCGTCGGCACGATCATCCTCGGGCCCCGCATCGGCAAGTACGGCAAGGATAAAAAGCCCCGCGCTATCCTCGGCCACAGCGTCACCCTGGGCGCCCTCGGCGTGTTCATCCTGTGGTTTGGCTGGTTCGGATTCAACCCCGGCTCCACCCTGTCGGCCACCGGCGCGAACACGACGGCTATCGGCTCGATCTTCATGACCACCAACATCGCGGCGGCCGCGGCAGCCTGTACCACCATGCTGTTCACGTGGTTCCGCTATAAAAAGCCCGACGTATCCATGACGCTCAACGGCGCGCTGGCCGGCCTGGTTGCCATCACGGCAGGCTGCGCGGCGGTCAACCCCCTGGGCGCATTCCTGATCGGCATCATCGCCGGCATCATTGTGGTGCTGGGCGTAGAACTGCTTGACAAGGTCTTAAAGATCGACGACCCGGTCGGCGCGGTTGCCGTGCACGGCATCTGCGGCGCGCTGGGAACGCTGCTTGTCGGCTTCTTCGCCGTGGACGGCGGCGTGTTCTACGGCGGCGGGTTCCACCTCCTCGGCGTTCAGGCGCTGGGCGTTGTGTCCATCGCGGCCTGGGTAGCCGTGACGATGACCATCGCGTTCCTTGTGATTAAATATACGGTCGGCCTGCGCGTTCCGGCTTCGGAGGAGATTCGCGGCCTGGATATCGAGGAACACGGCCTGGTCAGCGCTTACGCGGACTTCATGCTGCCCATGAACCGCGGCGAAATCCCGCTGGGCGAGGAAGTCATCCTGCCGCAGGAAGCCGTTCCCGTGGAAAAGGCAGTGCCTGTGATGGTGACCAAATCGAAAGCTGCCTACGACGATACGGTAGCGGACGGCAAGAAGATGACCAACGTCGTGATCATCACCAAACAATCGAAGTTCGAGGCGCTCAAAGCCGCAATGGACGGAATCGGCGTAACCGGAATGACGGTGACCCAGGTCCTCGGCTGCGGCATGCAGAAAGGGCGGCTTGAGTACTACCGCGGCGTTGAGATGGAGACCAACCTCCTGCCCAAGATCCAGGTCGAGCTTGTGGTCTGCAAGATCCCTGTGCGCACCGTGATCGAAGCGGCGAAAACCGCCCTGTACACCGGGCATATCGGCGACGGCAAGATCTTCGTCTACGACGTGGAGAACGTCATCAAAGTGCGCACCGGCGAGGAAGGGTACGATGCATTGCAGGATGTAGAATAATCCAGCCTGCTTATAAAGCTCAATCTGCTTTGTCAACTGCGGAGGGCAAACGGCATCACTTACGAACGAGTAAGCTCAACCGTTTGCCTTCCTTGTTTTCGCGCATCTCAGGCATTTTGAGCAGGCTGGATGCGAATACCTATCAATGATTATAAAGACCGCGCATTGCGCGGTCTTTAAAGGGTTTGAAAAGGGCACAGCCCTTTTCTGGGGGATTGGGGGCAACGTCCCTATCGTTCCTACTCCATCCTAAACCACACATATGCCGATACCGC
This sequence comes from Clostridiales bacterium, assembly GCA_016930575.1. Classification (GTDB taxonomy): domain Bacteria; phylum Bacillota; class Clostridia; order Christensenellales; family Aristaeellaceae; genus CAXXOK01. The sequence continues at coordinate 1,714 of JAFGGL010000060.1, read as the reverse complement.
GTCCATATCGTAAATCCGCAGGAAATAGCCGTTTAGGTCGAAGTAATAGTGGTCGTAGTTTTGCATATAGATGTGATGCGGAGCGGCGCTTACGGGCACGCCGACGATGGCGACGGCCACGCCGCCGTCGGTGGTGTTGCAATCCAGGCCGTTTTCGTCGATATAGGCCTGGTAGCGCTCTGCGTAAGGCGGGCACAGGCCGCAGTGCACCACCAGCGGATAGGTGAGATACTCTGCAAGCTCCGGCGCGTCTTCCGCCGTATAGCCGTAATCCGAAAGCGTGCCGATGTACATCATAATATGGTGCCCGCCCGCGCTCGCCACCAGAAAATCGCCGACCTCCAGCGCCTGGTACAGGCTGTCAAACGGGATATCCTTGACTTTCAACTGATTCCTGCGGTACAGGCCGCGGTTTTCGATCATCTGGTCCAGGCTGCCGTGCTGCGGTTTGCCCGCCTGGAAGTTGATCCAGTTGGTAAAGCCGGCGCAGTCAAAGCCATAGAGGTACTTTTGGCCTTTGATGAAGTTTTTGGTGGTTTCGAGAACGTACCAGGGCGACAGCAGCTTTTCCTCGTCCTTGCCGCCGAACATATAGGGCAGGCCCAACGGAAAGCGCGCCTTGATATCCGCGCCCGTGATCCCGTTGTAGCGTATAAGGAACGGGTTGCCGTCCTCCAGCATCGAAAACGCGGCGTTGAGCTCCAACCGCCACTCCAGCGCCGCCGCGGCGGGCGCTATGCAGCTGATCAGCGTCATAAGAAGGATGATCGCCAGCGTCTTTTTCATGCACAGCCTCCGAAACTCTGTTACCGCTATTATAACAGGGTTTACCGGAACTCTTCAAGCCGTTCCTTACTTGAAATACGGTTCGGGGTGGATGAGGTGCTCGTCCTCGGGGTTGATGCGCCCCAGCGCGCGGTCGTAGTGCATGATGGCGCGCTGGATGGCGAAGTAGCCGTACTTCCTGCGGATGCCGTCGATGGTATACTCTAGGATCTGCCGCTTCTGGCGCGCGGCGTCCCCGGGCAGGAAGCTAAGCTGCAAAAGCTTCCCGGCGGGGGAGAGATGGCTGACGCTGACGCCCAGCGAGCGCAGCGGCGCGCCCTCCCGCCAGTTTTCCAGTACCAGGGCGTAGGCGGCCTCGAAGATGTCGAAGCTGCAGTCGGTTTCAAAGGAAAGCGTCTGCTGCCTCTGGAACCAGTCAAGCGTTTTGGCGTCGCGGACGGAGACCTGCACCACGCGCCCGGTCACCTCGTGCTTGCGCATGCGCGAGGCCACGCTATCGCACAGGCCGTATAGGGTGATGCGCAGGTCGTAAGCTGTGATTACATCGTGCGCCGTGGTGATGGAGTTGCCCACGCTTTTCATCTTCGCGGGCGTATCCTCGGCGATCACGGCGGCGGCGTCGTCCCCGCGGGCGAAGCCGGACAGCATCAGCCCGGTCTTTCCGAACAGGGCCTTGAGCGCGGCGGGATCCGCCGCCGCGAGCTGGCCCACGGTGTAGATGCCCACGTTGTGCAGCTTGCGGGAGGTGGCGCGCCCGATGAACAACAGCTCGCCCACAGGCAGCGGGTCCAGCACCGTTTCGCGGTTATCCCGGCAGACGACGGCGACGCCGTCGGGCTTTTTCAAATCGCTGCCGAGCTTGGCGAAGACGCGGTTGTCGCCCACGCCCACGCTGACGGTCAGCCCCGTTTCCTCCCGCACGGCGTGG
>JAFGGL010000059.1 GCA_016930575.1 Clostridiales bacterium | reverse complement strand
GGCATGCTCGATGGTGAACTCCATATCCTGCATGTCGCGGTAATGATCTTCCAGGGTTTTTGCAATGGCGACGAACTGCTCGTACACGTCCGGCATGGTGTTTTGCAGGGAGGAGATCGGCTGCGGCGTGCGGATGCCTGCCACCACGTCTTCACCCTGCGCGTTCATCAGGAACTCGCCGTAGAGCCGTTTTTCGCCGGTGGAGGGATCGCGCGTGAAGGCGACGCCCGTGCCGCTATCTTCGCCCATGTTTCCAAACACCATTGCCTGCACGTTCACAGCGGTGCCCCAGTCGCTGGGGATGTCGTTCATGCGGCGGTAATAAATGGCGCGGGGGTTATCCCAGGAGCGGAATACCGCCTTGATGGCTTCCATCAGCTGTGCCTTGGGCTCCTGCGGGAAGTCCGCGCCCTTTGCCTTCTTATAGATCGCCTTGAATTCTTCCACGAGCTTCTTCAGGTCTTCGGCGTTAAGCTCCGTATCGTACTGCACGCCTTTGTCTTCCTTCATTTTATGCAGCGCCGCCTCATAGAGGCTTTTCTTCACTTCCATGACGACGTCGGAGAACATCTGGATGAAGCGGCGGTAGCTGTCGTAAGCGAAACGCTCGTTGCCGGTCTGTTTGGCAAGGCCCTTGACGGCGATGTCATTAAGGCCCAGGTTCAGGATGGTGTCCATCATGCCCGGCATGGACGCGCGCGCGCCGGAGCGCACGGAAACCAGAAAGGGATTATCCAAATCGCCGAACTTCTTGCCGCAGATGATCTCGGTTTCCCTCAGGGCGGCGTCGATTTCCATCTGGATATCGGCGTTGATCGTTTGGCCGTCTTTATAGTACTGGGTGCAGGCTTCGGTGGTCACGGTGAAACCCTGCGGCACGGGCATGCCGATATTGGTCATCTCGGCGAGGTTTGCGCCCTTGCCGCCCAGCAGCTCCCGCATGCTTGCGTTGCCCTCTTTGAACAGGTATACGTACTTTGTCATGGGTTTGATTTCCTCCTCAACTCATTCTGTGGACCGCCACAGTTGTTGTGTTGATCCTTGCTAAACTATCCCGACAATTATACACAGTTTGTATGCGATACGCAAGGGCAACTCCGCGCTTTCCCGCGATTTTACTTCGGTGCTCTTTAGGCCGCAGCGACTTATCGCCGGGCTTGTACGCCCGCGTATACAACGCGGCGCCCGGGCATCGTTTTCACCCGAATCCTTTGGATTCTCTGCTCAATCGGAAACCACGCTTTCCAGATAAAGCCGGTTGTCAAATCCGCCGTTTTTATCCCTCTTTCGCAGGCGGATCTCCTCAAACAGGTCAAGCCCGATCCCATTCAAGGCAAGGATGGCATGGATCACCTCTGCGATATCCGCCAGTTCCTCCATGCTCCCCGCCGCCAGGTACTCGTTGGTTTCTTCCAGCAGCTTCCTGTTAAATTCGGCCCTATATTCACCTTCGGACAAACGCCTGACGATCGCCCTGTCGCCGTCGCTCTTGATGATATCCGGGATATTGTCCCTGACCAGTTTGCGGTATACCCTTGTCCCCAACGTCCGTCACATCCCTCAGTGCAAGTATATCACAACGAAAGCGGGATTTTACGCGGCGAAAGATATTGACAGCGTACCAATCCTGTAGTATGATAGGTCTCGCCGCTTTTAGGAAGCGCCGACGCGGGGTAGAGCAGTTTGGTAGCTCGTCGGGCTCATAACCCGGAGGTCGAGGGTTCAAGTCCCTCCCCCGCAACCATTCCGGCGGCGTAGCTCAGTTGGCTAGAGCATTCGGTTCATACCCGGAGTGTCGAGAGTTCAAGTCTCCCCGCCGCTACCACGTAAAACGCCATCTATGGATACAGGGTATCGATAGGTGGTTTTTCTTCGGGGATAACAGGGTTGTCTATTCCCGGCAACCATTTTATAATTGAAAGCGGGAAGTTGGTAAATACTAGCAATAACAGGACTGGGGGAACGGCATGGAAGCAGTGCTGGAGATCGCTCGTCGGCTTGGGATCGCCGATGCTGCGATCGCCGAGATCCGCTCCAAGGACGGCGTCGCGGTCTACCGCGTGAACGGCGCCGGTTCGTCGTATATTCTAAAAACATTCGAAAAACAGGCCGACCGGCGCGAAATCGAGAACTACCGTATCTTGCAGTCGCTGGGTGTACGGACGATCAAACTCCTGGGCAGCACGGAAAACGCCCTGCTGATGGAGGACATAGAGCAAAGCGGCACGCTGCGCCTGGGACGGGAAAACGATATGGACAGTCCGGCCGTCGCGGCCCGGCTCGCGGAGTGGTACAGGCGGCTGCACGACCGGGGAAAAGCCTATGTCGCCGCGCACGGGCAGGGCATGTACGACGAGACCGACTGTATCACCCTGGACAACATGGAATCCGCGGCCGAAAAAACAGGCACCGCCGATCATCCCGTTTGGGTGCTGCTGCGCGAAAACTTCGGCGTCGTCAAAGCAAAAATTGCGTCGTTCGAGCGGACGCTGACCTACAACGATTTTTACTATACCAACATGATCGTGGCAAAGGATGGTTCCGCCACATTTATGTTCGACTACAACCTGCTGGGCAAGGGGTATGCGTACGCGGATATCCGCAACGTGACATACCCCCTCGGCGACGCCGCCAAAGAAGCGTTCCTCAAGGCATACGGCGGTTTCGACCCGGAAGAAAAGCTGATTGACGAAGTCGCGTCGCCGCTGACCACCCTGCATTCCGCCTGCCAGCGTAAAACCTTCCCCGATTGGGCGCAGGAGGAGCTTAAACACATCAGGGACGGAACGCTGGAGCGGGCGATCCGGCGATTGCTCAAACGCTGAAAGCCGCTTCGGCGCTCTTTCCATCCCCTTGTTTCTATGCTACAATGATGGACACAAAGGAAGATCGCAGGAGGTGGTAGCATGGTTTTCCCCAAGGCAAAGCTTGCCCGTCCGCTGCGTACCGCGCTTTGGATACTGCTGGATGCGGTGCTGTGCAACACCGCGATGATCCTTGCGCAGAATTTCCGCTTTGAAATGGTCGTTCCCGCAGTATTCTTCCAGCGGTATGAAAACCTCTCGCTGATCATGACAGCGTTTTGCGTCCTTTCGCTCTATCTGTTTGGCTTGTACCGCAATATATGGAAATTCGCATCCGTATCCAGCGTCCTTCCCATCCTGCTGGGTACGCTGACGGGATGCCTTGCAACCTACGGCTATTCCCTGCTCAACTACGCCGTCACGAAGCCCATGAATTATACCCTGCTTCCCCGTACCGTTTACATGATGCATTGGTTGATTTTTACGGCCTTTGTCATCACATCACGCTATCTGTACCGCATCATCAAAACCTATTTCGTACGCCAGGGCGCAAAGGGTGCCGTACGGCGGCTGATGATCGTCGGCGCGGGCTGGGCAGGCTCCAACGTGATCCGCGATGTCAAAAACGGGCGCTACCAGAACGGGCAGGCCGTAATCGTCGTAGACGACAATCCCGATCTGGCGGGCTCGCACCTCAACGGCGTCAAGATACTGATGGATACGGTGTCCATCCCCAAGTACGCGGCGGACTATGCGATCGACGATATCATCATCGCGATCGCCACGCCGTTGGGCAACATGCGGAATCTGATCGAAATCTGCCTGTCCACCGGCTGCCGTGTGCGCAGGGTGACGTCGCTGGAGGACGTCAACCGCAAGAACACGCAAAGCGACGTACGCGACCTGAACATCTCCGATCTGCTCGGCCGCAGCGAGACCGACCTGAACATGACGCTGACAGCCGCCTATTTTGCCGGCAAAACCGTTCTGATCACAGGCGGAGGCGGTTCCATCGGCAGCGAGCTTTGCCGGCAGGTGCTCACGTTCCAACCGAAGATCGTCGTGCTCCTGGATATCAATGAAAACTACCTGTATAACCTCTACGCAGACCTTCTGAGCATGTACGGCAGTACATTGAAAGACATACTCAAGCTTCGGATCGGCTCCGTGCAGGACGAAGCGCGGCTTGACGAAATCATGAAGGAACACGATTTTGACGTGCTGCTGCACGCCGCGGCGCACAAGCACGTGCCGCTGATGGAAGAATCCCCCGAAGAAGCCGTTAAAAACAACGTTTTCGGCACCCATTTGACCGCAAGCTGCGCGATCCGGCACGGCATCAAGCGCTTTGTGCTGATCTCAACCGATAAAGCCGTGAACCCCACCAACGTCATGGGCGCAAGCAAGCGCGCCGCCGAGATGGTCGTATCGGCGCTTGGCGACACGTCGAAAACCGATTTCGTCTCGGTGCGTTTCGGAAACGTCCTGGGTTCGCACGGCAGCGTCGTGCCGCTGTTTGAGCGCCAGATCCGCGCGGGCGGCCCGGTGACCGTTACGCATCCCGACATCGTCCGTTATTTTATGACCATACCGGAAGCCGCGAGCCTTGTGCTGCAGGCCGCGGTGCTGGCCAAAGGCGGCGAGCTTTTCGTGCTGGATATGGGCCAGCCCATACGGATCCGCGAGTTGGCCGAACGGATGATACAACTGTATACCGCACAGGGCGGGGCCAGCCGGGTGGAGATCGTCTACACCGGCCTGCGCCCGGGCGACAAGCTGTATGAAGAACTGCTGACCGATGACGAGCATATACAAAAAACCGAACTGGATAAGATCTACGTTACGCAGTCCGACTGTATCACACAAGCTGAAATGCAGGAAATGCTGTTTAAATTGAAGAAATGCATGGAATCGCACGGCGATATGCGCGCCTGCCTGCGCAGCTTCATCCCTTCCTTCCGCATAGCCGATGAAGTGAACGGCCGGTTGAAGGGTGTCAAGGCATGACGGCACACGAGCGGTATATGCGCATCGCGCTGCGTGAAGCCGAATTAGCGGCTACCGAAGGCGAAGTGCCCGTCGGCGCGGTGATCGTGCGCGGGGATGAAGTGCTTGCCCGCACGCACAATACGCGCGAGCAGGCGAACGATCCCACGGCGCACGCCGAAATGCTGGCGATCCGCGAGGCGGCGGGAAAGCTCGGTTCGCGCAGGCTTGCAGGCTGCACCCTGTACGTTACCCTGGAACCCTGCCCCATGTGCGCGGGCGCGATGATCATGGCAAACCTTTCCGCCTGTTACTTCGGCGCAAGGGACGAGCGGCAGGGCTGCGTGGAAAGCATCTACGCCCTTCCCTCCGATCCCGCGTTTTTCCACAGCGTGCGCTGCACCGGCGGGCTGCTTGAAGACGAATGCAAAGCGCTTATGCAAACGTTCTTTGAATCACGCAGATAAGGAGCATCTTCTTGCAGATCGATACCATCGTGACCGATTTGGACGACACGCTGCTGGACGCAGACTCAAAGCTTACCCCTTACACGCTGGAGATCATCGGCGAAGCCAGGCGGCGCGGCATCCGCGTCGTTCCCGCCAGCGGGCGTGCAGCCTGCAGCATGCGCTCCTTCGTGGACCTGCTGAACACCGGCCAGCCCTATATCGCCTGCAACGGCGCGCAGTTGATGAACCCGGATCATTCGGAGATCTGGTCCGTCATGTTTTCGCCCGAAGAGGCAAGGGAACTGGTCCGTTACTTCGTATCCCGGGATTTTTACACGCAGGTTTACCGGGATGACCGTTTCTATTTCGCCGAGACCTGCGAGATCAATATCCTCTATTCCAGAAACACCGGCATGCGGGGCGAGGCGGTTGGCGACCTGATCCAATTCCTGGATTTCCCCACACCCAAGGTACTCAGCGTAAGCACGCCGCAGGCGGTGGCGGCGCTTTACCCGATTATCCAAGCCGATTTCCCCGGGGTTTCCTTCACCATCAGCAAGCCCCACTTCCTCGAGGCTGAACCAGGAGGAGTCAGCAAGGGAGCCGCGCTCAGGCGGCTGAGCGGGATTATGGGCTTCTCCCCCGAGCACACGATGGTCTTCGGCGACAGCCTCAACGACGTATCGATGTTTGATTTCACCCGGCACAGCGTGGCCATGGCAAACGCCCGCTCGGAAGTGATCCAGGCCGCGCGCTACGTGACCGATAAATCCAACGCGGAGGACGGCCTTGCGCATTTCATCAAAGACCATGTACTCACCCAGACATCCGGGAGCGTGAACGTATGATTAAGATCACCGATTTCGCAAAAGCGCTGGACTTGAAGGTGCTGCATCACTCCACCAAGGATGAGATGAACATCACCCTGCCGGACCTCAACCGGCCGGGCATGCAGTTTTTCGGATTCTACGAGTATTTTTCGCACGAGCGGCTGCAGGTCATCGGCAAGGCGGAGATGAACTACCTGGAATCCGTCGCCGTTGGCAAGCGCCTTTCCATCCTCAAGCCCTTCATGCACTACCCCATCCCCGGCATCGTCATCTGCTGGGGCATGGCGCCGCCCAAGGAGCTTCTGTCCCTGGCAAAGGAATATGACATCCCCATCCTGCAGTCCCAAAAAAAGACCACGGTCTTCACCCTGCAGGCCATCACCTACTTAAGCCGCCAGCTGGCGCCGCATGAGACACGGCACGGCGTGCTTGTGGACGTGTTCGGCGTAGGCGTGATGATCACCGGCGAAAGTGGCGTGGGTAAGAGCGAAGCGGCGCTGGAACTGGTCAAGCGCGGGCATCAGCTGTGCGCCGACGACGTTGTGGATATCTGCCGCGTGGCCGACGACAGGCTTATCGGTGAATCGCCCGAGACCATACGCCATTTCATGGAGATCCGCGGCATCGGCATCATCGACATCCGCGCGATGTACGGCGTCGGCGCGATCACGCTGTCCAAGTCCATCGATCTGGTCATCCACCTGGAAAAGTGGGATCAGGCCAAGGAGTACGACCGCCTCGGGCTGACGGAAGAGAGCATCGAGATCATGAGCGTGAACGTGCCCTATCAGGTGATGCCTGTGCGCCCCGGGCGCAACCTTGCCATCATCATCGAGGTCGCGGCGCGCAACCTCAGCCTGCGGCGGCTTGGCTACAGCGCGGCGAGCGAACTGGACCGCCGGCTGGGCGATATGATGCTGAACAATTCGGACAGCAAAAAGAAATAACCGGAGGGCAATCATGCTGTATCTTGGAATCGACGTCGGCGGCACGGATGTGAAAATCGGCCTGCTCAACGAAAACGCCGATATCCTGGCGCAGGGCTCCACGCCCACGGGCGTGGGCAATCCCTATCGGGAGATCGTACGCAATATGGCTGAGTATGCAATGACCCTGCTCGAACAGGCGGGCTATTCGCTTGACGATCTTGCGGCGGTCGGCGTGGGCGTGCCCGGCGTGGCGAACAACCTGACGGGCGTCGTCATGCGCTGCGTGAACATGGAGTGGTGGAACATCCCCCTGCGCGGCGAGCTGAAAAAGCATATCCCAAAACCCATCGTGATCGATAACGACGCCAACCTCGCCGGCCTTGCCGAGAGCATCTGCGGCGTGAGCACAGGCACGGATTCCAGCGTGTTCATCACGCTGGGCACGGGCGTCGGCGGCGGGCTGATCTTCCACGGCAAGCCGTGGAGCGGGCATCACAGCGCGGGCGGCGAACTGGGGCATATCATCATGAATATCGACGGCGAGCCCTGCACCTGCGGCCGCAGGGGCTGCCTGGAGCGCTACTGCAGCGCGACCGCGTTGATCCGCCTGGCCAGGGAAGCCGTGATCCAGCATCATGAAAGCATGCTGTGGTCGGTTTGCGACAACAATCCGGAGAAACTCAACGGCAAAAACATTTTCTTTTGCGCCATGAAGGGCGATGAAACGGCGCTTGCGGTCTTCGACCGGTATATCCACTACCTGTGCCTGGCGCTGTCCTCGGTCATCTGCCTGCTGGACCCCGAGGTCATCGTCATCGGCGGCGGGCTTTCCAAGGACGGACCGTTCCTGCTGGACGCGCTCAACAAGCGAATCAAAGGCTATCTGGCGTTCCCGGAAGTGCCTTTCGCCGATATCAAGATCGCCACGCTCGGCGCGAACGCCGGCTTTATCGGCGCGGCGATGCTTGCCAAACAACACATGGAGGACAGCAAAGCATGACACAATTGATTGCCGATCTTTTTCAAAACGCGCCTAAAGCGGATATCCCGGATTTCTCGGTCTCCGGCTGGGTGCGCACCGTGCGCGACTCAAAGGCGTTCGGCTTCATCGAGATCAACGACGGCACGAGCTTTAAAAACCTGCAGCTTGTGCTGGAAGACGGGAAAACAGAGAATTTTGCAGAAGCGCTGAAGATTACCCTGGGCAGCGCGATACGCGCAACGGGCACGCTGACCCTGACGCCGGGCATGAAGCAGCCGTTTGAGCTGAAGACAAAAACCGTGGAAGTCATCGGTGCGTGCGACCCCGCATATCCGCTGCAGAAAAAGCGGCACAGTTTTGAATACCTGCGCACGATCGCGCACCTGCGTCCGCGCGCGAACACCTATTACGCGGTGTTCCGCATCCGCTCGCTTGCCGCGCAGCTCATCCACCAGTTCTTTCGGGAGCACGGCTTTGTGTACGTGCACACGCCCATCATCACCGCCAGCGACTGCGAGGGCGCGGGCGAGATGTTCCAGGTGACGACGCTGGATATCGATCATCCCCCGAAAACCGAGCGGGGCACGGTGGACTATACGCAGGACTTCTTCAAGAAACAGGCCAACCTCACCGTCAGCGGGCAGCTGAACGTGGAAACCTTCTGCCTGGCATTTCGCAACGTCTACACCTTCGGGCCGACCTTCCGCGCCGAGATCAGCTATACGCAGCGGCACGCGGCGGAATTTTGGATGATCGAGCCCGAGATCGCGTTCGCGGACCTGTTCGACGATATGCGGCTCGCCGAAGAAATGATCAAATATGTGATCTCGCACGTGATTGAGCAGGTGCCCGACGAGATGGATTTCCTGAACAGCTTTGTGGAAAAAGGATTGATTGATAAGCTGACGGCGCTGGTGGACAGCGAGTTCGTGCGCTGCACCTATACCGATGCGATCGAGATTCTTACAAAAAGCGGCGCGGAATTTGAGTATCCCGTGTCCTGGGGCGTCGATCTGCAGACCGAGCACGAGCGCTACCTGACTGAGAAGCACTTCGGCAAGCCCGTGTTCGTGTACAACTACCCCAGGGAGATCAAGGCGTTCTACATGCGCCTGAATGACGATAATAAGACCGTGGCCGCCGTGGATATGCTCGTGCCGGGCGTCGGCGAGCTGATCGGCGGCAGCCAGCGCGAGGAGCGCGAGGATGTTTTAAAGCAGCGCATTGCCGAGTATAAGCTGGACGAGGCGGCCTACGACTGGTACCTGGACACCCGCCGCTTCGGCACCGCGCCGCACGCGGGCTTCGGGCTGGGTTTCGAGCGCCTGATTATGTACCTAACGGGCATGTCCAATATTAGGGATGTCTTGCCTTTCCCGAGAACGACTGGGAATGCGGAGTTCTAGGCTCTTGGGGGCTATGCGCCCCCAAACCCCGCAGTCAAGGACATTGTCCTTGACAATCCATATAAAGCCGCGCATTGCGCGGCTTTAACTATGTATGTATTATTTACACAGGTATAAAGAGCAATCTCATGACTGAACAACAATCTTTGCATATACAGCTCTTGATTTCAACCATTCTTTAACAAACTCAATGTACTCTGGATATAAGATTTTATCAATACATTCATCTTCTTTATAGCCTCGATTCTTTGCTTTTTTAAAGAGAAAATATAAGAACCTATCAGAATAATCGCTAGCAATTTTGTTTGGTGCAGGTACATTTGAAATATCAGCGTTCTTAACAAGCCAATTTCTAACACATTCAATAATTAAGTCAGAACTATTGTTATGCGCCTCAATATCCATTCCTGATATATCAGATATAGCTTTAAGATAGCTGTATTTATCCTTTTCCAAAATTAATAGTTTCTTATCATGTTTATCGTTAAACCTTTTAGCACCATAATCTATGCCCAATTCAAAGGACATATTTAGTCTGAACACCTCTCCCTTTTTTTCAGCCTTTATCCTAGACAAATCATGTATGCTATACTTGGATTTTTCAATTAACCTAATTATCTTGTCAATTCTTATGTCCGAGGAATCTGTTTCCTGCAAAGCAACTTGAGGATTAAATCCCAAAACGATAACTGTGAAAATAATTGCATCAAAAAGACCTTTATACTTTGTATCATAAGGACAATTGATGAATATATTATTATTCATTGACTATTATCCTATCTTTTATCCTTTGGTGGATTCGGGTCATTACTATAACTCCGACTATCGCGAATAATACCGTCTTTCCGATGAATCAGAAGTTCTGATCCTTGATTTTTACTAACATCTACTGCATATTTTATCGCTTCTTTTTGAGTATCGAAATGCTTGCTTGCTTTTTGAGCCCCACCTTTTCTAACATTCCATCCACCCTGTGAGCTCGGAACAACATGATGCGTTTTTCTTGACATTTAGATTCTCTCCTTTCGTAAATCTACCCGTCAATCTATTTTAAATATAATATTATCTAATTGATTTGTCAATCGATCATACTTACAGTTCATTTAGATTCATAATAAGTCAAATAGGCTCTTAGCCATATCATAATATATGCTATGGTAAAAACTTGCTGGATTTGATCGTTGTTTCGAGCCTGGATTCCACATACCTTCTTAAAACTTCAAACAGGGTTTTATCTTCGGAAACGGCGGGGACGTCGAGACCGTTTTTCAGGGTATCGCGCATCCATTGCAGCTGGGACGCGGAAAGCCGCATCAGCGCGCCTTTGGCGCAGTTCCGGCAACAGATGCCGCCCTCGATGATATCAAACATCGCGCCCTGCTTCGGCGCGATTTCCTTCTGGCAGTGCACGCAGTGGTTAAGCCGCGGGCGGTAGCCGTTATCCGCGGCGAAAAGCAAAAGAAAGCTGTTGACGGTCATCAATGGGTTCTTATCCGTTTCATAACATAGCCGGTGCAGACAGTCCGTCAGCAGCCCGTACAACGCGTCCGCCTCCTGTTCCGGATGCGCGGCGGCCAGCGCCAGCTGCAGCATGTACGCGCCGCAGGTCATGCGGTAGGCGTTCAGCCGTACGGGATAGAACGATTCGCTGATGTTGCAGGAGGTCAGCGTATAGCGGTCCTGGTTTCGATACGCCACGAATTCGCCCTGCACGAAACTCTCGCTGGCGGACATCAGGCAACTTTTAGGCCTGCGGCAGCCGCGCGAGAGCAGGTCGACGCGCCCCTTGCCGGGCGTGAGCAGGGTGAGCATACGGTCGTGCTCGCGGTAATTGGCGACCCTGAGCACGATACCCTCAAGCGTTTCAGACGGCATATTTCCTCCCGTAAATCCTATGGTTCACACCGCAATTATACCATACCGGTATACTGGTATGTACAGTCCCGATATGGTATACTCAAGAAACTGAAATGCGGGAGGGATACCGATGAAGAAAATCCTTGGCGTTTTGCTCCCCGGGAGCGAAACAGCGTTTTCGTCCATGCCGCTTTTGGGCAAGCCGTACGCAGAGTATGTGAAGGACGCGATGGTCGCCGCGGGCGCGGACGCCGAAGCGTTTGTGCGGGAGGAGCTTTCGCCCTCTGACTTTGACATTATCCTGTTCGCGGCGGAGCACACGCCTTGCATCGGCGGCCTTTCTGCGCTGGTTGACTGCGCGGCGGACGGCCCCTGCGCCCTTGAAAACAAAAAGGGTTCGCCCTTGGCTTTCGCGCTGCCGGCGAAGCAATTGGCAGCGTTTGAGGAAGACATCACCCTGTCCCTGCTGATGGAGGCTTACGAGGATACGCTTAAACCCTTGCAGACCGACTGCGAGGACGACGGCATCGCGGTAACGGATGCCGAAAGCTACGCCGCCGCCTACCGCTGCCTGCGCGGCAGGATCGTCAAGCGGCACATGCAAAACGGCGTGATCATCCTGGAACCCGATCGCACCGTAATCGAGGCCGGCGTGCAGATCGGCGGCGGCACGATACTATACCCGGACAATATCCTGCAAGGATCGACCCAAATCGGCGCAGGCTGCACGC
>JAFGGL010000058.1 GCA_016930575.1 Clostridiales bacterium | reverse complement strand
TCGTGTCTCTGACCTTGTCGCGCTTGCCGCCGATCTCAAGTCTCATGGTATGGAGTTCGTTCGTCTCGATTTCCAGGATGCCGATTCTCCCGATGATCCTTACGCGATGCCTGCCTGCGCTTTCGTTTCCGCTATGAAATCCTCTGATCTCGAAACCGTTTACGAAGCGGAAGAGCTTTCAGCGGTTGATAGCGGCAAGTGCAGCTTTGATCCGTCCTCGCCCCACACCAGCATCGTCGATTGACCCGTCTTTCCGTCCGTCACGGCAACGTAGTTCATCGCGTTGCCGTTTTTCTTTTCACGCCGCATCTGCTGCCGCAGCTCCTTGTACGCCCCGGTCAAGATCGTCACGCCCATGTTTTTCACCTCCTGAATTAACCTTAGTTACAATTATATTGTCTTGAATTACATTTGTCAATACTTTTTCTTGCTTACGTTACAAAATAGTGTTATCCTCTGTGCGTAAGGGGGAATTTTATGAATTCACGCATAAAAAAAGTCCGCGTCTCTGTCGGAATGACGCAGGCTCAATTCGGTAAAAAACTCTTGATTTCTCACGCATCAGTGTCAAAGCTCGAAAGCGGCGAAAACGCACCATCCCCGCAAACCCAGCGCCTGATCTGCCAGGAGTTCGGTGTGAATCCCGAATGGCTGCTCACCGGCGAAGGGGAAATGTACGCGTCCTATGACCATTCCGTCGAAGGCCTGGCTGCCGAGCTTCTTACATCCCTCCGCGGGAATGATTTCGCCATTTCCCTCTACCGCGAAGCCGCCCGCCGTTTCTCCCCGGAGGACTGGAAGAAACTGCGCGAGTGCCTGGAAGCCGCCCTGGAGGGCGTTAAAAAACCGGAGCAGCCGTAGCCGCCCCGGTCTTTTTTATTGCCTGTTTTGGATCATCGCCGCGATTACCCCGCGTATCGCGTCCCGTTCCTCCGCCGTCAGCATGTTAAGCAGCGCGTCAAGTAGCCGCCGGTTGTCATTCTCCGTCGTTTCCATTGTGCGGTTGTCCTTTCATCCGGCCCCGAGATAGCGAACGGTCGTGCTTCCCATTGTATCCCCGCTTCCTGTTTCTTCCAACCGCTAGATATAGCCCGCCCCCCTCAACATCTTGTGGTTGTATTTATTACCTTTAACGAATATACTTTACATATGTTTTCAATTATAATCATAGGAGTAGTTCGTTGTGAAAAGCGTCAATATTCCAAGTCGTACAACTAAAAAGCGTATTTTGATTTTTACTATATTTTATTTTGTTGTTGCTTTAGTTCTTGATTTATTGGTATTTTTTGTGGTTCGTCTAAACATAATATCTTTTCTAAATATATTATATGTATTATTGACTACAATGGCAAAGATCGTATCTTATCATCTTGTTGGTTTGCTCGGCATCTATGTATTAGGTTTATTGTTTGTAATAGCTAAATTTCTTATGTCTGTTTTAGATTATGATAGTGCGCTAGATTATTTATCTTCTATCAATAATACAGACCTTACTTTCTTGTTTTATATTATGCCTGTTTGCGCTGCGTTTATTTTTGGTATATTTTGTCCTCTATATTCTATTTTTTATGAATAAACTCTCCTACCACGAAAAGCAGATCGTATCCCTTCGCCTGGCTTACATGGGCGGATATACACATGCGTTCAAAAAGAAAGTCGCCTGGCTTCTTGCCAACGGCTACACCCAGGACGAGCTGATCAACCGCTGTGTCGACGGTCACATGAAGCAATGGCTTTTCTCCGCTATCAATGAATTAATTGAAGGAGTATCACCATGAGTGAAATCAGAATTCGCCGCACAGACAGATATAAAATCGATGTCTATCCTTCTCCCATCCCCGCGGAAGATTTAGAGCAGATACAACCAAACGATATATCAATCGCTCCAACAAAAGACTTTTATCATAATAAGCAGAAAAAGAAAGGCATGCACTGGTTTTTTGCATGGCTTCTTGCCGCTTTCTTTATTGCCGTGATTAACACTTCGATTAATTATATGTCCGAGTCCCTCTCGTCCTGGTTGATTGTGAATTTTAATGCCAGCACACAAGCGATTGTGAATTTCTACTATTTCTCTCCTCTAATTATATGGTTTCTTTCGCGTATGCTTTGGATTCGCTTGTCATACAAACGATATTCCTATCACATCGCATGGCGAATAATCACATTAATTGGTCTAGTGCTTTCTCCGCTTACATACGATTCTGGTTTTCATAGCGACATGCTGGCGTCTGGCATCGATTCGAACATAATAGACTATTATGTCACTGCTTCTCATTTAGCCATCGGATATCTTATCGCGCTTATTCCCTTAACCTATCTATTTTTCAAATTTTCTAAAAAGGAGTTCTAGCTATGCCCCGCGCATCCCTGAAAAAGAGAAAAGATAACCGTTTCACAGCCAAATACAAAGGCAAGTTCTTTTATGGCGCTACGCAGTCGGAAGCCTATGCCAACCGCGACGCGTACAAACGTCAGGAAGATGCCGGCCTGCGTCCGGATATGGACGCCGTTTTGTTGTCCGAATATTCCGCACAGTGGGTACACACCTATAAAAGCAACGTATCCCCCCGCTCGTATAACGATCATGTGCGCATCCTAAATTCCCTCGTCGCCATCATCGGCGATAAACTCCTTCGTGATATCTACCCCATCGATATCCAGAAGGCGTACAATAAGCAGTCAGGCAAAAGCAAGTCACACATCAAGAAGTATACGCAGACCATATCCGCGCTGTTCTCCTCTGCTGTCAATAACCGCATCCTGCTGCACAACCCCTGCCTGACCGCCACGCCTCCCAAAGGCTTCGAAGGCTCGCACCGCGCGATCGATCCCTGGGAGCGCGATCTGATCCTGCAAAGTGATCACCGCTTTCAGCCCGCTGTGATGGCCATGCTCTACGCCGGCCTGCGCCGCGGTGAAGCACTTGCCCTGGATGTTGACCGCGATGTGGATTTCCAAAAGAAAACCATCACCGTGCGCCACGCGATCCGCTATGATGCCAACACTCCGATTACAGCCAACCCAAAATCAGAAGCCGGTTCCCGCACCATCCCGCTCGTTGACGCGCTTGCGTCCGTCCTCCGCCCGCTGCATGGCCTTCTCGCTCCGTCAGCGTCCGGTGCAAAGATGTCAGAAACCGCCTTCACGCGCGCCTGGGAATCCTATATCGCCCACCTCGAGCAGCTGCACAATGGCGACACCACGCGCTGGTACGGCCGCAGGAAGGGCCAGGGCGAGGATTGGCTAAAGGCAAATCCCTGGCAGCCCGTAAACCTCCGTACGCATGATCTCCGGCACTCCTACTGTACTATGCTCTATGATGCCGGCGTGGATGTCAAAACCGCGCAGAAATGGATGGGCCATAAAGACATCTCTACAACTATGCGCATTTATACACACCTCTCCAATACCCGCGAAAACAAGTCTGTAAATGACTTGCAAAACTACCTGAAAACGCATCCATCCATCACATTTGGTAGTCAAAACGGTAGTCAACTACAATCTACCACCTCTAAGATTGAAGCCTTATAAGGCTTTCCACGCTCTTTGATGGTTTATCTACGAATCAAAAGGTCGTGGGTTCGAATCCCGCCGGGCTCACCAAGAAAATGGGGTACCCAATTGGGTGCCCCATTTTCTTGCGTTAATGTAGGTGGGATTCGAACCCGAGAGGGCGCGAAGCGTCAAAATTGACCCTGTGTGGTCAATTTTAGCTGAGCGGGCGCGGAAGTCATCGACCGCGCCATAGAACGCGAAGCGGACGGCGAATCCCGCCGGGCTCACCATAACATCACCTGCGAAGCAATACAATTCGTAGGTGATTTATTTTATTTTCAGAAACGCGGAAAGTGTTGATTTGTAATGGTTTGTTGAGAAGGGTAGTTGGCCGTTATGACTAACTATGTATGGTATGATGGGGCAATTTACATCAATCATGCTCCACCAATCTCAAACACCCGAAAAATGCACTCTGAATGCTATACTCTGCGACGATAGCTGTTGTAACGTTTAGGAATATGTTTATGGCAATCAGCTATTGATTGAACCCTATATACTCCTTGTGAAATAATGTAATTCATGAAGTACCGCCTATGATTACAGCGCTTTATCATGTTGTGTGAAATTGTACTTTTTAATCAATAAGTGATATATTCATATTAAATTCTTCAATTACCGCATTGTTTCTGTATGGATAAAATGAATGTGTCTTCACGTGAACCTCGACCGGAACGTTCCGCTATAACGCAAGGAGTTGATCTGTGATGAGAAGAATTTCATCATTATTGCTGATGATTATAGTTATTGCATCGCCCATTATTCCGGCAGTATCTGAATCTGTAGGAATGGCTGTTCTCGGCTCAAACGACTGCGAGTATATCGTTAACGCAGATGGATATGCAGTAATCACAATGTATTACGGCCTGGAAGAATACCTTACTATTCCTACTGAACTGGATGGATATTCCATTGTGGGAATTGGGGATAACGCGTTTTCCGGGTGTTCTTCGCTTATATCCATCAGTCTACCAGACAGCATTCAATCCATTGGTGACTCCGCGTTTGCCTATTGTTCTTTCCTTACATCTGTCCAACTTCCAAACAACTTGCAATCCATTGGCGATACAGCGTTTTCATATGATCCCTTACTTACAGCTGTTCAACTACCAAACAGCCTTCTTTCTATTGGTCATTTAGCATTTGCAGGTTGCTCATCGCTGACCTCCTTCTACCTACCTAACAGCATTCAATCCATAGGTGACTGGGCATTTGCTGACTACGATGCGCTTATATTGATTGTCGAACCAGATTCATACGCATATGAATACGCCGTGTTATTCTGGCTGCCATATCAATACGCTGATTCATTTGATTAAGCCTCGGATTCTTTTCGCGTGATTAATGTAGTGATCTGTCCCCATCTATTTGTGTAGATCAAATCAAGGTTGCATTGTGTTTCTTCATCTCCCTACTTGGTTGCTTGGGTAAACCACTCAACTGCCATTGCTGAATTCTTCTCCAATCCATAGCCGTAGAAATATATAATTCCAGAAAGCTGGAGAGATATTAGTGTACCAAATTGCACCTCCATTAAGGGTGCGTATTAATCCGTTTCATTGTATTACTTCGTAGGTCATTAGGCAGAAATCAGTGTAACGTATAATACGATACGCTGATTTTTTTGTGCAATATGCTTACATAATTATTCAAGCTGGATGAATTGGGGGAAAATTGGGGGCAACCGGCGGATATGAAAGCCTCCGGGCGGTACCGGAGGCGGATCTGTATGGTGCTACTGGGGCGCGATCACCGGTATGTCGGATCTCTGGAATTTATGTAGCGAAATAATAGAAACTCTAAAAATTTCGACTTATCAAAATACCGCGCAGCCGCACCGTGATCAAAGCAACGCTAGTATTCATCACCATGCTTAGGCATATTACCACGTTCAGGTGGTTCTTTAGATACAAATAAGTGCCTATATCTTTGTGGAACAGCTGTACAATTAAAATATGCACCTATTTTCACAACTGCTTTAGCAAATTCTAGCGTGTTGTCTATTTTCCTTTGAATACTTTGATTATTCGAAGGATTCTTAAAGAACGCTTTCGTACCCTTATCTGAAATTATGTTTTCACGCCAGTTAATAACCCGGGACGTTCTTATTTCATTATTCTTAAGAGGAACTGTATAAATCGGGAAAAGTAGTTGAAGTATCTCGCTATTTGGATATCCATCCTCAAAGACCATTGTATACTGTTGTGCAGTAGAATCCGCCACAATTGCACCCATCCAATCTTGTTCTTTCTCTAATTCTACAGCTTCAACTATTGGTTTTCCCAAATATAAACCTTTTTGTGGATCAATCAAGACATCACCGTATGTAATAGCGCCTCTCAACGGGAATTCTGATACCATAGCTATTTGTAAAAAGCGCCATGCATATGATATTAAGTCAACAAAACTTTCATTTGTATCTTTATTGGCGACTAAAAGGATAGAATCAGAAAAGATATATCGATCACAAGATTTTGGTAGCCGTATTATTTTTTTTGATATTTCGTCAACCGCAACCATATAGTTGTTTGTATACTCAATCATTCTTTGATATCGCTCCACCACATTCGCTAGTGGTTCAGTTTTTATCATATCCGTAAAACCCAGAACATCGAAATAGGCAACCGCTAGTTTTGTAATATGTGACATTTTGACAAACTCCTTTAGTATTCAGCGGAGGGCTGGATCGTGGGAGGGGGTGTTGGCGCGGTCGAGGAGGGATTGGGCGGCGTTGGCGGCGTCGACGTCGCGGCGGCGGAGCGCGTGGGCGTAGATCTGCAGGGTGGTGGTGGCGTCGCGGTGGCCCAAGCGGGAGATAACGGCAACAACATCAAAATGACCGGTAAGCCAAATAATGGTGCGGATGATCAGGTATGGTCGAGACGAACTATCGATGAATCTCACCTTCATGAGAACTCACGAAATATCATGTTACATGCATTATATCATATGTACAAAAAGCAAAGGAAACTCCGCCATGTCATTGTTTCCTTTGCTCAGTGGGCGCGGAAGTCATCGACCGCGCCTCAGCACGCGAAGCGTGCGGCGAATCCCGCCGGGCTCACAAACAGAAAACACCAAAATGGGTGTTTTCCGCTAAGTCTGCGATACCCCTCACCCGTCCCCCAGCATCCCGTCGCTGATCCGCAGCACCTTGTCTGCGCGGGCGGCGAGCTCCAGGTCGTGGGTCGCGACGATCACGCAGTAATCGTCGTTATGCGCGAGGTCCAGAAGGATGGAAACCAGGCGGTCGCCGTTTTCGGTATCGAGGTTGCCCGTCGGTTCGTCCGCAAGCAGCAGCCCGGAGTTCATGCTCATGGCGCGCGCGATGCCCACGCGCTGTTGTTCGCCGCCGGAAAGCATATCCGGGAAGCGGTCCAGGGCGCCCGCGGGCAGGTTCACCTTTTCCACAAGCTCCGCGGCCAGGGCCCTGGCCTTCTCGCCGCGAAAGCCGCGCAGTTCCATGGGGTAGGTGATGTTCTCCGATACCGTCAGCAGCGGGAACAGGCGGAACGACTGGTAGATGACCGCGGCGTGATACAGGCGGTACTTGTCCAGGTCCATCCTGGACGTCGGCGTTCCCTCGAACAGCACCTCCCCGCTTTCGGGCAGCATCAATCCGGCCATCAGCGACAACAGCGTGGATTTCCCGCTGCCGGATTTCCCCACCAGGGCGTATAGCTTACCGCGTATAAACGTCCCGCTGACCTCCTTGAGGGCTTCCACGGTGTGGTAGCGCGTATGATAGGTGTAGTTCACGTTCTTGACTTCCAGGATCGCCATAGCCGCCTCCCGATCATTCCGGTTCCGTGAGCAGTTCCTGCGCCTTGGGCTTCAGGGCCCTGAGAATCCGGAGTATACTGCCGGTCATCCAGCAGAATTCGTATACCGCAATCAACAAAAGGAAAAGCCCGTTGGCGCCGCCGCCCGACGCCTTCCAGACGAAACCGCCGGCCGCGACGCCAAGAACGGACAACAGCATCTGCTCCCAAAGGAAGGTCACAAGGATGCGCGCGGGCCCGACGCCCAGCGCGCGCATCAGCGCGATCTCCGGCTTGCGGGAGTTCTGCAGCAGATAGGCGCCCACCGCGCCGATCAGCATGACGGCCACGTACAGGCAACCAAACAGCGCGTTCATATAGCGGATCTGCCGCTGCATCCCCTGGGTGGCGGATACGAAATCCGCGTCGTCGATGACCGCGTAATTCCGCACGCCGGAGTTTACGCCTACCTGCTCGAAGGGGACGCCTTCCAGCGCGTCCCGAAGCAGGTCGAGTTCCGCGGTGGAGCTGAGGGTGAAGATCATGCTGCGGAAGGTGAACAGGTGCAGGCTGCGGTATGTCCACGAATGATCGAAAGCGCCTTGCCAGTACCGCTGAGGCCGGTACGCGCGCTCCGGCAAGGGTGCCGGTTCGCTCCCGGCCGGGAGCGTAAGCCCAAGCGGCGTATAGATCGTTTCTTCCCCGTAGGGCAGAACATAGCTGCCTGCGACCAGGAAATCCAGTAGCTCAAAACGATCCTTATCGTCGCTCTCGCCCACAGCTTTATCTTCGTCGTCATCCTCAAGCCAGCACAGGAAACGGACCGTATCGCCGAGTTCGATTCCCTTTTCCTCCATCATGGATACGGGGAGTACGCACAGGTCGGCATCCGCGCCGGTCAGGCAGGCCTCGCCGTAGCCTTCCAGCCATGTGATTTCCGGCTCGCTCTCATAATAGAACGCGGGCGCGCCGGCGACGCTGTTGGTCGCGATCCACTTCGGCTCTCTGGACAGCTTGTACTGCAGCGTTTCCACGGCAAAGCCGCCCTGCGGGACAAACAGATCCTCAAGCTCCCGCATCGTACCGTCCGCCGTGCGGGTCACCCCGATGAAGCGGAGATTGGAGACCTCCCAAGTCAGGTATACGGCATCCGTCAGGCCGGCATCAATCAGATCCCGCGCATACCTGGCGGGAACCACCATGCCGTTGCGGTACCGGCCCAGGTTGTCCGTCGCGTAACCGCGGATCACCGTATTGTCCCGGATCTCCGCAAGCTGCGCCGCGTACTGGTCGGATGCTGAAGTCAAAAGCCCCAGAAAAACGGTGATGACCGCGCAGAGCAGCACGACGGCCAGCGTTCGCATTCCGCCGCGCCGGATGGACAGGAACGCGAATTTGAGCCTTCCGGAAAGGCGGGATGTGCGTCCGTGCACGGCGCGCGGTTTTTTCTTCCTGCGGGGTTTTCTTTCGCGCATGGCGTCCACGGAAAACGCGGCCGTGAACAGGAGCACGAATACGAGGAACACGACGGCCGCCAGCAGGTATACCCGCCCGTCCGTGACCGGCGCGAACTCCAACTGCCGTACGGTAAACAGGTTGGCGGAGGAAAAGCGGATGTCCGCGGCGCCGAAGCGCTCCGCCAGGACGCGGACGTAGTCCAGCACCCTGCCCTCCAGCAAACGCCCCGCGGTCAGGCCGATGGCGGCCGCGGGCAGGGTAACGGCCAGGGAGGCCGCCAGGAATCCGCGCAGCACGTGCGCGTTTCCCGCGCCCAGCGCCCGCTGCAGCAGCGCGTCCTCCCGCCGCCGGGAGATGAACAGGTAGCTGTACAGCGCCAGCACCCCGGGGACGACGAGCAGGCAGATCAGCAGGAAAAGCATGGACAGGTTTTTGAGTTCCTTATACGGCCCGGCGACCGCGCCGTAGCCTTCGTCGTACACCGTCAGCTTGTATCCCGCCGGAAGCAGCCGCTCCGCTGTATCCTCAAACGCCCCGGCCAAATCGTTATTAAGCCGGAACTGCCCCAGGACGTAGCCTGTGGTCATTTTGACCGAGGCGTTGGGCTCGGACCGGGGAATAAAAAGGGTGTCCGGGTATTCCTTGGTCCGGTAATAGATGCCGGTGATCCGGTATTCCTTCGCGGGCGCAAGCTCCTGAAACCAGCTGCTGTAGATGAGGTCGCCGCAGTCGTTGAGGCTGATTTGGATGCTGTCGCCCACGGAAAGGTCCCGCACGGTGGAGAGGATATTGGAGATCACGCAGACCTGCGCGTCCGCGGCGTATTCCTCCGCCGTAAACAAACGGCCCCCGATCAGCTTCAGCTCTCCCTGTTGCCAGGGCCGCAGCGTTTCCATATCCGTAACGGGGCTGACGCGGTAGCCGTTGTTGCGGTTTTTATACACCTGTGCAAGGGAATAATAGGGGCTGTCCCCCGGCAGCGTTTCGCCGCTTAGCAGCTGCCGGCCCGGAACCGACAGGGCGTCTTCCCCCGTTCCGACGATTTCGTCCTCCGGCTGGAACAGCAGGAAATTATTGGCGCTGGTGATGAAATGCCCGCACATCACATAGTATGCGCCGGGCTGCAGCGTACCTTCCTCCAGGCTGACGTATGTGATTTTGTCCAGAACGTCGCCCCAGGCATAGGGCGCGTTTTTGATGAGCGCGGAATAGGAATCGGTGCTCTTGTCCCACCAGGTGATATAGACGACGATCACCGCCGCGTCCTTGTCGAACACTTGGTAGTCCTTGCGCCTCTGGTCGGGAATCACGCCCAGCAGCGCGTCCTCCGCGTCAAATTGCATGACGCCCGGCAGCTCAAGCAGCGCCTGCAGCGCATCCGCGTTTTCCGCAAGGGACGCCTGCATGGAGGAATCGGCCGCGTGCGAATCCGGATATTCCTGCCCCATGTACTCAAGCTCGACGATCGTATGGTAATACCGGTTGCATTCGTCCAGATATCCGCTGACCGCGTGATGCACGCACATCACAAGCGTGAGCAGGGTGACCAGCGTCGCAAGCAAAATAAGAAACAGCAGCGCCTTTTTCGGCGTCCGTAAAATACTCTTGATTCCGATTTTTTCCGCAAGTATGCCGTTTTTGCCGGCCGGCGGATCCTGTCCTGATATCCGGTCCCCTGTTTTTGGTTTCATCAACGACATACTCCGCATCATCTGAGGTTTCGCTTATTGCATACAATTATACACAGGTTGAATGGATAGCACAATACCTATGCTTTCGGTCAAGTTAAAGGATCTGCCGCCGCAATCCTTTTGAGAATCAGAATTGCCGAAAAATATTTTTTACCTGAAAGTCCTTTGATTTCAAGGGTTGCGGGCCTTCCTTGTCATCAGGCGCGGATATCGCAAAAATTTATGTTGACGCGTAGCCATATGTGTTGTATAAACTGATTCGATAACACTAATATTTGCCAAGCAGACCGAATGATTTTAAACCGCCGCATAGGAAAGCCGTGAAAAAAGATGGAAGAGAAAAACGATGACGTACAACCCCCTCCTGCCGGTAAAGTAGTCGGAATTATCTTCAACTGCAAACGGGGTACCAATCAGGCCCTTCCCGACGCGGAGGCGGAATACGACAGTATGGACACGGTCTATGCGATCCGTGACGTATTTGCCGACGCGGGATTACAGACGGTCCTGCTCGAGTGCGACGAAACGCTTCCGCAGGCGCTTCAGAACACGCATATCGACATCGCATTCAATATCGCGGAGGGGCGCAGCGGCAGAGGCAGGGAGGCCGAAGCCCCGGCGCTTTTGAACCTGCTTGGGATTCCGTTCACCGGTTCGGACGAGACGGCCCTCTGCATCGCGCTGGACAAGGCGCTTTGCAAGAAGCTCCTGTCCGCCTATCATATCCGGACGCCGCGCTTCCGGGTCATCTCGTCGGACAAGGACGTCCGCCTGGGCGGTTTACGCGTCCCCGTCATCGTAAAACCCAATGCGGAGGGTTCCAGCAAGGGTATCCCGGACGCCTGCGTAGCTTCAAGCGAAGCGGAGTTCAAAGAGCTGGTGCGGCGGGAACTGCGGCTTTACGGGGGGCCGGTGCTCGCGGAGGAGTACATCCCGGGCCGTGAGTTTACGGTCGGGCTTCTCGGAAACGGCGAAACCCTTCGCGTATTTCCTCCGATGGAGATCGTTTTTCGTGGCAACACGAACGGCGACTATCAGGTATATAGTTACGGCGTGAAACAGGCATATACGAAATATGTGCGCTACGAATGTCCCGCAAGACTGGACTCAAAAACAGAAGAAAAAATGATCCGTACGGCACGCCGCGTGTATCGCGCGCTTGGTTGCTGCGATTTCGCGCGCGTGGATTTCCGCCTGACAGAGGACGGCACGCTCTACTTCATCGAGATCAATCCACTGCCCGGCCTGGCTCCAGGCTACAGCGACTATCCCATGCTCGCGGAATTCGCGGGCGTTTCCTACCGGGAACTGGTGCTTTCCGTGCTTCGCGCGGGGATGCGCCGATATGGATTGGAGACCGTGCAATGATACGCAGCAAGAATTACGCCGCCCGCTACCCGGGCTGGTATGACTGGAAGTGGCAGTACGCCCACCGCATCACCTCCGCGGAGGAGATCGCTTCTTTCCTCAATATGTCGCAGGCGGAAAAAAAGGACGTGGAAGACTGCCTTTCCGCGTTCCGCATGGCCATCACGCCGTATTACGCCTCGCTCATCGATTCCGCGGACCCGGAAGACCCCCTGCGCAAGGTTTGCGTGCCCCGCATCCAGGAAACATACCCTTGTGAGAACGATATGGCCGACCCTCTCGGCGAGGTCAGCGACAGCCCCGTCCCCAATATCGTTCACCGCTATCCGGACCGCGTGCTGTTCCTGACCACGCTTTGCTGTTCGACATACTGCCGCTACTGCACCCGGCGGCGCGTCGTAGGCGAGGAGGACCGCGTGATTACCGAGCCGGTTTTGAAAAAGGCCGTCGCCTATATTCGCAGCCATTCGGAAATCAGGGATGTCCTCATCTCAGGCGGCGACCCGCTGGTGATGCGCACGGAAAAGCTGGAGCACATCATCCGGGAGCTTCGGGCGATTCCGCACGTGGACATCATCCGCATCGGCACGCGCGTGCCCGTGGTGCTGCCCATGCGCATCACGGACGAGCTGCTTTCCATGCTGCGCAGATACCAGCCGATCTGGATCAACACGCACTTCGCCCACCCGCGGGAGATCACCGAAGAATCGGCGCGGGCCTGCGCCGCGATCGTGGACGCCGGGTTCCCTCTGGGCAACCAGACCGTGCTGCTGCGCGAGATCAACGATAACGCCGAAACGCTCAAGGAGCTGTTCCTGAAACTGGTGCACCTGCGCGTGCGGCCCTATTACCTCTACCAGTGCGACCTCTCGCGCGGCATCGGGCATTTCCGCACGACGGTGGACGCGGGAATCGATATCATGCACGCGCTGACCGGCAATATCTCCGGATACGCCGTCCCGAAATTCGTGATCGACGCGCCGGGCGGCGGCGGAAAGATTCCGATCAACTATGATTACGTCATTTCCAGGGACGAACAGGAAGTCGTTATGGAAAACTACCGGGGGAAAACCTATAAATACCCGCAGGTTCTGTGACTTCATCACAGACTGCCGGGACGTTTGCTGATAGAGTATCGGCGTTCATGCTTATTTGGTAAACGGAGGAACCATATGACTAGCTTTTTTGGACTGTTCCCGGACGGAGATCAGGAACCGGTTGCAAACAAACAGGATCAAACGCTGGTGGTGAACAAATACCGCTGCCCGGAAAACCACCCGTGTCCGTCCATTCGGGTTTGCCCGGTGGGCGCGCTCAAGCAAAGCGGCTATGCCGCACCGACGGTGGATGAAAGCAAATGCACCAAATGCGGCCGGTGTATCCGGTACTGCCCCATGCGGGCGATCTCGCTGCAATAAAAAAGCAATGGCCGCGATAACGGCCATTGCTTTTTTACCGCCGTATGAACTGCAGCGAAACGCCCTGTTCCCCCGCAAGCGCGCGGTACAAAAACAGCTCCGACTCATACGATCAGGCCGGGGAAAACCGGGCCGAATTCCTCTTCCGTGTCGTACCCCGCATGCGGCAGGAGCGCATGCCGCAGCCCTGCTTAGACAAAGACGCGATGAAATCCGGCGGTGTCCGTCAGGCGGATCAGGCTTCCGGGTTGTCGATACCCGCAGAAATAGACGCGCTCCGCAGGACCGTTCACAAGCGGACCTTAACCACATACCCCATAGCCGGGCGGCTCCCGCCGCGGATTTTATAATCGTTAAGCAATTGCGCTGGAACGACCTATGTTATAATAATGTTTCAGAGGCAAAAAAGCAGGGGTTGTGCAAGGTGCGGTTTCCCTGAGGAGATGGGCGGGCGAGAATGAGCAAGGAGCATAAAACCACATTTGAAAGCTACCGGCTGTCCCTGTCCGCTGCCGAAGATGAGGCGCTGACGCACTTTTTTACGGAATATGACCACCACAATTTTCTCAAAGCCAGCGATAAAGCGCTGATGCGTAGAGACTTTGAGAACGCGATTTTAAAGTATATCTCCCTTGGCGTGCCGCTTGAGACCGCGCTGAAACGGCTCGGTATCGAGCATCTGGGCGGTTTCTACGCCAGGCCGTCGCTGCGTTGGTTCGCGCTGGACAGCGCCGCAAAGATCTACCCGTTTTCCATGGCGCACGGGCGCATGGCGGTATTCCGGCTTTCCGTGTACCTGACGGAAGAAGTCGTTCCCGAAATCCTGCAGATGGCGCTCACGTTTACCATCAAACGGTTCCCAAGCTTTGCGACCACCGTGAAAAAGGGCTTTTTCTGGCACTACCTTGACACCGCCAAACGGAGATATTCCCTCGAAAAGGAAGCAAGCATCCCCTGCAGGCCGTTGATCATAGCCAGAAGCGGTTCGCAGTCTTTCCGTGTCATTTATTATCAAAACCGCGTCAGCGTGGAGTTCTTCCATGTTCTCACGGACGGTTTCGGGGGAACGGTATTCCTGAAAACGCTCATCGCCGAATATCTGCGTCTACTCGGCATCGAAATCAGCCAGGACAGCGGTACGTTTGACATTGATGGCGTTCCTTCGCCGCGGGAAATCTCAAACGAATTTTCGCTGGTCCCCAAAACAAAAAACGCCTCCGGATTCGTTGATAAACCGGCTGTGCAGATGAGCGGCAGGCTGTCCCGGTATAAACCCTGCCGGGTGCTTCATTTCAACATGGATGCGGACGCGCTCAAGCTTGCCGCAAAAAAACACAGCGCCACCATCACCTCATATCTGCTCGCGCTGATCTTCGTTGCCGTCAAAAGCGCGACGGACGAGACAAAGGGCAGCATCAACATCCAGGTACCGGTCAATATGCGGAAATTCTATCCCTCGGATACGCTGCGTAATTTCTCCATGTACTGCGGAATCAGACTGCCGCTCAGGGAGATCGCGGACGTGCAATCCATCATCAAGGACATTTCCGATCAACTGACCCAAAAGGCCTCGCGGGACGCTATGAGCGAGATGGTCACGGCAACAAGGCGCATCGTATCCGCGTTGCGGCATATACCCCTCATCATCAAAACGCCGGTGATCAAGCTGGTCAACGGCCTTCTCAGCGATAGGATATTCTCCTCCACCCTATCAAATCTCGGCGTCGTCAGCCTGCCTTCCGGGCTTATCAATCATGTCGTGCACATGGACGCCGTCATGAGCCCGGCCGTTATGAACCGGACAAGTTGCGCGATAGTCACCTGCGGCAATACCACGACGCTGTCGATCACTAAGGCCACCGCCGATCCGTCGTTTGAGGAGAAGCTGTACGCCCTGCTCTTTGCCGACGCCGTCTCACCGTCCGTGGAAGGGAGCGCGCTGTATGAAGATTGAGATCATCTATCCGGTACGGACAAAGCAAGCGCTGCAGAGAAGCAGGATCATCAAGTACGCCCGGCTGCCGTTTCTGCTGGCCGCGTATCTGTGCCCGGTCTTCAATCTCTACTTCGGCGGCAATGCGTGGAGCGTTGTCGTGCTCTGGGCACTCTGGATGGTCTGGACGCTCATGCTGTCCCCGGATCTGGTCGAATACAACCGTATCAGCCAGACCATCAAAACCGTTGAATATACATGCGTTCTGATGATATTGATCGACGTATTGCTGACCCCGGGATGGGCGGTGGACGTCGTGTTCATCGTATGCTTCTCCTCGCTGATTTTGACCGCCGCGCTGTTCTTTTCAGATCTGCGCAAACAGCGGCAGAATATGCTACCGATGCTGCTGTTTATCGCGATATCCATCGCCGCGTCGATCGTTGGGCTGACGCTGTGGAAAGGCACGAACCTGTGGCCGGCGATGCTGGCCGGCGTACTCGCCCTGGCGCTGGCGCTGGCGTGCTATTCCGTTCTGGGCAGAGACTTCCTGCTGGAATTCAAGAAACGCTTTCATACGAAATGAACCGCAGCATCAGAAAGGTTGTTTAGCCATGCGAAAACGTTTGGCCGTACTCGCCGCCGTTCTGGCGGCGCTGTCCTTAAGCGCGTCCATGGCCGCGCCGCTTCCCCTCGGGGAGGACGCCGCCGTGGGAAAGCTGCCCGATAAGCAATGGGAGCTGCACTCCCTCAAGCAGACCGCAGTCACGGAGGTCGCCTGGATCACCGGGGAGGACAGCGAAAACAAAACGCTGTCGCGCTTCGGCGTGTGGGGCGTGGACCTGGGCTCCATGGCGGTGATCAGCGACACGACCTATATGTTCGGCGGCGATACCTTCTTTGACGAGAACAAGCGCTACTGGCGCAGCAACGTGCTGTTCCTGATCCGGGACGGCGACCCGTCCGACGGGCTGACCATCTCAGGCGCGGTCACCAACCAGCTAGGCGCCGCCAAGGAGCTTCTGGGCAGCCGGAAAATCGACTATGCGGAGATCACGGTCATTCCGACGAACATCTTCGCCGTGGTAAACACCCTGTACTGCATTTATATGTCCGTCTCCCACTGGGGCAGCGGCGGAAACTGGGAATGCAACCATTCGGGCCTGGCGAAATCGACGGAACTCGGGCAGACGTGGACGAAGCTCAACGACGCGCAGTGGCCGGGGGACAGTAACTTCATCCAGACTGCCAACTGCCGGATCGGCGATACCATGTATTTCTGGGGCATCCCCGCAGGCCGGCACGGGGGCGTATCGCTGATGAAGGCGGACGTGAACGATATCGAGGACATGGAGCGCTACGCCTATTACACGGGCCTGGACGACAGCGGCGCGCCCGTATGGGTCGCGGGCGATGCAGGTATCGGTCAGGCCACGGAGGTGATCGCCGCGCCCGCCGGCGAGATCTCCGCGATCTATAATCCCTATCTCGGTAATTTCATCATCACCTACCTGAGCGAACCGCTCCGCGCCGTCGTGATGCGCGAGGGCGTCACCCCCTGGGGGCCCTGGAGCGGGGAAACCGTCCTGGCTAGGGCGGCGGATTATCCCGCGCTGTACGGCGCATATATGCATGAAAAATACATGGAAAACGGCGGCAGGACCTTCTACTTCGCCATGAGCCAGTATTTCCCCGTCTATAACATCCTGTGGATGCGGGCGGACCTGCCATGATATACATATGAAGATATTGATCGACGCGGACGGCTGCCCGGTGGTGGACATCGCTCTTGCCTGCGCGAAGAAGCGGGGCGTGCGGGTGCTTTTGATATGCGATACCGCGCACGAGTTGCAGCGGGACGGCGCGCGGACGATCACCGTCGACAAGGGCGCGGACAGCGCAGATTTTTATCTTGTAAATCAGGTGGATGCGGGCGACATTGTCGTCACGCAGGATTACGGCCTCGCGGCGATGGCGCTGGCAAAACAGGCAATCGCGCTCAGCCAGAACGGCATGCGCTATACGGCCGACAACATCGACGCGCTGCTTTTAGCGCGCCACACCGCCCGCAGGTTCCGCCGGGGCGGCGGACGTTTGAAAGGACCGGCAAAGCGGACCAAGGCGCAGGACGAGGCGTTCCGAAAGGCGCTGTGCGAGATACTGGATACGGAAGAATAGCAAACACCCCGGCAGGCGATCGCCTGCCGGAGTGTTTTTCTGTGCCGGCCCTATTCCTTCGCCTTGACGATCTCGTTGTAGGTCTCTTCGTCCAGCCCGTAATTGCGGATGAGGAAGATGCCCGCGGCAAAGATCAGCGCGGGCACGACGCCGACCAGGAGCCGGATGGTGAAGATCGCGGCGTCGGTCTGCACCGCGGCGTCGGGCACATATTTCGCAAGCCCCAGGAACGCGCCGGTCAGCGCGCCGGCCAGGGCTACGCCGATCTTTGAAAAGAAGGTCCACATGCCGTAGTACGCGCCGTCCCTGCGCTTCTTCGCCTGTACGGCGTCCACCTCCACGACGTCGGGAAGCATCGCAAAGGGCGGCACATAGCCAAAGCCGATGCCGACGCCCGCAAACACCATGACGCAAAGCGTGAACGTCATCCCGACGGTATGCGCGTAGAAGAACATCAAAAGGCAGCTGACGGAAAGGATCAAAAGCGCGAGCTGGTAGGTGCGCTTCTTGCCGATCTTCTTTGCCACAAGCACGGAAATCGGCACGCAGATCATCGCCACGCCCAGCAGCAGCAAGAGCGCGATGGTCGTCATGTCCTCGTCATGGTAGATGTACTTGAAGTAGTACACCAAAATGGTCTGCACGAAGGTGAGCGCCGTCAGGTTCATGGTATACACGGCCACAAGCTTCATGTAGGTTTTGTTTTTAAACACCGCCAGAAAGGTGGGGAAGAACTTCTCCTTCGGCCGCTCCGCCATCGCTTCCCTGGATTCCCTCACGTTGAAGAACGTGACCAGGATCGTCCCCGCCATCAGCACGCCGAACAGGAGCCCGACGATGGAAAAGCCCGTGTGCGGGTCGCCGGCGATGTCGACGATCGGCAGCACGATGGCGGCGCCCAGGATCGTGCCGATCACCGCGAAGCTGAAGCGGTAGCCGTTGAGCGACGTGCGCTCCTTGAAGTCTTTGGTCAGGTCGGGCGTCAGCGAGCCGTAGGGGATGTTGACGATCGTGTAGGCGGTGTTGAGCAGGCACAGGAACACCGTGACCCACACAAAGCCCAGGGCCTGGTTGCCGCCGAAGTCCGGCGCGGAAAAGAAATACCATGAGGAAAGCAGCAACAGCGGCGCGCCGAACAGGAAGTACGGGCGCCTGCGCCCCCAGCGCGTGCGCGTGCGGTCGGACAGGAAGCCCACCATCGGGTCGGTGACGGCGTCCCAGAACTTGCCAAGCAGTATGGCCGTGCCCGCAAGCGCCGAGGAGATGCCCACGACGTCCGTCAGGTAGAACAGCGTATAAAATCCCATCGCGGTAAAGAACAGGTTGCCGCCAAGGTCCCCGATGCCGAAGCCCAGCTTCACCCGCAGCGAAAGCTTTTTAGCGATGCTTTTCGTTTTTTCCATTGCGATACACCTCGATACAATCTTCAAAATTCCCGGCCAGTTTTTCCGTCAGCGTTTGCACGGTCTGCCTGGCGTCTGCGCGGTACGCGGGCAGGTTTTCAGTCAGGTCCATCATCTCCCCGGCGACAAGCACCGCGTTTTTGCGCACGGTGTTGGGCCGGTTGGTGATGTTGCCGCCCATCAGCCTGTGGCTAAGGTCCTCCAGCGTATACACGCTTTCCACCAGCCGGTCGAAGGTCTGGCTTTCCGGATGATCGGCGCTGAAATAGGCTTCGTCGTGGTAGCTCATCAGATCCACGAGCTCCATATGCCGCATGGCGTACCAAGCTTCGCCCGAGCGGCGGTCGGCAAAGGCGGCCTGCAGCGGAGAAAGCCCCTTCACCGAGGTCTCCGGATAGATGCGGTCCCAGGCCGACTGCCGTACCTTGTACATGCGCTGGACGGTATCCGCCCTTCCGGGGTCTATCCCCAGCGCGTGCTCCGCAACCGACAGCGCGAACGGCTGCAGCGCCGTCCAGCGTTCGTGCCGCGAGGTGTTTTCGGGCGCCTGGTATCCGTAGGTATCGGCGTAATACGCTTCGGTCAGTTCCAGCAGCCTGTCTTCGATACGGTCCACGCGCGGCAGAAGGCCCGCGGGGGTCGCGTCCGCCTTTTTGACCGCTTCGCCGTCCAGCCCGCAGAGCGTTTCGATACGCCCGAGCACTTTGACGACCTTCCGCATGTCCTTTTCAAGGTAGCGGTAGTGCACCGAAAGCGGCAGCACCGTGACGTGCTCGCCCCGGCCGGCTTTGTCCAGGTCGCTGGCGCACCAAAACCCCATGCGCACCGTGCCCTGCTCGATCCTGGGCAGCGTTTCGGCGTGATAGGAGATCTGCCCCTCCGAGGCGATGCCAAGAGGGCTTCTGCCGTCCTTCATCACGCTGCGGATGCCGCGGACGCTGTCGCGGTCGTACTTGACGTGGTACACCGGCACAGCGCCCACGCGCGGCAGGATGAAGCGGATCACCGCGTCGCCCCACAGCGCCACCGCGTAATCGTGCACCGGGCGCACGCCGGGGCTGTGTTTGAGCGGCCTTTGCATCCACCGGGCATAGCGCGGCACCATTTTTTCAAACACGTGGAACAATAGCTGCGGCTCGTCGCCGTAGGGATGGCGGAACGCCACGATCAGCCGCGTGCGCCCCTCCTGATGATCCCCGACCGCCTGCACGACGGTTTCGGGGTTGAGCACCTCAATCTTGCGGAACTTTAGAGCGTAGCGCAGATAGAGATAGAAGAAATGCCGCCCCAACAAAACAAGAGGCCCGCGAATCCGCGAAGGCGCAAGGCGCTTTCGCGTGCGGGCTTTGACGCTTGGTTTCGCAACCAAATGGGATGAATCCATATGCACCTCCGTATTGGTTGCATTTGCGCCATTGTATACAAATGCGCGAGAGGTGTCAAGCGATTGTCTTCATTCTAGCACAGCACTGATTTCGGTTGTTTTCACAACCCAAAGAGGAATGTACAAGAATAGAACAAATATGTCTCCCCCGGATGTTGACATACAGAATTATATGCGTCTATAATTGAATATAGTACGCATCATGTCTTTCAAAAATACGACACAGTCGTCAATCCAGGAACTCGTCACGCACTTTATCGCATGGAGGGCTTATATGTATAGAAAATTCAAGCAGTGGTTTTGCGTTGTTCGGGCAAAAAATCCCGCACGCCTAGTTTTATACACGATTTTCATGATCAACGTTGCCATTCTGCTGTTAACAACTTTGCTTATCATGATCATACAATACTGCAAAGGAAACGAAACGGGCTTCTTATTGCAAACATATAAAATGGTTCTTATGATGATCGGAGCTATAGATATTAACGATGTAATTGATCAAACCGCCATATGGGATGTACACATGGTATTTTCGGCCATTTTTTACTTGTTTTTGATTTTCACTACGATGATTTCGTTCACAGGAGCATTGATTGGATATTTAACTAATAAAATATCTCATTATGTAGAATACTCTAATGCAGGCGCGCATCCTCTAGATTTGAGTGAACATATCGTAATTCTGAACTGGAACAATCGGGCAGCCGAAATCATCAACGATATGCTATATAAGCAAAAACGTGAACTGATCGTCGTATTGGTCCAAGACGGCAAGGAAAACATAGAAACTGAAATCAAGGATCGGTTATCGGATACCGTGCGCAAAGAGAACAAACAGCTTTCCGTACAATATAAGCATTTACCTCTTATTCAACGGCGCAGGATTATTAGTGAAAATAGACTACGAAACAAGCTGACAATTATCGTACGTCAGGGAGACATCTACGCCGCTGAACGGTTGATAGACATCTCTGTCGGGCAGGCAAAGAGTATTATCATTTTATATCCGGGACATATTTACTGCGGCATAAAAAACGATAGCAGCAATCAAGTTGACAAAGAACACGAGGATTGCAGCACAGTAAAGCTACTGATGCAAGTATCAGAAATCGCCGGAAACGAAACATCACGTAATAATCAACCGATTATTGTGGAAATCAACAACGATTGGACAATGGAATTAGTTCAGCACATTATCCAGCAAAAGCAAAAATCGGGAAAATCGAACATTATTGCCGTTCCTGTCAACCATATTTTAGGTGATATTCTAGCACAGGTTATTATCATGCCGGAATTGAATCTGGTATATAATGAGTTATTCTCTTATCGCGGAGCAGAATTTTTTACCAAAACTACAGAAGAAACCGATGAGATTAGTTTCACAGAAAAATACCTTGCCAAGCATGCAAACGCCCTGCCGTTGACTGTTATGAACAATAACTCCGTGTATACCGGCTACTATATTGCCGTAAATCTGGAAGACATTAACACAGTTGATACTGAAACCTCTGTGCCGTATACGGCAGACCTGAACAATGAATACCAGATAGAAGAAAAGAGCGTTATCATTCTCGGCCATAGTTCCAAATCACTGGCCTTACTGCGAGGTCTTTCCGCTTTCGACAAGGAATGGCGGGGACAAAGAACTTCACCCGTATTGGATGTCACCGTCATTGACGATGAAACCGGGCTAACACAAAACGACCACTATTCGGATTGCCCTATCATCCGTAAATGTGTCAGCGCGGGTATCTTTGACAAGGATATAATATGCAAGGAAGTAAGTAAAATCATCAGCAATACACAACACAACGTAAGCATACTCATTCTGTCAGATGATACGACGGATTGTGATGATACCGACAGAAATGTTTTTACTCACTTGATTTATATACAATCCGTGATTAACGCAAAACTGCATGAGGATCCCTCGTTTAGCCGGAACAGGATTGACATTATTGTAGAATTGTGTAATCCGAAAAACGCCGATATCATCGCTAATTACAGCATCAGTTATGTCATCATCAGCAATCGATATATCAGCAGACTATTTAATCATCTGGGAGAAAAAGAAGCACTTTATTACTTCCTGACCGATATTCTGACGTATGATGATATAAATGGTAAAGCAATCGGAAGTAAAGAAGTATATAGCAAGCGCGTCGGCGATTTTTTCCGAACAATGCCTGTAAAAGTAAGCGTATGGCAGTTAATCCGCGCTGTATATATGGCATCGCCCCCTGAAAATAAAGCAATCGTTATCGGATATTTATCCGTAGACAAGCAACTAACACTGTTTACCGGCAATCAACATTCCTACAGTCTAGACCTGAAGCCGGATGATTCCCTCGTGATTTTCAGTAATCATTGAACGATGGAATATCAAACAAGGATGTGAGGCAGTATGGCAAAGCGCAGACGAAGCATACCAGGAATGTCGTTTTCATGGAAACGTGCGGTTGGCATATCCAGCGCAAAACAAAAACTTGCCCGTGCAACAGGAATACCTACAACAAGATCCGGCAGGCGACGTAAAGCCGGAAAGATGTTGGGATGCCTTGTACCCGTTATAGTATTAATCTGCCTAATTATTACTGCTAGTATCCTATTACTCATTGCTTAGAGGAATGGAACCATAATTCCGTCCCTCTAAAGATATATTATTCTTTATCTGCTCAGAATCCATCCCAAAATGAATAATTTTATATTACCGCTTGATAGCTGGTGAAGATACAAATCAATATGATCCCAAAAATCTAGTCTGTTTATTCATCGTTCAGAAAATGGCTTCGTCCTTCACTTTTGCGGCTTCTGCGCGCAGGAGGCTGAGCTCCGCGCCGGAGAGCGGGTTTTGTACGCAATCGTCGATGTGCTCGATCATGAAGCGCTGGTGCGCGATGTTGCCGGGCGGGATGAGCATGGCCGCGCCCTTGTGCAAGCCGTATTTCATCGCGGCGACGGACAGGGCCTCGTCGTCCCGGATCGGCTTGCACCAGCTTTTGGGGAAGTCGCGCGCCTCGCCCTCCCGCCATTTACGCTCGATCAGCGTCTTGATGGCGATCAGCCCGATGCCGCGCTCCCTCGCGGCGGCGGCAACGCGGTCGCCCCAGCCGGTGGTCAGCCCCATCGCCCAGTTCATCGGGAACATCACGGTGTCAAAATCGTAGCGTTTCAGGCATTCCAGCGCAACGTCCTCGTTGTGCGCGGAAAAGCCGACGTCTCGTATCAGCCCCTCGCGGCGCGCCCACAGGAAGGTCTCCATCGCGCCGCCCTTGCCGAACGCGCGCTTTACATCTTCTTCCGTCGTCATGGCGTGCAGCTGGTACACGTCGAAATAATCGGTCTGAAGCAGCTTCAGGGAATGCAGCAGCTCGGCTTTGGCCGCCGCGGCGCCGCGCTCCCCGGTTTTGCAGGCGAGATAGACCTTGTCGCGATACGGCTTCAGCGCGCCGGACAGGCGTTCCTCGGCGTTGCCGTAGGACGGCGCGACGTCGAAGTAGTTGACGCCCGCGTCCACGGCGTACGCGGTATAGCGGACGGCGTCCTCCGGCGTCTCGTCCATGTTGACGATGCCGGCAAACGCAACGGCGCTGACCTTCAAGCCGGTCTTCCCGAGCATTGTATATTGCATGGATATCCTCCGCCTTTCCGGCTTCATGTCCCGTTATTCGTTTTCGTAGATTCCCACGACTTCGGCGATATAGAGATAGTGGAAGTCCTTGTTCGGATAGCTAAAGTCGATGAGCCGCTTGTCGATGAAGTCCTCCGGCATGATCCGCCCGCGGTACAGCTTTTTGCATACGATGGCCGTCTTGCCCTCCCGGAAGGTCGGCTGGCCGCCGACGGTCTCCGCATGGAAGCCGACCTCGGCGATCTTGTCGCCGTCGCGCCCGGACTTCGAGCCCAATATGCTAAGCTCCTTCCGATAGCCGTCAAACAGCGTGACGGTGAAGTACTCGCCGGCGTCCACGAATTCCCGCGTGTAGCGCTGCGGACGGATGTATACGGTTACGACGTTCCTGTTCCAAAGCACGCCGATGCCGACCCAGCTGGCGGTCATGGTGTTGATCTTGCCGTCCTTCTCGGCGGTGATCAGCGTCCACTTCTCCCCGATCGCCTCAAAGGGCTTGAGCGCGTAGCCTGCGATATCCGTTTTCCGGTAACTCATGATTTAACATCTCCTTATTGCGAAAGCTTACGGGGGTATTGCCCCCTCCCTGTCATTCTACCATAGCCGTCCAGTAGGTGTTGGACGAATACGGACGGAACCCGATGGAGTAGTAGAACTGCTGGGAGGAGCCGACCACCGCGCGCCTGGCGCCCAGCCTCGCGCAGCGGCGCAGGCCTTCCAGCACCGCGGCGCGGCCCAGGCCCATTCTGCGGTAGGCCGGGTCGGTGGCGACGGGTTCCACCAGCGCGGTCTGCGATTCCCCGTCCTGCCACATGCCGCAGTAGGAAACGAAATCGCCGTTGGGCGCGACGACCGCGATCTTGATATCCAGATCGACGTTGGGGCGCTCGAACTCCTGCCTGAAACGCTCGTTCATCACAAACGCGCCTTCGCCGTTTGCCTCGTGATTGAAGCCCTTCCACAGCACCTGCCCGTACTTGTAGAGGTCGTAGGTCTCCCTCATGCTCGTGACGCGGAAGCCTTCCGGCAGCGTATAGGAACAATCCCCCGTTTTAAGGTCGAACACCGCCTCGTGTTCCTTGTCCTCCGTGGCGGCGAACCCACGCCGCGCAGCGACGCGCCGGAACGCATCGTCGCCGTCGGGGATCAGCACGCTGAATTTTCCGTCCTTTTGCAGGGCGGTCTGGGCATAGCCGAGCATTTCTTCCCGCAGGCCCTCGTACCCCGGCAGCGCGAGCAGAAACGCCTTGCCGGGCTCGCAGTCGTAGGTCGCGGCGGCGACCACCTCTCCCCCGTCCGTCCACAAGCCGATCCTGTCAAGCGCGCTTTCATCCAGGTAGCTATGGGTGATCATCCAGTCCCAGCGGCCGAAATGGTAGTTGTCACTATTCAGTTTGATAAGAAAACTGCGCAGCGCAGCGTAGTCCGCCCCGAAGCGCGGATTTGGATCCAAGGCGTGAAACATTACAGCCATATCGTCCTCCCGGTATCGATCTTATTCTTTCCCCATCGTAGCAAAACGCACAGGGTTCGTCAATCGCGGTGCGCGCGCCGCCCAAGCCGCAAACTCATCGAATTTTAACATAAATCGAAAAAGGATTTTTGATTCATTTGTAATACTATATTCAGTAGAAGGCATTCCCGACCGACGCCTCCCTCCTGCAGCGCAGGAACGCAAAAAACCGAAGGACCGGTACCCGTCACTTTCTGTATCCGCACATACAGGGCGAAAAACGCTTCTTTTCCGGGGCGGTATTTCGCCTATACGCTCCGATAAACCGCATATCCGCTTAGGCGGCAGGCACTTGTTTGCCTATTCCTGTTTTCGAGTACCGTGAAAGGAGAACCGTATGAAGACGCACCTGAACTGGCTGCAGGTCCTTGCGCTGGATATCATCATCGCCTCCGTGCTGCGCTCGCCGGTGAAAAACTTCCCCCGGCTGGTGAACTGGGCGGAGAAAATAGACAAGGACAAAAAATACGCTCACCTCATCCGCGGCGTACGCCCTGTCGCGTCCGACCCGGACAATCTATGGAACCGGTACATCCTCGGCCTGTGCGGCGACATCGACCGCAGGGAGCTGAAAACCGTTCTGCACAACTTTGTGGTGAACGCCAGCTTCGGCGGCAAGGTGCGCCAGGAAGCCTGCAAGAAGGAGTACGGCTGCAATATCCCCTGGGCCATACTGATGGATCCGACCTCCGCGTGCAACATCAAATGCGTCGGCTGCTGGGCGGCCGAGTATGGCAGCCGTATGAATATGAGCTATGAGGAACTGGACAGTATCATCAACCAGGGCAACGACCTGGGGATCTTCCTGTTCCTGTATTCCGGCGGCGAGCCGCTGGTGCGCAAGGATGACATCATCCGCCTCTGCGAGGCGCACCCGGACTGCCAGTTTATGGCGTTTACCAACGGCACGCTGATCGACGGGAAGTTCATCGGGGAAATGAAGCGGGTGCGCAATTTCATCCCGACCATCAGCGTGGAGGGCTTTGAGGAGGAGACCGACGCCCGCCGGGGCAAAGGGACCTTTGCCAAGGTGGAGCGCGCGATGAGGCTTTTGCGGGAGAACAAGCTGCTGTTCGGCGTATCGTGCTGCTACACCAGCCAGAACGTGGAGGTCATCGGCTCGGAGGCCTACTTCGACCAGATGGTCGCCTGGGGCGCGAAGTACTGCTGGCTGTTCACCTATATCCCCATCGGCAAGGACGCTGTACCCGAGCTTATGGTCTCGCCCGGGCAGCGGGAATACATGTACCGCCAGGTACGGGCGTTCCGCAAGACCAAGCCGATCTTCACGATGGATTTCTGGAACGACGGCGAGTTCACCAAGGGCTGCATCGCGGGCGGGAAAAGCTACCTGCACATCAACGCAAACGGCGATTACGAGCCCTGCGCGTTCATCCATTATTCCAACTACAACGTCCGTGAGCATACGCTGCTGGAAGCGCTGCAAAGCCCGCTGTTCAAAGCCTATCAGCAGGGCCAGCCGTTCAACGAAAACCACCTGTGCCCCTGCCCGCTTCTGGACAATCCCGAAAAGCTGGTGCAGGCCGTGGAGGGCTCCGGCGCGAAATCCACCGATCTGCAGTACCCCGAGGACGTGCGCGACCTGACCGGCAAATGCGAGGACGCCGCTAAAAACTGGGCGCCGGTCGCCGCAGAGCTTTGGGCCTGCTCCCACGGCTGCGGGAACTGCGAGCAGGCTAAGGAAAAGGAAACCGTCACCACGGCGTAAGCCGTCAGGCCTGCGGAACGGGTTCCTTTTGCAAAAGCAATTTCAACCCGTAGCCGATCAGCACGACGCCGACCAGGATGTTGAGGATCTGCATGGCGATCTCCGGCAGAAACCCGGAGAGGACGCTTCCGAGAAACGCGACCAAAGTCAGCGACAGGAAGGTCGATGATACGCAGCCCGCGGCGAAAAAAACAAGCTGCCGCTTCGTATAGCCGTGCGCGACGACCTGCGCTGTGAACACGCCGCCCCAGAAAACGATGGTCAGCGGGTTGGCCGCCGTCAGCACGAATCCCTGCCAGAACGGGCTCCCGCCCTGCGTTGCGGACAGCTGCAGCGCCGGAAGAAACGCGATATTGAACGCGCCTAAAATGATATTGACGCCGAACAGGCACAGCACCAGGCAGCCTCCCCACCGGACGGCTGCCTTTGCCCTGCCCAGCACGGCGGCAGCGCCCGCGCCGGACAGCGCGATGAACAGCGCGTCCACGAGCGTCACGGCCAGGGTGACCCGCATGCCCGCCCAGAAACCGCCGTCCGCGGCGGTGCGCAGCGTGAGGAAGCACAGCGGTCCCACCGCAAGCTGCAAAAGCATCCCGAACCGCAGCCCTTTGAAAATCATATTGCGCCTTCCCGAAAGTGAGTGATTCGCGGACAATACCGTCCGCGGCCGGCGCGTCCCGCGCCTTTGCATGCAATTATACCATATGCTTCCATCGGCTCGACATCTTTTCCTCGCATATCTGCGGTTTTCGCCTGTATATTCGTGAATATTTGCTATTTATGCAAAAAATGTTGACATATTCTTATAATTATGATAATTTGATGAATACAAAGGAGTTGTACACCACAACTCTTATTCTATGCAGGAGGATCATGAAAATGTCCGAAAACAAAGCAAAAAAGGGTATAACAGGCAAACAGATTCTGATCATCGTTATCGCGCTTGTCGTGATTGCAGGCGCAATATGGGGCATTCTGGCCCTGACCGGCAAGAAGGAAGAAGTCAGCGGGATGCTGATGCAGGAGGGCGTGCTCAACGTCGGCATGGAGATCGGCTATCCTCCGTTTGAGGAATTCGCGGAAGATGGTACCACCCCTATCGGCTACGACGTGGACTTTGCCAAGGCGCTCGGTGAGAAGATGGGGCTGGAAATCAACTTCGTCAACACCGCGTGGGACGGCATCTTCCTTGGCATCGGCGAGAATTATGACGTCGTCATCTCCGCCGTGACCATCACCGAAGAGCGCAAGGAGACCATGCTATTCTCCGATCCCTACATCAATAACTATCAGGCGGTCGTCGTTGCGGCCGATTACGACGGCGAAATCACCGGCTTCCTGGATCTGGACGGCATGGTGATCGCCGTGCAGAAGGAGACGACCTCCGATATCCTGATGTCGGACTATAAGGACACCGCCACCATTGACATCACCATCTCCGCCAACGAAAAGATCGCCACCTGCTTTACGCAGCTTAAAAACGGCGAAGTGGACGCCGTCGTTGTCGATTCCACCGTGGCCGTCGTTTATGCGGCCTCCAATCCTGACGCATACAAGGTTGCCTTTGAGGACGAGAGCGAGCCCGAGCAGTTCGGCATCGCGATAGGCCTCACCAACACCGCGCTACAGACCGCCATCAACGAAGCGATCGCCAAGCTGACCGTGGAAGGGTTCTTTACGGAGAACACCGCGTTCTGGTTCGGCGCCGAATAATGGCCGCCAGTCGGCAAATATCGAGGCAAGAATAGGAAGACAATGAATTTTCTGAAAAGAATCATTGACGTCAGAGGATGGAAACGCGCATCCAAAACGGCTGCCATAGTCATTATGGCAGCCGTGGCGTTGCTTGCCGCGCTTTCGTGGGTGAACGTGTCCGAGGAAGAGATGCTTCAAAGCGCTTCCGAAGAGATGCAGGAGATCATCCGGCAGGAGGAGGCCTCCTCCCGCAAGTACGTCACCGTCACCTACAACAGCTTCGGCTTCATTAAATACCTCTCATTTTCCACCTCGGGCGCGAAGGCCGTGAAGGAAACCTACATCGCCTTCGCGGGGCAGGTGTACCCGGCGGATACGGGCTTTTTGAAGTTCATCGGCCAGATGGTGAACTACACCTACCGGATGCTCGGCAGTGGGCAAAACATACTCCACGGCGTGAAACTGACGATTCTGCTGACCACACTTTCCATGGTGATCGGCTCAATTTTGAGCATCTTCCTGGCGCTGGGCAAGATATCCAAAAACAAGTTCATTTCCAAGATCTCAAGCGCCTACGTCTTCTTTTTCCGCGGCACGCCGCTGCTGATCCAGCTGTTTGTGATCTATTTCTCCGTACCGGTCATCTTCGGGTTCTCTTGGCGGGGGCTGTTCGCCATCGGGGATACCGAGGCCGTGTACAAGGGCGCGTTCCTGGCGGCGCTGATCGCGTTCTCATTAAACGCCGCCGCCTACTGTGCCGAGATCGTGCGCGCAGCCATCCAGTCCATCGATAAGGGCCAGGGCGAGGCCGCCAAAGCGCTTGGCATGACCTACGGGCAGACCATGCGCCATATCATCATCCCCCAGTCCATCCGGCGGATGATTCCCCCGCTGTGCAACGAGTTCGTGATGATGATCAAGGACGTGTCGCTGGTGTTCGCCATCTCGCTGATGGACATCACCACGATCTCCAAGACCATCATGACCAGCGAGGGCAATTACCTGGTGTTTTTCCCCGCGCTCGTCATCTACCTGATCATTACCGCTATTTTCACCTTCCTCTTCGGCAAGATCGAAAAACGGCTATCGGTCTATGAATAGGAGGCAGTAATGAGCGATTTTGAGTATATCCTGCGGACGGAAAAGCTGTGCAAGAGCTTCGGGCATCTGGAAGTGCTCACCGACGTGGACCTGGGCGTGAAGATGGGCGAGGTCATCTGCATCATTGGCCCGTCCGGCGCGGGCAAGTCCACGTATCTCAGGTCTTTAAACCAGCTGGAAACCATCACCAGCGGGAAGATCTACATCAAGGACGAGCTCTTCCTTCACCGCGAGCATAACCGCACCATCCACCGCATCGAGCCGGACAGGCAAAAGGCGATGCTGTTGGAGATGGGGATGGTGTTTCAGAGCTTCAACCTGTTCCCGCACAAGACGGTGCTGGAGAACGTGATGATCGCGCAGGTGCTGGTGCGGAAAAAGTCCAGCGACGCCGCGCGCAGGCTGGCCGGGGAGATCATCAACATGGTCGGGCTGTCCGACAAGCTGGACGCGTACCCAAGCAAGCTCTCCGGCGGACAGCAGCAGCGCGTGGCTATCGCCCGGGCGCTGGCCATGGAGCCGGAGCTCATGCTGTTTGACGAACCGACCTCAGCCCTCGACCCCGAACTGGTCGGCGAGGTGTTGGCGGTCATGAAAAAACTCGCAAGCCAGGGCATCACCATGCTGGTCGTCACCCACGAGATGGGCTTTGCCCGCGAGGCGGCCGACCGAGTCATCTTCATGGACCAGGGGCGTATCGCCCAGCAGGGCACGCCCCAGGATATCTTCCAAAATCCCGAAGGGGAGCGCTTGCAACAATTCCTGCAAAGCATTTTATAAATACCAATTCCGAACTTTTCCGCTGTTATCTTGCGCTTCTTTTGGCCGCTGACTGTATCACTGTGGCCTTGACGTAGCCCTGCTACTACTGCGGCCACGTTCTTTGTCAGCAGCCAAAATAAGCAGCAATCTATCCAACGTCAACCTCCGGAATTGGTATTGTGGATTCTGCGGAGTTTTTTTAAAAATAAAGACGATGGGGGTCTTCATTCCCCCGGGAGGATCATTATGCCTAGAAAACGCATAAGGATGGGAAGAAAGCTGACAGTACGCCTACTCAAAAGTAAGAAGTATTACTTTTCAGAATTGAAACCATCCGATCTGGTGAATGGTCTGGCCGCTGTTTATGCGATTTTCATAAAAATGATGAACAGGCGCTTTATGTCGGTCGTACAAAGAATATTCGCCAACGTATGTACTATAATCATCTGATGGGGCCGCTAACAAGCGCCCGTCTAAAGAAATATCTGA
This sequence comes from Clostridiales bacterium, assembly GCA_016930575.1. GTDB lineage: Bacteria > Bacillota > Clostridia > Christensenellales > Aristaeellaceae > CAXXOK01. The sequence continues at coordinate 8,215 of JAFGGL010000058.1, read as the reverse complement.
TTGATGATGATACATTGGACGAAATTAAAGATACAGAAAGCGCAAAGGAATATATTATGGAGAATTGTTACTTCCAATATATCGCGGAAGAAAATATACAAACGCGCGGACAAATTGAGGGATTATTCAACTATATACTTGATGTCCGTTATATCTACGAAGAACACTAATTTCCTGTTGTAATTGCTGTAATAAAGTAAAAGAAAATTCCCAAAAGGCCGCGCAATGCGCGGCCTTTCTATATCCCTATATTGGTTTTCTTTTGCTACTTTTCTTTTTCAAAAAGAAAAGTAGCGTCCTAGAACCCCACGAGCGCCATTTGTTGCTCCTTGCAGGAGTGCATCACGCGTTCCTTAACGGTATCCAGCGGACCGATCTCTCCGAAGAGAAGCGGGGAGGCCGGGTCGTGTTTTTGCCTGTTCCTTTGGATTTCGGCGAAGTTGTAGTTGGCGTAGCAGTAGCGGCAGGCGTGGGCGCAGGAGTTGTACATGCCGATGTCCACGCTCTGCACGCAGCCGCAGGCGGGGCGCTGGTTTTTGTCCTTCTGCAGGTCCAGCCGGCAGTTAAGCAGCGTTTCAAACAGGTCGCCGTCGATGCAGCGCGCGGGCGCGACGCCGCAGGCAGAGTAATCCGTGTCCGAAGCGCAGGCGCTCATCTCCATGCCGCAGGCGCGCGCGATCTGGCATAGCTTCCCCGCCAGGGAAAGCTTTTCCCGTACGGTCAGTTCCTCCGCGGCCAGCGCCTGCGCGTTGCGGCGCACGTTGCGGTAGTCTGTATCCAGAAAGCTGATAACCACCTTATGCGTCGCGCCCGTTAGCAGCCGCGCCATCATCTCAAATGTGCGCAGATGCGTTTCCACCGTCCAATTCGGGCTGATCAGGATGGGATCGTAGCGCCAGATCATCCGCCGCGGGCCGATCTGATCGGCAAGCTGGCGGAAGGTAGACAGCAGTTTGATCTTCACGGGCAGGTTGGGCTCGATATCCTTGCCGTAGGGCGTCAGCGTGAACTGGAAATAATAGGCATACTCGTCAAGCTCATGCAAGCGCGGCAGCATCGGCGCGGGGTTCTTGGTCCAGAACACGAAGCCGTCCGCCGCATCCGGCGTCAAAGCGACTTTGCTGACCTGCAGATGGTTCATGGGGTTGCGCACGCAGGCGTAGCCCTCGCGGACGCGCGCAAACAGCCAGTCCGCGTACCACGCGGGGATATCGGTGCGGCGGCTGCAACTGATGATCATATCGCTCTCTCCTTCTGCGAACACTATAACACGAACATATGTTCGTGTTAAGCGAAATACCGTGAATTTTTTCAGGCGAACAAAGCGCAGCGCCCTGCCGGGCCTCTGCCCTTTACAGATCGATTTTTCAATCATCCAATCGTTTGCCATCGTGCCGCAGGATATTGCGCGGCCGCATCGCCGTTGGATTTACGCCGTTTTGTATAGGGAAAACTCCCCCGATGTTTCCGTGATCCGGGTTCGACGCCCGTCTGCCGGCAGTGTGCGATCAATAGGCGTAGAACTGAAGTTCGGGATAATCGGCGAACGCTTCCTGTACAAGGGTTTCAATGCTTCCGGGGTAGGTAACGGAGCCAAGCAGCCCGCAGTCGGCAAACGCCTTTTCCCCGACACTTGCAAGCCCCCCGGAAAACGTAACGGACGTCAGTGAATCGCAGCTATAAAAAGAATAATTCCCGATGCTCAGAAGGCTTTCCGGGAACGAAACGGAGATCAGCGAGTCGCAGTTATTAAACGCCATCGTGTCAATCACCTGCAGGCGCTCCGAAAATATAACGGCAGTCAAAGAGCGGCAGCCGGAGAACGCCTCGGCGCCAAGGCTCGTCAGGGCTTCCGGAAGATTGACGGAGACCAGCGAGGCGCACCGGGCAAACGCACAGTCTCCGATCCGGGTAAGGCTCCCCGGAAACGCTACGGACGTTATCCAATTGCATTTGTAAAACACATAGCTGTCAATCTGGACTACCGGGTATCCTCCCAGCGTTTCCGGAATCGACAGGCTTTCGCTGTATCCCGAATATCCGGTAATCAAGGCGCCGCTTTCATCCAGAATGTAATAGGTGTATGTATCCCCGCCGATTGTTTCCTGGCTCATGGTGGCCAGCGATTCGCAATAGCGGCGCGCGTTGTCGTAGATGCTTGTAAAACTCCCGGGAAGCGTAACGGATTTAAGCGAAACGCAGCCGGCAAACACGCTGAAGCCGATATCCGCCAATCCTTCGGGAAACGCAATCTCGGATATTGATACGCAGTGATAATACGCTTGACTTCCAATGGTTTGCAGGCTCCCGGGGAATTTGGCGGAATCCAACGCCATGCAGTTGTAGAACGCATTGACGCCGATACTCTTGAGGCCTTCGGGCAATGCGGCGGAGGTCATAGCGCGGCAATTGGCAAACGCGGAATCCCCGATATACAACAAACCTTCGGGCAATACGGCGGAGGTTATGGCGGTGCAACCGCAAAACGCGCTGTTGCCTATGCTTGTCAATCCCGCGGGCAGCACGACGGACTGCAACGTTGAATTGTAGATAAACACGTTATCCCCGATCGCCGTCACCGGATACCCGTCCAGCGTACCGGGGATCACCAGGTTGATATCCTCCCCCGAATAGCCGGTGACGACGGCGGCGCCGTTATCCACGACGTAGGTATATTCGCCGCAGGTTTTCTCCTCGCCCTCCCCAAGCGCGCACAGGGGGAACATGGCAAGCAGGAGTAGCAGAACCGTAAAGACATTAAGCGACTTTTTCATGCGATAACCTCCTTATCATGCGTTTTGAGCATATGTCCTGTAGGGATGTGAAGCCTCGGTTTTTACATGTCAAACGGCTGACGGAGAAATCACGGAACGTGCTTTTTCTTAATTTTCGGTATTCATTCACAATATCCCTCTTAAGACGCCGCTAAATATCAATCGGCGCTTCCTTCCGGCATCGACGCATGCACAGCGCGTGCAATCGCCAAGCGCCGTGCTTTCGAATGTAAAAATTTCCATCAACGGCGTTTTCCGTACGGTTTGGATATTGACAAATCTTTCACAATCCGATATATTTATATCGATAAATATTTATCGATTAGGACCGACCGGGAGGAGGGCAAGTACGATGGGCGATAAACGGATACCGCAGATACCGCTGCCGACGTTGAAACGGCTGCCGGTTTACTACCAATACCTGACCAGGCAGGCCCGCAAGGGCGTGACCGACATCTCCTGCGCGAGCATCGCCAAGGCCATGGGGCTGGTCGCCGTGCAGGTGCGAAAGGACCTGCAATTGACCGGCGCCGTCGGCCGCCCGAAGACCGGATACCGGCTGAAGGAACTGCTGGAGGCGCTGGAGCGGACGCTGGGCTACGACAACAAAACGGAGATGTTTCTGGTCGGCGTGGGAAGCCTGGGCAAGGCGCTTCTGCACTACAGGAGATTCGGGGACTACAACATCGGCATCGCGGCGGCCTTCGATGTAAGCGAGGACGTGATCGGCACGGAGATCGACGGAAAACCCGTGCTCCCCTTCCGGAAGTTCCCCTCCCTGTGCCGCCGCTTGCACGTGAAGTTCGGCATCATCTGCGTACCGGCGGAAGCGGCGCAGGAAGTCGCCAACATCATGGTGTCCTCGGGCATCGAGGCCATCTGGAACTTTGCCCCCATCACCCTGGAGCTTCCGGATATGGTAATCGTGCATAACGAAAACCTGACGGCGTCCCTGTCGATTTTACTCAAGAAATACAAGACCCAACATACCGGAAGCGAGCGTGAATGAGCGTGCAGAACATCTTGGCCTTTGAGAAGGCCGGGCAGATCATCGAGAAATACGGGTACAACCGGGCCAAATTGATCCCCATTTTGCAGGAGATCCAAAACGAGTACCGCTACCTGCCCGAGGAACTGATGGTGTACGTCGCCACGATGCTTGGCACAACCTCCTCGCACGTGTACGGCGTGGCGTCGTTCTACTCGCATTTCACGCTGAAACTCAAGGGCAAGTACGTCGTCCGCGTCTGCGACGGCACCGCCTGCCACGTGAAAAAATCCACGAGATTGCTGGAAGCCGTCCGCGCCCACTTGCGGCTTGCGGAGGACCAGAACACCACGCCGGACTTTTTATTCACGGTGGAAACCGTGGCGTGCCTGGGCACCTGCGGACGCGCCCCGGCGATGTCAATCAACGGCGAGGTGTACGGCCTTTTGACCGACGAGACCGCCGTGGCCGTCATCAGGGACATTCAGGATAAGGAGCAGGCCAGCCATGAGTGAAGCAGTCGATTTGAAAGCAAGGGCGAAAGCCTACCAGGAGAATACCAGGGACATCAAAAAGCGCGTCGTCGTGTGCGCCGGCACGGGCTGCATCGCCGGCGGCGCGCTGAAGGTGATCGATAAGTTCGAAGCGGTCATCAGGGAAAAAGGCCTTTCCGTGGCGCTGACCATCAACAAGCACGAGGACGGCTACCAGGTAACCGGCAGCGGCTGCCAGGGCTTTTGCCAGATGGGGCCGGTGGTGACTATCCATCCCGACAATATCATGTACTGCAAGGTCGCGCCCGAAGACGTGGAAGAGATCGTCGAAAAAAGCGTTTTGAAAGACGGGATCGTGGACCGCCTGGCCTACACACACAAGCCCGACGGCAAGGCTTACCCCAAAAAGGACGAAATCCCGTTTTACCGCGACCAGCATCACGTCGTGCTGCAGAAATGCGGCAATATCGATCCCTCCGATATCAACGAATACATCGCCCTGGGCGGTTACGCGCAGGCCGAACAAGCCGCCAAAATGACGTCCGAGGAAATCTGCAGCGTGATGATGGATACCGGCCTCAAGGGCCGCGGCGGCGCGGGCTTCCCCGCCGGCAAGAAGTGGGATATGGCGCGGCAGAACGAAAGCGAAAAAAAATACGTCATCTGCAACGGCGACGAGGGCGACCCCGGCGCGTTCATGGACAGCGCGGTCATGGAGGGCAATCCGCACTCCATCATCGAGGGCATGATGATCGCCGCAATGGCCATCGGCGCGGACGAAGGCTACGTGTACGTGCGCATGGAGTATCCCCTGGCGGTCAAGCGCATCCGCGCCGCGGTGAAAGCCGCGCAGGAAGCCGGCATCCTGGGCGACCATATGCTGGGCACGGACAGGCCTTTTGACATCACGGTGATGGAAGGCGCGGGCGCGTTCGTCTGCGGCGAGGAGACCGCGCTGATCGCCTCGGTGGAAGGCAAGCGCGGCATGCCCTCGCCCAAACCCCCTTACCCCGCGCAGAAGGGCTTGTTCGGCAAGCCGACCGTCATCAACAACGTGGAGACGCTCTCCACCGTGCCGATGTGCCTGCAGACGGGCGCGGAGGAATACCGCAAGCTCGGAACCCCCTCGGCGTCCGGCACCAAGACCTTCGCGCTCACCGGCCACGTGCTCAACACCGGGCTGATCGAAGTGCCGTTTGGCGAAACGCTGCGCACGATCGTTCACAAAATCGCGGGCGGCGTGACCGAGGAAAGCGGCGATCTCTCCCCCGAGGGCTTCAAGGCCGTGCAGATCGGCGGCCCCTCCGGCGGCTGCCTGACGCAGGAGCATCTGGACATGCCGCTGGATTACGAGCACCTCAAGGCCATCGGCGCGATGGTCGGCTCGGGCGGCCTCGTGGTGATGAACCACAACACCTGCATGGTGGAGATCGCCCGTTACTTCATGGAGTTCACGCAGAACGAGAGCTGCGGCAAGTGCGTGGTCTGCCGCGAGGGCACCAAGCAGATGCTTGACATCTTAACCGACATCACGCAGGGCCGCGCCACGATGGAACAGCTCGACCTTTTGGAAGAACTGGCCGGGGTGGTGAAAAAAGCGTCGCTGTGCGGGCTTGGCAAAGCGGCTCCCAATCCGGTGCTGTCCACGCTTAAGTACTTCCGCGACGAGTACGTGGAGCATATCGTGAACAAGCGCTGCCCCACCGGCCAGTGCAAGGCGCTCAGGGCATACAGCATCAACCCCGAAAAGTGCGTCGGCTGCGGCGCGTGCGTGCGCAAATGCCCGACCGGCGCGATCACCGGGGAGAAAAAAGCGCCGCATGTGATCGACGCTGAAAAGTGCGTCAAATGCGGGGCCTGCAAGGACGCCTGTAAATTCGGCGCGGTGCTGAAGTAAGAAAGGGCGGAGAAGTATGAAAACCAATCAAACCGTAACCGTTGATAATAAAGTGGTCCCCATCGAGGGCGAACGCAACCTTTTGGAGCTCATCCGCAAGGCGGGCGTGGAAATCCCGACGTTCTGCTATCACTCCGAGATGAGCATCTACGGCGCGTGCCGCCTGTGCATGGTGGACGTTGAGGGCATGGGCATGGTTCCTTCGTGTTCCACGGTGCCCAGGGCGGGCATGGTGGTGAAGACCTCCACCCCGGAAATCCGCGAGACCCGCAAAATGATTTTGGAACTCCTGCTCGCCAGCCACCAGGGCGACTGCCAGACCTGCCGCAAGGGCGACGATTGCAGGCTGCTGGCGCTTGCCAACCGCCTGGGCGTGCGTGATGTGCGCTTCAAGAAAAAAGGCCGCAACCTGCCGCTGGATCTGTCCTCGCCGTCCATCGCGCGCGATCCCAACAAGTGTATACTCTGCGGCGACTGCGTGCGCATGTGCTCGGAGATCCAGGGCGTGGGCGCCATCGGCTTTGCGGGCCGCGGCGCGCACTCAATCGTCACCCCCTGCTTCAACCGTGAGATCGCCGCCGTGGAGTGCATCGACTGCGGCCAGTGCACCAAGGTGTGCCCAACCGGCGCTTTAACCATCAAGTCCGACACAACCGAGGTGTTCAAGGCCATCCAGTCCCAGGACAAGTACGTGGTCGCGGCCATCGCGCCCGCCGTGCGCGTCGCCATCGGCGAGGAGTTCGGCCTGGACGCAGGCGCAAACGCCGTCGGCAAGACCATCGCCACGTTGCGCATGATGGGCTTTGACGCGGTGTACGACGTATCCTATTCCGCCGACCTGACGATCATGGAGGAGGGCACGGAGCTTCTTTCCCGCGTGACCTCCGGCGAAAACCTGCCGATGTTCACCTCCTGCTGCCCCGGCTGGGTCAAGTTCATGGAGCAGTATTACTCCGATTTCGCTTCCAACCTGTCCACCTGCAAGTCGCCCCAGCAGATGCTGGGCGCGCTGGTGAAGGAAACCCTGCCCGACGCGATCAAGAAGGACCGCAAGGACATCGTATTCGTTTCGATCATGCCCTGCACGGCCAAGAAATTCGAGGCCAGGCGCGAGGAATTCAAAGCCGCGGACAGCCCGGACGTGGATTACGTGATCACCACGCACGAGCTTGCGCTGCTGATTCGGGAACAGGGCATCGTGTTTAGCGAGATGGAGCCCGAGGCCTTTGACATGCCCTACGGCTTCAACACCGGCGGCGGCGTGATCTTCGGCAATTCCGGCGGCGTCAGCGAGGCGGCCATTCGTTTCACGGGCGAAAAGCTGACCGGCAAGAAGAACGAGGACTACGTCATCCGCGAGGTTCGCGGCGAGGACGGCGTCCGCGAGGTGGAGTACGATTTTTCAGGCACGAAGCTCAAGATGGCCGTCGTCTCCGGCCTCGCCAACGCGCGCACGGTGATGAACGGCATCAGGGACGGCTCCAGATCGTACGATTTCGTGGAAGTCATGGCCTGCCCGGGCGGCTGCGTCAACGGCGGCGGCCAGCCCGTGAGCGTCGACCGGCTGGCGCGCAAAAAGCGCACCGAGGGCCTCTACCGCACCGACAAGATGCTGCAGCTGCACAAGCCGCAGGAGAATCCTTATATCAAAGACCTGTACGACAACCTCCTGGGCGTGCCAAACAGCCACAAGGCGCACGAGCTTTTGCACACGAATTACCACGCGCGCTCGCGCATCAAGTCCGACCGCATCGAGCAGCCGGCCGAGACCGATAAGCTGCCGGTATCCATCTGTTTCGGCACGGGCTGCTTCATCCGCGGCTCGCAGAAACTACTGAGCCAATTAACGAGCTTCATCGCGGGCAACGAGCTGGAAGACCGGGTGTCGCTTGGCGCGACCTTCTGCTTTGAGCAATGCGACAAGGGCCCCGTGGTGCGCATCGGGGACGAGACCATCACCCACTGCACGCGGGTGAAAGCAGTAGAGGCTTTAACTGAGAAGCTGCACCTGTAAAGGAGAACCTATGAGCATCGTCAAAACGCTGGAAGCCATGTGCCGGGA
>JAFGGL010000057.1 GCA_016930575.1 Clostridiales bacterium | reverse complement strand
TGGGCGAAGATGTGCATCAGCGCGCCGCCGGTGCTAAGCCCGCCCGCCATCGCGAGCCCGATGACGATGTAGCCGGCATTCGCCACCGACGAATACGCGATGAGTTTTTTAAAATCGTTCTGGCTGATGGCCATCAAAGTGCCGGCCACGATGCTGACCGCGCCCAGGATCGCCAGCGCGTAGTTGGGCACGGGCATGGCAAGCTGCTTGCCAAGGAACTCGACGTTGTTGGCAAACGCTTTGTACGACGGCATGACCGCGACGACCAGGAAGGCCGCGAAGCCGCCCGCCTTCACCAGCCCGCCCGACAGGATGGGCGAGAAGGTGTCCGGCGCGTTGCCGTGCGCCTGCGGCAGCCAGATATGGAACGGGAACACGCCCAGTTTAATCAGCCCGGCGATCCCGATGGTGATAAACGCCACGATGGCTGCCGTCGGGTCATTCGCGGCCTTAATAAGCACGCCCGCGATCTCAAACGAGCCGAACCTGCCGTAGAGGAACAATATGCCGTAGAGCATAGCCAGCGAACCGAACGCGGAAAACGCGTAGTAGGTCACCGACGCCTTGCGCGATTTGCCAAGCGGGATGATGAACGTCGACGACCACACGATGGTCTCCCAGAAGATGAACAGCGTGATAAAGTCTTTGGCGGCAAACGCGCCGAGGGTGCCCATGAGTGCCAGCAGGTAGAGCAGGTTATACGCCGCGGGGTGGACGATCTTCTTCATCCAGTAGATGTTGAAAAACGACACGCACGCAAACACCGCCAGCATGATGACCGAGAAAAACCAGCCGTACTGCGTCAGCGTGAATTCCAGGAAGAACAGCTTCACGGTGCTGCCGATTTGCGCGTGCAGCAGCGCCATCAGCACCAGCGCGGCGGAGGAGGCGACGACCGTCACCCACGCGCCCAGCGCCTTGTTTACCTTCGTCAGCAGCCAGGCGAGCACGGAGGCCGCGAACAGCCCGGCGATCACCAGGCTTACGCTCAGTTGAAAACTCATTTACATACCCCCCAACAGCTGACCGATAAACGTCATGAAGTCAACAGAAAAGAATTGTTTGATATTGAGGATGGGCAGGACGCCCAGCGCGACGATAACCACGGCGACGGCGACCGATACGGCGCCGACGACCGCACTGCCGTTGAGCTTGAACGTTTTCAGCTTGTCCTTGGACGAAAGTTCGCCTTCGTCCCCGGTGTTCCAAAGCGTGGTCAGGATACGCACGAAGTACGCGCCTTCCACCACCGCCATCACGAGGATGATGATCGGCAGCCATACGTTGCCCGCATCAAACAGCCCGACCAGCGCGTTGATCTTGGCGACAAAGCCGAAGAACAGCGGCAGGCCGATCAGCGACATCGCCGACGCCGTAAACCCGACGCCGACGAGCGGGAATTTGATGAACACGCCCTTGAGATCGCCGATGTCATCGGTCCCAAGATCATGCGCGAACTTGCCCGCGACGGTGAACAGCACCAGTTTGCTCACGACGTTGCCCGCGAGCACCAGCACGGCGGGCACCGTCAGCCCGTAGAGGAACAGCAGCGCCACAAGGCCCGACTGCGCCACGGACGAAAACAGCAGCACCTCGCGCAGGTTCTTCCTGGAGAACGCCGAAGCTTCCGCGAAGACCAGCGTGCCCGCGGCGACCGCCGTGAAGGCGATCCGCACCGCGCCGCTCATGAAGAACACCGTGCTTATCACACGCCCGAGCGCCAGCAGCACCGCCAGCGCATAGGCCGAAACGATCAGCGCGCCGACCAGCGTGTTCGCCTTTTTCAGCACGCCCTTCACCCAGCCGCCGAACGGCATGAGCTTCGCTTCCACCGAAAGGCCGGTGAACATCATCACCAGCGGCAGCGCCAGCGCGCCGCTGTCGGCCGGATTGGCTTGCGACAGTTTCTCCTGAATGTCGAACATGTTAAGCGACCCGAAGACGTTGTACAGCAGGATGATGCCGAACAGGAACAGCCCCGAACCCAGCGTGCCGACCACGAGGTAATTGAAGGAATGCTTGAAGCCCTTGTCCATGGCCGTAAAGATGTAGGCGGCGATGGCTGCGATCTCCAGGAAGACGAACAGGTTGAACAGGTCGCCCGTCAGGATGACGCCGTTAAGCGCCGCAAGCGCGACCAGCAGCACCATCGCGTATTTTTGCACATGCTTGCCGGACAGCAGCAGAATCAATCCGAAAATCACATTGAGCAATACAATTCCGATCAGCGAGTAGTCGTCCAGCACCAGGCTGATGCCGAAGGGAGGCTTGAAGCCGCCCAGTTCGATGATTTTGGTTCCTTCGTAAAGCACCGCGATCAACGCCGCGCCTGCGATGTTGAGCACGGCGGCCGCACCGAGCAAAACCTTGTCGATTTTCTTGAGGAAGACGGCGAGGAACGCAAACAGCAGCGGGACGGCGATCAGGAGGACGGGATTGCTGAGAATATCCATCAACATCTTATTCGCCCTCCATTTCGTCCAGATTGTAGGTCCCGTATTGGTTATGCAGCCTGCGCGCGAACGCCAGCGCCAGCGCGGTTACGCCCACGCCGATAACGATGGACGTCAGCACCAGCGCCTGGGGAAGCGGATCCACGTACAGCAGCGCGGAGGTATTGTTCTGCGAGGTCAGGATCGGCGCGATGCCGCCTGATACGTACCCCACCGAAATGATGAACACGTTGAGGCCGACCTCGAAGATGTTGAGCGAAACGATGAGCTTGATGACGTTTTTCTGCGTCAGCAGCCCGTAGACGCCCACCAGCATCAGCGCGATGGCAAAATACTGTATCATAGCGCTTCCTCCTCTGTGGCAAAGCCCGCGATCACGCCGGAGATCTCGCTGCCGACCTTCAGCCCGATCAGGATATAGACGATGGGCACGATTCCGGCGCTTAACAAGTCTCCGACCACGCCCGTAGGCAGGAAGTTGTAAAGGAAGTAGCCGCCCAGCGCAAGCCCCAGAAGTCCCGCGACCACGTACAGCGAGCCGGCCACGCCTTCGGCGATCTTGAAGGCCTTGACCTTCGCCTTAAACGCATTGTCCGATACGTATAGAAGCAGCACGGCGGCGGCGATGATGCTGCCCCCGGAGAAACCGCCGCCGGGTGTGAGGTGTCCGTGCGTAAAGAGGTAGACCCCGAAGATCACCATAATACCCAGTACGATGCGCACGCCGTGCTTGAGGATGAAGCTCGGCTGGAACGCAGCTTCCTGCCGCCTGCGCTTGCCCGAGAGCAGCAGCCCCACGCCCAGCGCCGCGACGAACAGCACCGTCACCTCGCCCAGCGTGTCAAACGAGCGGTAGTTGACGACCACGGAGGTCACGATGTTGGCAGATCCCGTTTCCGCGTTCTTCGTCTCGCCGTATACCACGGCGGCGGGTTCTTCCGATGCGGCGTCTGCCGTCACGTTCTTATCCACATAGCCCTGCGACACGCGCCCGCTCAGATCCGCGTCCCCGTAGGGTTTGAACTGCAAAGGCGAAGAATCGGCGAAATACAGCGCCGTGAAGATGAACGCGCCGAGCAACAGTACCAATACGATGGATACGGCTTGTTTCATGCGTCCTCACCTTCGTTCTTTTTCGTAAAGAGCGTGAACACGAACAGGCCGGTCACAAGCCCGGAGCCGATCACAGCCTCAGTGATTGCGACGTCCGGCGCTCGCATGATCACGAACGCGACGACCGCCAGCATGCTCAACGCCGACAGCAGGATGACGGATGTGATCTTCTTTTTCGCGTTGACCGCGACCACGCCCAGCACGACCATGGCAATCCCCAGCACGAGCTCCAGGATATCCATCAAACTCATGCTACTCACCCGCCTTTCCGTCTTCCTTGACGTATTGCTTCACGTTTTTCTTGTACGCCGCGCGGGCCAGCACGGAGCTGCCCACGGGGTTGGTGATCGCGATGAACACGATGATGAGTATGGCTTTGATCAGCCAGTCCGGGTTGGCCAGCCCGACGCCCAGAATCAGCGAGAACGCGCCAAGCGTCGTGGCTTTCGTACCCGCCTGGATACGGTTGAATACGTCGGGCATACGGAACACCCCGAAACCGCCCAGCGCCAGGAACGCCGCGCCGAAAATCATGAAGATATATCCTAAAATACTCATTTTCTGCCCTCCAGGAATCTCGCGAATACTACGGTCTCCACAAAGGAGAGGATGCCGTAGGCCAGCGCAATGTCCAGGTACAGGGAGTTTTTGAAGACGAACGCCAGAAACGCGATCAGCGCGGTGACGATGATGTTGAGCGTATCCAGCCCCACCACGCGGTCAAACGGCGTGGGCCCGAGAAGCAGCCGGATCAGCGCGAAGAGCGCGCCGACGCCGACAAGGGCGAAAACTGCGATATTGGCTGTCATTCGGCCTTCCCTCCCAACAGACTTTCGAAGTCCAGCGAAATGGCTTTTTTGTATTCTTCGCCGCTCTCCCCCTGCGCGTTCACCCAATGCACCAGCACCCCGTCGTCCTCCACGTCAAGCGACAGCGTACCCGGCGTGAGCGTGATTGTATTCGCCAGCACGAGTTTTTTAAAATCGCTTTGCAAGCCCGTAGGGACTTTGACGATCCTGGGGCTGATGGGCAGCTTCGGGCTCAGTACCCGGTAGGCCATATCGAAGTTCGCCAGCACCAGCCTGTAAAGGAACACCGGTATGTAGACGAAGATGAACCTAAACAGCCCGATAACGGCGCTTACCCCGAACGAATAGCCGACATAGCGGGAGATGAGCAGCGACAGAATCAGCGCCACGACGCCGCCCAGCAACAGCTCGTAGGGCGCAAACCCCGCGATCAGCACCCACGCGAGCCACAGGACAATAAACGCGGAAATCCATTTTTTCATCATATGTCTTCCTTCTTTACAAAGTCCGTACCTTATTCGATGATGCAATCCACGATTTTCTTCGCGTCCTCGTTGATGACGTAGTAGTTGACCTCCAGGCCGTTGCGCACGCCCTGCACGATTCCCGCGCTTTTGAGCTTGGCGAGGTGCTGGGACACGGTGGACTGCGGCATATCCAGGCAGCCCATGATCTTGCTCACGTTGCATCCGGGGTCGTTGAGCAACCCCCTGATGATACACAGCCTGACGGGATGCGAGATCACCTTGAGCAACTCCGCCTTTTTTGTGATCTGCCTGAGCCTTTCCTTTGCGTCTTTGATGTTCAACACCTCTTTACGGTCAGTATTGCCAAAATTTCAAACCGCCGCATACGCGTCGCTTTATTTGTATATCTATATATTATGATATTGTGATATTGTTGTCAATGCCTGCAGAAAAAAATTTATACAGCAAAAAGGGCCGGCGGTTCGGCCCCTTGATTGCGGTCATTTCCTGCGCCGGCTATGCGCAGCCCGGTATCGATTTTATCCTTCGCAGCAGCGTATCGCCGATAAAGCGGTATCCCTCGTCCATCAGGTGCATGCCGTCACAGCAGATCAGAGAGGGGTAGTCCTTGTTGGAAAGCATGGTATCCCGCAAATCCAGAAGCGGGGTTTTCGTTTTCGCGGCCACGTTGCGCACGGCGATGGCGTAGCGCTCCTGCCAGCCGTAGATGTTTTGCACCTCGCCGACCGCCTTCAAAATGGCGTCGCCGTCCAATCCCTGGGAAATCCAGTTGAAAAATTTCTCCGCGTGCAGCGGCAGCGGCGTGATGAGCATAGGCTTCATGCCCTTCTCCTTGATCTTTCCGATAAACTCCTCAAGCTTTTTGGTAAAGACCGAAAGCTCCACCCTGGGCTGCGGCGGCGCGTCGGGATTCTCGGCGACCTTCGCCCAGTCCATATTGCAGTCGTTGCCGCCGTATTCCAACACGCACAGCGCGCCTTCCACCGGCTCGGACGCCTCAAAACGCTCCAGGCCGTCCAGAACCGTGGCACCCATTTTGGAATTATTGACCACCTTTAAATTCAACCCTTCGGAGATCCGCTTAGGACAGCGCTCCCTGGAGATCACATAACGCTTGCGCGCTTCGCTGTAGGTGATGCCCACGGCGATCGAATCACCCCAGACGTGGATTTCGGAATCGAACATAGATGCACATCCTTAATATCTAGTATCCGTTACCAGATTACAACATATAGAATAGTTTGTCAAGTGATAAATTCTGCCGCTTGCTCCATTTTACATATTGTGTTATGCTGTACTTGATAATACGATCGTCACGCGGTATGAAGATACGAGGTTCGGAGGTCATTTATGACAGTCATCCAACAGCAGTTCGCCTCGCGGCTCAAGGCGTTTGCGCCTGTTCCCTGGGATCTGATCCCGGATCTCGGGCTGTACATGGATCAGGTCATCACGTTTATTGAGCGCTGTTGCCGTGACCTGTTCATGGACGGCGACCGCATCTTCACGCCCTCGATGGTGAACAACTACGTAAAGATCGGGCTGGTGGACCGCCCCGTCGCCAAGAAGTACGGCCGCGAACACCTGGCCCAGCTGCTGATGATCTGCGTGCTCAAGCAATCCATATCATCGGAGAACATGAAAACGCTGGTGCAGCCGCCCGCGGACAACGCCATGCAGGCACATTACGAAAGCTTCTGCAAAACCCAGCGCGCCGTATTCTCCGCACTCAGCGATACCCAACCGCTGCCGCTGATGGCCTGCGCGGTGCAGGGCGCGGCGTACCAGCTACTTTGCAACAACCTGCTGCAAAGCGCCAAGCCCAAGAAGGGGAAACAAGAACCCGTAAAGGAACCGAAGGCTGAAGCCGCAAAACCAGCGAAGAAAAAATAACGTAACGTCATCATAGCAAAAACCATCCGTCCGAGCAACCGGCGGATGGTTTGGGTTTCGTTAGAATTTGATTAAAGCGTCAGGCTGCGTTTTATTCCGTTGAAGAAGCGGGCATTGATATAGTTCCTGTTACAATTGTTAAATGATTCTTACGGTAAGGTTGCTAAGATTTAATTTGTACTTAAAACACTGCTTATGATATGATACCGTAAAGAGTTCGTTCAGACATCCGGACCGCTGTTTCTTGTAACTTTCAGACAATCAATTTGAGGAGGTAACGTATGTTCACGCTGCAATGGGACATGATTCTTTTTGGCTGCATCGGCGGCATTGTTGCCGAATTGCTTCGGATCGTGAAAAATCTGAAAGAGGTTTCGGCCAAGGAAACCTCAGATATCATGACAAGTTTGCTGTCCATGTTGATTCTGGCTGTCGTCGGCGGGCTCACGGTGTATGTCATCGGTGAAAGCATAAAAACCGTACTGGACGCGCTTCTCGTCGGGTATGCCGCGCCTGAGATACTGAGCAGGCTTGCCGCGAACAAGGTGCCCACCTTGGTGGGAAGAGGAGTCAGAACGAAGACGGCCAACGTTTTCGAATGGTGGAGATACTAACCGGTTCGACGCCGCAGATCTAAGAAACCTATCGGTGAATCCGAAAAAACCATCTGCCGTCATGGCAGATGGTTTTTTGCCTTTATCGCGCGCTTGATTATTCCGGCCGCTGCGTTTCGGGGTTGATCCGCATAACGTGGATGGGCGCGATGCCGTAAATGCTTGCGTACAGGCGGTAACCCCCGGCCAGGTTGTATGTATCAAAGCCGTTTTGCGAAAGGATACGTGCGCCGATATAGGCGCGCAGCCCCACCTGGCAGGTAACGTACACGGGCTTGGACTTATCCAGCTCGTCCAGGTGATCGCGCAGGCTGTCCAGCGGGATGTTGACGAAGCCTTCGATATGCCCGTTGAGGTACTCGCCCCGCGTGCGGGTGTCCAGCAGCGTCACGCTGCCGTCGCGGGGCAGGGCGTCCACGTCGTGCCAATGGAAGTTCTTCATCTTGCCGGTTAATAGGTTCTGGATTACATATCCTGCCATGTTCACCGGGTCTTTCGCCGATGAATAGGGCGGCGCGTACGCCAGTTCCAGTTTTGTCAGGTCTTCCGCCGTCGCGCCGAAGCGGATGGCCGCCGCCAACACGTCGCAGCGCTTGTCCACGCCTTCGTACCCCACAAGCTGCGCGCCCAGGATCTTGCCGGTCACCTTTTCATAGACCGTCTTGATCGCCATGCTCTGCGCGCCGGGGTAATAGCTTGCGTGGCTCGCAGAATAGGTAAACGCTTTGTCGTAGTTGAGGCCAAGCCGCTTGGCGGTCTTCTCGTTGACGCCGGTGGTGGCGACCGTCATGTCGAACACCTTCAGAATCGCCGACCCCTGCGTACCCGTGTAGCGGCTGTCCCCGCCGCAGACGTTATCCGCGGCGATGCGCCCCTGCTTGTTGGCGGGCCCCGCCAGCGGGATGAGCGCGGGCTCCCTGGTGATGAAATCCGTCACCTGCACAACGTCGCCGACGGCGAAAATATCCTCGTCGGTGGTGCGCATGTCGTCGGTGACCACAATCGCGCCGCGCGTGTTGACCGTCAATCCCGCGTCTTTAGCGATCCTACTCTCAGGCCGCACGCCGATGGCGAGGATGACCATATCCGCTGGAATCTCGCCCTTGTCCAGCGCCACCTGCAGGCGGTTGCCCTGCTGCTTCACGGCCTTCACGGTGGTTTTCAGCATGAGGGTGACGCCCTTTTCGATGATATGGCGGTGCACGTCGGCCGCCATGTCGTAGTCCAGCGGCGCGATGACCTGGTCGAGCATCTCCACAATCGTCACGTCAAGCCCCGCGCTGTTAAGGTTTTCGGCCATTTCCACGCCGATGTACCCGCCGCCGACCACCACGGCGGTCATGGGATGGTTCTCCTCGATAAAGCCCTTGATCTTGTAGGTGTCGGGGATGTTGCGCAGCGTGAACACCCTGTCGTTTCGTATCCCGTCGATCGGCGGCACCACGGGTTCGGCGCCCATGGAGAGGATGAGCTTGTCGTAGTTTTCCTCGTAACTCTCGCCGGTCTTTATATTTTGCACGGTCACGGTTTTCGTGTCCCTGTGTATCGCGGTCACTTCGCTCTGGATACGCACGTCTACGTTGAAGCGCGCATGGAAGCTGCGGGGCGTCTGCAACGTCAGCTCGGACTTGTCGGTGATCTCGCCGCCGATATAGTAAGGCAGGCCGCAGTTGGCAAAGGAGATATACTCTCCCCGCTCGAACAGGATGATCTCCGCGTGTTCGTCGAGCCTCCGCAGCCTGGCCGCCGCGGACGCGCCGCCCGCGACGCCGCCGATGATGAGTACTTTCCGGCTTTTCATGGTGCTGTTCTCCTTTTGCGGCCTCGCCCTGCGCCATGCTTGTGCGAGGCTACGCCATTTATTTCCTTCGGAAATTTCGGTGGCTAGTCGGGCTTTGCCCTCCCTTAGTTATATGATAAAATGTGGACATGAGGTGAATTATGCAAACTGATAAACTGGCGTTCGTAAAATCCATGCTCCCGTTCTGGAATAAGCTGACCGGGGAAGAGGCTGCCCTGCTTACGAAGCACCTGAAGACCGCCACCTTTGCATCCGGCGAGAACGTGCACTCCAGCATCGACGACTGCGTCGGTATCCTGCTGGTGAAATCCGGGGAACTGCGCGCCTATATCCTCTCGGATGAGGGGAAGGAGGTCACGCTGTTCCGCCTGGGCGGCGACGCGGTGTGCGTGCTGTCGGCCTCGTGCCTTATAAGCAGCATCACATTCGACCTGTTCATCGACGCCGTACGCCCGACCGAAGTGTGCCTGATCGACACCCGCGCGTTTTCCCGGGTGATGGAGCGCAACGTCTACGCGGAAAATTTCGCCCTGCGCGTCACCACCGAGCGTTTCTCCGAGGTGATGTGGGCGATGGAGCAGATCCTCTTTATGAGTTTCGACCGCCGGCTGGCCATTTTCCTGCTTGACGAGACAGCAAAAACCGGTATAGACAACATCACCATGACCCACGAGCAGATCGCGCGCTACGTAGGTAGCGCGCGGGAAGTGGTGAGCCGGATGCTCAAATACTTCGCCGAGGAAGGCATGGTGGCGGTGCACCGCGGCGGCGTGGAAATTCTGGATAAACTAAAACTCAGGAAGCTCATATAGGAAAACGCCGGGAGCAAACTCCCCGGCATTTTCCTTCACTGCTATAAGCCCAGCAACTCTTTGATCGCAGCCTTCGGCCTTGCGCCGACGACGCGCTGGGCGACCTTGCCGTCCTTGATCACAACCAGCGTGGGGATGCTCATAACGCCGAACTTCTGCGCGAGTTCGGGATTGGCGTCCACGTCCACCTTGCCGACCTTGATCGAAGGTTCCTCTTCGCCGATCTCGTCGACGATGGGGCTCACCATACGGCACGGGCCGCACCAGGCCGCCCAAAAATCAATCAGCACAGGCTTGCCGGACTGCATAACCTCCGCGTCGAAATTCTTACCGGTAATGGTTACAACTGCCATTGAAATTCACTCCTTAACGGTTATTACCATCGCAGTATACCATCCGGTGATTCTGTTTTCCGTGACTTTGTCACCAAGCGACAAATTTATAACAACCAACGGCGCCGCACTGCATCCCCCTCTATTTACCGCAGGGTATGCGCCCGTGGTGCCGCATTCTTGCTCCGCCAAGGCTTCCTTTTATCGTGTTGACATACACATATTCGTCAATCGATCACTCGTTGAGTTTATGCGGTTTCGCATGGTTCGGCGATCATGTGAGGATTCCGAAACATATCCGACGGCTGCCGCATGTTCCGCTCCGGGCGTTTCGAAACCCGCTCTCAATGGCCTGTTTGACGCATATAACCGGCAAAACCCCCGAAAGCGTATTGCTGTCGGGGGTTCATCTGGAGACGTGATACCCCTAGTTTCCAATCGCGGAATCGTCAGCAAACATGAAGGGGATTCCGTGATCCGCAGCATATTGATGCGCGAACGAATCACGGGTAACGATCAGGGTGAGGTTCTCACAGCCTCTGAACGCGTCACTCGCTATAGTCTGCAAACTGTCAGGCAGCGTGACGGTTGTGAGCGAGTTACAGCAATAGAACGCCAGGTAATCAATGGATACCAGGGTGGCGGGCAGCGTGACGGATTCAAGCGCGATGCAATGGGCAAATGCAAGCGAGCCGATAGACTGAAGACCGTCGGGTAAACTGATGGACATGAGCTGGCGGTTGCTGAGGAATGCTCCATCGCCGATGGCCATACAACCCAGCGGGACACTGTATTCCGTGTCTGCTTTCCCCTCGGGATAAACCGCCAGCGTCATATCTTGTTTATTAAACAAAACACCGTTTTCAGCAGCAAATACAGGATTGTCAGGGTCGATGCCGATCGATGGAAGCGAAACACAGCTCGCGAACGCCCCTTCGCCGATATACTGCAAATTTTCAGGCAAACGGATGGATGTGAGCGACCAACAGCTGTCAAACGCATTGTCGCCAATGGACTCGAGGCTGTCTGGCAAATTGACGGCGGTGAGCCTGTGAGCATTGAAAAACGCTCCTGCAGCGATGGCCGTGATGCCCTGCGGGACGCTGTATTCCGTAACGGTTTTCCCCGCGGGATACGCAACCAGTGTCATATCGCTTTTGTTGATCAGCACGCCGTTGTCAGCGGTAAAAACAGGGTTGCCAGGATCTACGCTTATCGATGTAAGCGAACTGCAGCTCACGAACGGCTTTATGCCTATATACTCAAGACCGGCGGGTAAGCTGACGGCATTAAACGAACATCCCAAAAATGCATGGTGTCCAATCGACTGCAGGCTGGCCGGCAGGGCAATGGATGTAAGGGAATTGCATTCACCCAGCGCGTATGCGCCGATATCCTCAAGGGTGTCGGGAAGGCCGATGGACCTGAGTGACCGGAAGCAGTAAAAACATCCTCGCCGATACCGGTAACGAAATGCCCGTCCAGTTCCGTCGGAACGGTTATCGATTCCTCGTCATTCTGCCCCAGATAGGCTGTAATCGCCGCGTTTCCCTCCGCATCTAGCGCATATTTGTAGTTGCCTGAGGTATATTCCTGGCCTGTGGCGTCCGCCGCGGAACCGCCGGCAAACTCGAAGGGGATCCCGTTATCCGCAGCGTATTGATGCGCGTACGATCCCTGCGCCACAGTCAGGGTAAGGGCGTCACACCCCCGAAACGCGCCATTGCCTATGTACTGGATGCTTACGGGAAGGTTGATTGACGAAAGCGCGGAACAGTAGGAAAAAGCGCTATATCCAATCGATTGAAGATTGTCCGGCAGATTGACGGAAGCCAGCGTTTCGCAGAAGGTAAATGCCTTGTCGCCGATGGATTGCACACTGGCGGGAAGGCTGACAGATTGCAACGCTTCGCAAAAGCCAAACGCCGAATTGCCGACGGATTGCAGGCCTTCGGGCAGACGAACAGACCGAAGGGCACTGCAGCTGCAGAATGCATGGTCGCCGACCGACAGTGTATTTTCCGGGACGCTGTACTCTGTTTCCGTTTTCCCGGCCGGATAGGCAACCAGCGCTCTGTCCTCCGCATGAAACAGCACGCCATCAATGGAAACGAAATTTGAATTGTCCGGCGATACAGTGATGGCGGTAAGCGAGTCGCATTTCACAAACGCAGCGTCGCCAATAGACTGAAGGCTATCCGGTAGATTGACCTTTGTAAGCGAATTACAGCCATAAAAAGCGCGTACGCCTATGACCTGAGTCCCTTGAGGAACATCATAAGTTTCCGCTGCTTTTCCTGCGGGGTAGACAAGCAACGCCATATCTTCCCAACGACCCAGCACACCGTCAATGGAAACAAATACCGGATTGCCCGGAGTTAGATGTACACAAGCAAGCGCTTCACATTCAAGAAACGGGTTTTCTCCTATAGTAACGACACTGTCGGGCAATCTTATTGACGTAAGCGAGGGGCATTGAAAAAAAGCATAATCACCGATGGATTGGAGGCCGTCGGGCAATCTGAAAGATTGAAGTGACAAACAGCCGGAAAAGGCATAATCGCCGATCGACGTAAGGCTATCTGGCAGGTTGATTGATTCTAGCTCTTCACAGCCCGAAAACGCAGCGCTTCCGATGGATAGAAGATCGCCGGAAAAGGAAATCGATTCGAGCGGAGTGAACGCGAATGCACTGACGCCAATTGACTGCAGATTATCGGGCAACTCAAGATATTTCAGCGTATTACAGCCGAGAAACGCCATATCGCCGATCCCATCAACCGCATACCCGCCCAGCGCCGCAGGCACATAAACGGATGCCTCTGTACCGTTGTATTGGGCAATCACCGCATTTCCTTCCGTATTGATTGTATAGTCATAGTCCCATGATGTATAGACAGGATTTGCATCTTCAGCCTTTCCCACGCCAGAAAAAGCAACCCATGCCACGAATATCATCACCAGTGTAAATAATCTTTTCATTACATCACAACTCCTTTTGAAATTGTCGCAGCGGTCAAGCCCTTTTATAATTACAGGTTATACTTTTTGAGTATACCTGTCAAGAACTGGTATGATCTGTTCCGTTTTCCCATTCATTATCAATTAACGAAAACCCCCCGAAAGCATCTTTCTTCGGGGGGGTTCGTATGGCACGCCTAGCGCGATTTGAACGCGCGGCCTTCCGCTTAGGAGGCGGACGCTCTATCCTGCTGAGCTATAGGCGCATGCTTGGTACGTTGGAGGGCTGTGCCAGTTGCTGTGTCCGTCCGTTTCATTGTCGCACTGCTCGCTGCCGCTTCACATTGCTTTGTGAAACGTCTCAACCTCAGCTCGCTCACGGCTTCGCCGTGGTGTCCACTGGACACACGTTCGCTGACGTTGCCTGCTGAGCTATAGGCGCACGGATGCGCCACTTATTGTATTTTAACGAGTTCCATCTGTCAAGAATGCCGGAAGCCGGAAACTCTTTTGAAGCTGCCGGCTTCCAACTGGAGAATGATCCGGTTTTTCCTCAATCAGCACTACATCGCGTCGGCATCAAGCAGCACGGCGCCAAGCACCGGCTTACCCCAGGCGGTGATGCGGTCGACCGCTTTCACGACGTCCGTACAGGATGATTGCTCCTGCTTCTCCACGATGACCGCGATGCCTGACGCCGTTATACCATCCACGGCGGAAGCGTTGCGCATGGGATTGCCGGCCGCCGAAAACTTAAGTTTCGCGTCCGCAACGGCGTCGTTGAATACGTCGGCGATCTCCATAAGTTCCGCCGCCGCGATGCTGCCCGCAAGCGCAATGTTCCCCTCCGTAATCCCTTTGGCCGACACGAATGCGAAAATGCTCCGCGCGGTCAGCGCCAGCGCATCTTCACGCTCCGCCGTTTTCAGCGTAACGCCGCCCACTGCTGCCGCCGCCCTGTCCAAAAGCCGCCGTTTCCGTTTATGTTTCCCGCGTGGAATCGCGCCCAGTATATCAAGCTTGGCGGCATACCGCAGTTTATCGGCGTCAAGTATCCTGTCCGATAAAGCATAATATATCGCCAGCAGAAGTGCCATGGCGATCAATCCGCCGAACGCGGTATAAACCGCGGTCCGTAGAAATTGCATAACGATCCTGCGCCATAAAGGCACATGCACCAGTTCCTTGAATTCTTCGTTCAAATCGTCCAGTTCGATCTTCGTTACTCTCAACTGGGTATTCAGCGTAAAGATCGTCTCCAAACTCTGCTGCTGCTTATCAGCCAAGAACCGATCCTGACACATATAGGTGTTGCTGTCAATCTCTGTGAGTTCGTGCTCGCCGATCGTTTTGGACGCCTCTTTGTAAATCTCCGCCATCCCGGTCCTGACGATGCCGAATATCGTCTGTGCGGTTTCGTCATCGTTGCCGATGACTGTGATGGTGATCATCCCCGTAGTTTCATACATCACAACCGAGAAGATTTCCCGGAGGCAGTTGACGTCCTTGATATCGGGGAAGCGTTCCAGAAGCTGCGAATACAAATCTCCCCCGCTCAAATACAACATATAGGTTTTAAGCAAACTGTCGTTGCGGCTAACATACTGCTCCAGGTAATCCGGTACGACCGGCTCGTCCGCATCGACGTAGTAAGTCATTGTGGAAACCTTTTTGTGATACGGGTCGACCTTCATCAGCGTAGAATCCTGGTTGTATGCCTGTTGCCAGACCAAATCGTCCTCCAAATCCACGATCTTTCTTTCCAGTGTCTGTATCCTGTCGGTATAGTCGGCCACGCTATCATTGTATTCTTTTTCAACGACGTCCTCGTACTCTTCATCCGTCATTTCCAAGGCAAGAAAAACTGAAGAAATCAAAAGTGCGCCGACGGCGCAAAGCAGCGCGGCAAGGAGCAGAAGCCTCCACCTCTTGAGAACATAGAAGGCCAATTGACGAAGGGTGATCTCCCGATATGGTTCTTCCCAGGAATTGACTTCGCTGTTCTCATTCATGTCAATATTCCCCTCTTCCCATGTTGCGTTCATCCCATGCGTATGAGAAATTTGCCTTCAGTACATAAAAAACATATCACAAATCCGCAGGAATTGCCAATACGCATAATCTTCCGAATCCGGGTTATTCATTCTTTATCTAAGTATATACCATACGCAACGTGTAATCAACATGGCAGGATGCGAAAGAGCGGATGTCGAATGCTATTGATAATCACGCACGGATTGATATGGGGAGAGCCGATAATGATGAAATTTATGCACAAGCGCATCTCTGCTGAAATCGTCAATGTTTCGATGCTTCTGTATATGGTGTGGCTGCTGCTGCCGGCCGTACAGACGACATGCCGCGCCGTTACCGGTGCGTTGGCGGTAATGGTATTCGGCATAGGCGTCGTCATCGACGGAAACACATTGCAGGAAAAATCACATTCTTTCATATCCCGTATCTTGATGGTCGCGCTACTCCCGTTGATTCTTGCGGTCTTTCTGGATCGCGGCGGCAGTGCGAAGGCCGGTTTTTACGTTCAGCAGGTCATGTTTTGGTTCCCGCTGCTGTGGTTTGCCTATGCCGGTGAACAAAACAATCCCAAGCTGTACAGGTGGATATTCCCGGCATTTTTCATCGTGGTCCTGATCACCGCCCTTACCACGATATTCTGGCTTTTGTTTTACTACATGGAATCCGGTCAATTCAGTTTGTATTCGAGAGTGCTGGGCAATGGGGATCGAACAATACAAGCCTTGAAGGATTCGATCATGCAGCAAAATATCGGCGGATTCGGGTTTGTATATATGTCCGTATTGCTTCTTCCGGTCGTTGCATACAGGATCATCAACAGCAACAGATGGAAACGGGCCGGAATGCTTGCCTTCTATGTTTTGCTCCTTATAGTAATCGTTATATCCTTCTACTCCTACGCAATCATCCTTGCCACCGTCATTACGATCATAGAGTTGCTGTCCGCGCTTTTACGCAGGATCTTTAGAAAAATGTCGGTCCCCGTATCGTTTGTATTGATTTTGCCTCTCTTCATCCTTACGTATTTGTTCAGACTGTCCCTGGTCACATGGGCGGCGCAGATAGCGACCGAACACGACTTGGTAAGCGTTTCCATAAGCATGAATTCCATACTGGACGCGATGAACGGCGTCATCGCCTCTCCGTCGAGGGCCTACTTCTACAAATTATCTGCGGACAGCTTTCTCGCCTCGCCTCTCGTCGGTTCCGCATTTAACACGGGCAAGATCATCGGCGAACACAGCGAACTCCTGGATCTGCTGGCAGGCGTTGGTCTGGCCGGGCTCATTGGCTTTATCGGAGGCGTCTGGGTCATCGGCCATAAAGCGGCCAAGGGTGTTTTTCAACTCCGCCGGGACGTACAGCCGCACCTGTGGCTACAATGGCTGATGTTTATTGTTTTGTTTTCCATTAACACGGTCTTCTATTCCAATGAGCTTTCGCTCGTCATGTGCGCAAGCATCGCCTATATACTTAAGGCAGAACATAACCGCATGAAGGCTTAAGTACGACAACCAGCAGGCTGGAAACCTTCTCTTTATCATCCTGAACACTCAGCAGGAAAAAGAAGATCATTGAGATGCCGAAAATTCAAAAATTACAGATATCCCTAAAACAATTGCAGTTGTTTTGAATATATCTCGTAATGGTTTCTTTCTCTTCTGGTGGTTGGTTTCCGCAAAACTCACAGTTCAACCGAAACGGTAAAATTGCATATGATTAACCATTCAGCGCTCAGTTCTGTCCATATAAAACGCATGATACCATTTAGCGAATTCTTCAAGTCCTGTCTCAATGGGTGTGGACGGTTTGAATGCGAAATCACGAACCAGGTCATCCACATCGGCATAGGTCTGGTAGACGTCTCCCGCCTGCATGGGCAGAAATTCCTTTCTAGCGCAGATCTCGCGGTTATAAACGCCGGACAGCGCATGCTCCAGCACCTCAATGAAGTGTAATAGGTTTACGGGTTTATTATTGCCGATATTATATATCTTCGCCGGATCCTCTCCCTGCGGAGGCGAAGACAGCACCCTGCATACGCAGTCGATAACATCGTCGATATAGGTGAAATCACGGTAGAGGTCGCCGTGGTTGAACACTTGGATGGTCTCGCCGTTTAATATCTTCCGCGTAAAACCGAAGTACGCCATATCCGGGCGGCCCGCCGGCCCATATACGGTAAAGAACCGCAGGCCCGTGCAGGGAATGCCGTAAAGGTGCGCATAAGTGTACGCCATCAGTTCGTTGGATTTCTTGGTCGCAGCGTACAGGCTGACGGGGTGGTCTACGTTGTCCGACACGGAAAACGGCGTCTTTTCCTGGTTTCCGTACACAGAAGACGACGAGGCGTACACCAAGTGCTTCAAGGGATGATGCCGGCAGGATTCCAGAATATTGAAAAAACCGATGATGTTAGAATCGATATACGTGCGGGGGTTTTGGATGGAATACCGCACGCCAGCCTGCGCCGCCAGATGCGCCACGGCATCAGGCTGATATTCTGCGAATATGGTTCCCACTGTCTGCTCATCCGCAATATCGCCTTTGATGAAAGTAAACGCATCCGATTGGCTTTGAAGCTGCCGGACACGCCATTCTTTAAGCGTCACATCGTAGTAATCGTTCAGATTGTCAAACCCAACCACCGCGTAGCCTTCATCCAGCAGTCTTTTGGCAAGATGATATCCGATGAATCCGGCTGCGCCGGTGACTAAATACGTATTGATCACCATTCACCTCTTGTTGGCTTACTATACTCTTTCAACTCTTCTTCCATTGTTCTCTGGCAAGCGTCATAAACAAAACTGTCCTGCTTCTTCTCATGCCGGGAAACTTCATATGTTGTACTTCTTCCGTACGAAACCCAAGTTTTCGATAGATATAAACAGCGCCCTCGTTGTCAGAAAATACCGACAAGCTTACCTGTCGAAGTTTCAATTCATCAAAAGCATAGGTGAGAATATGACGTGTAGCTTGAGAGCCATAACCACGACCTTTCGCAGCAGATTCACCAATGAATATGCCAAACTCACCCGTTTTTTTTTCGACATCTATGTTTTTTATGAATGTTGTACCAATCGGAGTTTTGATGCCATCATCTTCGACTTCAACGATGAACTGTCGACATAGCCCTGGATAAACATAATGTTGTAGCCACTGCAGGTGCTGCTCAGCGGTAAGCTCCGTCTGTGTAAAAAGATTTTCACGAACGTCCCGGGAGTTGCGCCATTTAACGATATTGTCCGTATCCTCGATAGTGATGGGACGAATATGCAGCGTACTCATATCTTCATCCTGTAATTGACGAATGAGAGAATTGTATCAACGACCGTTTGCACATCCTCGCGGGTCAGCCGCATGTGAAGCGGTAGGGAAATAATATGGTCGCTGGCATAACGAGCGTTGGGACAGGTGCCCTCGGCATAACGGTACATGCTGTATTCAATGTTATCCACATAATGCACGCCGGGATAGATCTCGTGTGAGTTGAGGTAGGCCATCAGGCCGTCCCTGTCTTCCACCATAATCTGGAACAAATGCTGCGCCGATTCACACCCTTCCGGCACCGATATCAGTTTGACTTTGTCACCGCAGGTTATTAACCCCTCTGTGTACAACTGCGACAGTTGACGACGGTAGGCGTTGTCGCTATCCAGATGCGGCAGTTGCGCCAGGGCAACGGCCGCCATCAAGGCGTTGCCGTTGTACTTATAACCGACGTACTCCACATCGTACTTCCATTTATACATGCCGCCTTCGCTGACGGTTCTGGTGTAGGTATCCTTATTGATGCCAAGCCATGCCAGTTTTCGCACGATCCTGGCGTATTCCTCGTCCATAAAGCAAATCATGCCGCTGTCGCCGGTTGGCAGGTTTTTCACCGCCTGGAAGGAGTAGATCACCGCGTCGGCTTCCCTGCCCGGTATCACGCCATTGAGCCGCGTGCCGGCCATATGCGCCGCGTCCAGAATCAATCTCAAGTTATGCTTTTTACACAGCGCGACAACGTCTTCATAGCGGCCTGTATTGCCGCCGAAACCCACGTACATCACCGCACGGGTCCGGTCTGTGATCTTCTTCTCGATTTCCTCAGGATCTAAACAGAGAGTATCGTCCACGTCCGCAAAAACCGCCCTCATTTCCCCAAGAAGTATCGCATGGTTCGTTGAAACAAACGTAAGCGGGGTTGTAATGATTTCATCGTCGTCTACCCAGCCGTTTTGCATCTTCAGAATCTCAACCGCCATATTCAAACCGGCGGTGTTGGAGTTTATATAGCACGAATACGGAAATCCGGTGTATTGGCACCACGCCTTTTCAATCTCGACGGTTTTAAAGCCCATACCCGTCCAGCCTTTATCCAGGCATTCGCGAATCTCGGAAAGGCAGGCGTCGACATCAAACGTCGGAACAAACAGTTGAATAGCCATCAGTTAATCCTCCATCATATTGCGGTGTGTTGATTTTTTAGCGGTTGCCGTACATATTGGTGTAGTAATCCCGATAGCTGCCCTGCAGGATTTCCCGCCACCAGGATTGGTTGTCCTGGTACCAGCGTACCGTTTTGCGGATCCCTTCGTCAAAATCCGTCTTCGCCTGCCAACCTAATTCGTTTTGCAGTTTGGACGAGTCGATAGCGTAGCGGCGGTCATGCCCAGGCCGGTCCTTCACAAAGCAAATCAGGCTCTCGGGTTTCTTCAACTCCGCCAAAATTGCTTTAACGACCTGCAGGTTGGTGCGCTCGTTGTGCGACCCGATGTTATACACTTCACCAACGCGCCCTTTGCGCGCCACCAGATCGATGGCTGAGCAATGATCCTCCACATAGAGCCAATCACGCACATTTTCCCCGGCGCCGTACACTGGCAAGCTCTCGTCTCCCATCGCACGGGTGATCATCAGCGGAATGAGCTTCTCCGGGAAATGGAAGGGCCCATAGTTGTTTGAGCAGCGGGTAATGGTGACCGGCATGCCGAACGTTCGATGATACGCCAGCACCAGTAAATCGGCCGCTGCTTTGGACGCGCTGTACGGACTGGATGTATGGATAGGCGTATTTTCGGTAAAAAATAAATCCGGCCTATCCAGCGGCAAGTCGCCGTAGACCTCGTCCGTACCCACCTGATGAAAACGCCCGACACCGTACTTGCGGCAGACGTCCATCAGCACCTGCGTGCCCATAATATTGGTCGTCAAAAAAATGCCCGGGTCTTCAATTGAGCGGTCCACATGGGACTCGGCTGCAAAGTTGACCACGATATCCGGTTTCTCTTCTTCAAACAGCTGAAACACAGCTTCGCGATCGGCAATATTGCCCTTAACGAAACGGAAATTATCGTTTTTCATCGCTTCATCAAGCGTTTTCAGATTGCCAGCATACGTGAGGTTGTCAAAGCACACCACGCGATCCTGCGGGAAGTTTTGTAACTGGTAATAAACGAAATTGCCGCCGATAAATCCGGCACCGCCGGTTACGATCATTGTCATGTCTCGTATCTTCCTTACTGTTGGTCGCGCTTTACCGATAAGCGCCGTTTATCCTTCGTAGATGAAATTACAATCGCTGTCTTTAAGGAAAGGCGCGTTTTCATCCTTTCCGGACAGAATTGGATGCAGCACGTTCCAGTCCACACCGATTTGCGGATCGTCGTAACGGATACTGCGGTCGCATTCCTTGCTGTAGAAAGCGTCGACCTTGTA
Organism: Clostridiales bacterium; assembly: GCA_016930575.1. Taxonomy (GTDB): domain Bacteria; phylum Bacillota; class Clostridia; order Christensenellales; family Aristaeellaceae; genus CAXXOK01. The sequence continues at coordinate 20,480 of JAFGGL010000057.1, read as the reverse complement.
GCAGAAAACAACGTTGTCGGTCAGCGTTATAAATCCGTGGCCAAAGCCGGGGGGAATAAAGAGCATCTGCTTGTTCTCTCCCGACAGTTCAATCGCCGTCCACATTAGGTAGTTAGGGCTTTCCTTACGCAGATCTACAACCACATCCATCACAGCGCCCTGCATGGCACGCACCAGCTTAGCCTGCGCCATCGGATTTTTCTGGAAATGTATACCGCGCAATGTGTGTTTTTTCTGTGTGAAGGATTGATTATCCTGCACAAACACGTTGTGAATGCCCAGGCTGGCGAACATATCCCGGTTATAGGTTTCTACAAAATACCCGCGATCATCGCCGAAAACAACGGGCTGCAAGCGATACACGCCGGGTAATCCGGTGTTGAATTTCTCCAATTGTTAGTCCTCCTCACAGCTTCCCTAGTATTGCAGTTTACCATCTGCTACGTTTTGCAAATGTTTACCATAGGGAGATTTCCCGTATTTTTTCGCCGCGACCAAAAGCTGCTCCCTGCCTATCCAACCGTTATGGAACGCGATTTCTTCCGGAGCTGAGATTTTGATCCCCTGCCTTTTCTCGATCATACGGATAAAGTCCGCCGCATCCACCAAGCTGTCCATGGTGCCGGTATCCAGCCACGCGTAGCCGCGGCCTAGAAGTTTCACATGCAGCGAACCGCTCTGCAAATACAGATCGTTCAGCGATGTGATTTCCAGCTCCCCCCGGTTGCTTGGCTTTACCTGCTTGGCAAACTTCGCAACCCTGTTGTCATAGAAATACAAACCGGTGATGCAGTAGTTCGATTTGGGGTGCTCTGGCTTTTCTTCCACAGAGAGCACCTTGCCGTTTTGATCAAACTCCACAACGCCAAAACGTTCCGGATCGTCCACGTAATAGCCGAAGATGGTAGCAATCCCCCGTTCAGCATTACTCACGGCGGCTTTCAGATTGGCCGAAAGACCGTTGCCGTAGAAGATGTTATCGCCCAGTATCATCGCGCACAGATCGTCGCCGATAAACTCCTCTCCGATCAGAAACGCCTGCGCCAGTCCGTCCGGCGATGGCTGTACCTTGTAGGAGAACTTCACGCCGAATTCGCTTCCGTTTCCCAGTAAATCCTGAAAACGCGACGTATCGGTCGGTGTGGAGATGATCAGGATATCCTGTATACCCGCCAGCATCAGGGTGGAAAGCGGGTAATAGATCATCGGCTTATCGTATACCGGCAGCAGTTGCTTCGACGTTACCATTGTAAGCGGATACAACCTGGTCCCGGCGCCTCCGGCAAGAATAATTCCTTTCATATGGAATCCCCTTTCAACATTGCTAGGCTTATAAGTTTTGGACTTGTATGCACCAAAAGCCTCTCATAATCAGCAATTTTACTATGGATTACGTAACAATTCGATAATTTCATCAACGTTTTTTTCAGTAACAGGTTGATCAATTATTCCTTTCAACTTCTCAAGTTCCTTTTCGCCGAATCCCGCATAATGAATGTGGACCATCTTGTCTATAACATCTTGTTCAAACCTGAATCTTCGCACATTCCCTCCGGCGAATATGGCATACGGCGGTATATCTTTGGTAACGATACTCCCGGCTCCGATCACAGCTCCTTGCCCGATATGTACGCCTGATAAAACTATTGTACCATGACCGATCCAAACATCGTCAGAAACAGTGATAGTTCCCTTTGATCCTGTCTGATGAACAAGCAGCTTTTCCGAAGCAGTTTTTAAAATATATTCTCTGAACGGATACGTGGACAATGTATCCATCGGATGGTTTCCTCCAAGTAAAAAATGAACGTTTTCTGCGATAGAGCAATAATTGCCGATCGAAAGCCCTTCGTTTTCATCGCCGAATGCATGTACGTTGAGTTCACCGTAAGTACCGTTTCCCACATTGACTTTATCAAGAGGAAACATATTATTTACAGTCGTAAAATTATGCCGGTTCTTTTTTCTCCATTTTACGTTGAAACTAGCGATTCGAATCCTTTTGCGAATCGGAAATAATAGCGTTCGGAAAAACGAGTATACCGCTATGTTCTTGAACAGCCATTTACTGACGCTGTGCATGTTTCCCATTTAGGCTCCTTCCTTTTTTTGCATTTCCCTTCGTTCATGAGCAGTTTGCTTATTCGTTCTTATAAAAAGCATTGTCCGTCTGACCAATCCGCAAAAGCCGCTTTGACGCATCGTTCGGAAGGTAGAGTCAATTCTCTCAGAAAAAATGAATACACTGTACTTTAGTTTAACCCATTTCATTCCGTTTGTCTTAACCTTTGGTGCGCGATAAGTCAACAGCTCCGGGATTTCTTGGAGTAAGGCTGTCGAAACCTTCTCAAACGAAAAATCAGTCTTTAGGCTGTGCTGTGCATTTTGAATACATGCAACCCGGTTTTCATTATTCTCGATTCCGCTGATGATTGCTTGCTGCCAGTCACCCGTCGTGTTATTGCTAAGAAATCCGTTATACCCATCCTTTATCACAAACGTATAGGGAGGGCAGTTTGAATAAATACCTGGAATTCCAGCCGCTGAATACTCCATATATTTGTTGAAGTACTTATATTTTGAGAAATCGTCGTCCTCGATTACCGGGGCCAGGCCTATATCAAAATGGCCGTTTCTTAGGAACTTCTTAAAATCCGTATAGCTCAGGTGCGGAATCAATTTAACCTGGCTACAGCCTAGAGAATCCGTAAGTGTTTCTATACCGATCAACGTCATTTCGATTTTATACCGGTTTGATTTGCTGATCTCCTCAAAGGCCTTTGCCAATAATGTGGTAAAATACGAACTGGTTCCATCATTGCTGTAATACACAATTCTTACAACGTCACCTACCGGTGCTGAATGTCCGGCAAAGGGTGTAATCTCACTCTCATGGATCGTCGTATCAATATGTGCGCTTCTTTTTACTGCGTATGCTTCACCAATATCCTTGGCAAGTAAAGGATTCGGTGTCAATAACAGATCCGTATTGTGAAGCGTATCTCCCAGAGCCTTTTGCCGCCGTTTCATAAACCAATCTTGTCGGCGGTGGTTGAATAAATTGTCGTCCAGCAGAACGATATGGAAACGCTGAAGTTTTTTACATAATGCTGCAATACCACTAGATATGCTGCAGGTACTTCTGACGGAGATGATGACATCGCTCCATTGTATATCTGTGTTTTTGATAGCGATAGATCGTTTTGCGTTGATTTGAATTTTAAAAGCATTTTGCATTTCGAGGAAAAAGGCATGCAGCATCTCCGCAGTCTGCCCATAGACCTCGTACTCGATTAGTATCTTTGTGTACATGCTATTTTCTCCTCTGAATAAATCCCTTTAGAGAAGTGCGGGCATAGCGATAAACCTCAACCTTAAGAAGTGCCGATAGTCCTATATATACACCGCAATACAGAATAAACGCGATGATCAAATTTAGAATGTTCGCTGTACTGGTACGCAGGAAAATCACTGTCGGAATCATGGGTGCTGCCGTTAGAATGATAATCGGTACCAGATCTTTAACGAGTTCGATGATAGAGTATCCGATAGCATTACGCAACGAAAGTAAATAAAGCACCGTGATTATAATCGCGATAACCGCAGCCGCAATCGATATAATATAAAGCTGCGGCAAATGCAAGATCGCTAGAACTACAATCGAGAGCAGTATCAAGATCATTCTGCAGCTCTCAATCTGCATATTCCGTTTATACATGCCAACTGAATAATTCAAATGCATTGATATTTGCCGCAGCGGGTTCATTGCAAATTTCACACAGGACAATTGAAGCAGAAACACGATCGGCAGCCATTTATCTGTTAACAGCGCAAGAACGATCAGCCTGCCGCTTAATGCTAGAAAGCACATAACGGGAAACATGATATAACAGCTCAATGTGGTGATTTTTCTAGCGACGCTCTTCAATTTTTCTCTATCCTGCTGATAGGATGCAAACGTAGGCAGAAGTATTCCAGAGATCATGTTATAGGTTTCCAGCCCGACGGTTTGCGTGATCTTTTCCGCTCTATTATAGTAACCTACCTCCGTCGCGGACCACTTCATACCCAAAAACAATCCTGTGGCGCTGCCCGCAATCAAATCGAAAAGATTGTTTGCCATTGCCTTGTATCCACGTCTTGTTATAGGTTTGTGCTTGTCCTTGTTATACTTGAAGTAGTGAGTTTTCTCGTCAAGAAAATACAACATGATTGCATAGGCTATCCGGTGAACAATCACGTTCGTTATCAGAATCCAATCCAGCCGATTGGTATAGAACATGAATATAACGCCCAGACCACCGATAATTGTGGAGACAAAGTCGGCAATAAACAGTTTTTTAAAATCAATCTCCCGCGACGCCTTTGCAATACTGACGATCGTAAAGGCCTGGAAAAAGAAATCAATACTCGCAACACGAACCAATAATACCAAGAGTTCGGTCTGATAGAAGTTGGAAAACAAAGGCGCAATCAAATTGACCGCCAAACACAGTATTGCGGCTCTCCCCAACGCCACGACCCGCGCAGTGGAAAAGTCTTCATTGTCGATATCTTTTTTCTGCACCAGCGCTACATCTAAACCGCCGATCGCCAGAACACCGCCAACATTGATTATAACGATCCATACCGTCATCAATCCAAAATGCATAGGATCAAGGATCCTTGTTAAGATAATAGTGAGAATGATATTAATGCCCTTTGTCAAGAACAAATTAAATGTTTTCCATATCAAGCCATTCACAAACTGGTTTTTTGATACTTCTGGCATCTTGAGTCCTCCAAACAGTGTAAACTAGAACGGAAACAACAAATTTTTGGATATAATATAATAAACGGAATCAATTGTATTAAGGCAAGGATATTCCTGATAAAACGCAATGAATAATGACCACACAATGATTACCAGTGACATATATGCGTTCTTTATACTACAATTATCATAAGTTAGACGGTTACGTACTCTTTTCCGCCTCTGTGCATCAATCATATTCGCGACAGAACAAGCATTGAGAATAAGCAAGCCATAAATTGGCCTAAAGAAATTTAGATTTAATAGAATCAAAGGAATTAGAAGAAGCATAGCACAATTGCAATTATAAACTAAATAGGAGAATTTTCTATTAACTAAGCTAAAACGGTCTTTTTCAGTAGAGTGTTTTTCGAAATACCTTTTTACCATATATGTAACGTATACATTCCCAAAAAGAATGGCTAAGGCAGAAACGGCCCCTATTAGTGATGGCCGGCCAATTACATCTGCATTATTGTTGAACCACTGCAGCGTTTTATATCTAGACGTAAATTGGTTAACGATGATGTATAGCATATTAGTCCTGAGAATAATAACGCTCAGAACGGTCACAAGAAAGAGAATGACAAGAATTTTCCGTTTCTTGAAATCACGTTTCCTACCCAGTAAGAACAGTAAATAGAGACAGGATGAATAATGGAACAAGACTGATACAACAATCCCCAAGCAGAAGTAAAACGTATTCTTCTTGCCACCCAAAAGAAGATATTGAAATGAAAATATGACTATTGCGGCCGCCAATGCCACTCTTATACCTGAGATATACCATAAAAATGGAGCTATTATAAATAAGGCCAATACATACGATGTATATTTCGTATATTTTCTAATAGAAGCATAAATCAACAAAACATATAGGGTTGCAAGTACTACTTGGAAACCTTGAAAACTCAAACCAAGTCTTAAACAAATATCCATCAACACAGTAAATCCCGGTTCATATAAAGAATAATAACTATCGAGATACAGGTTGCCGTACATGAATTCATAACTGGCTCGGTCTGGAGATTGTAGGTTGAATCCAAACAAAACCCACATAAACAAAAGCAACGAAATAGTAGCCGCCTTCGACTTCGGTTTTAGCAACCCCCAAAGACACAATATACATAATAGACTGATACCCAATTTGCACAACCTCTATACAGTTTAGTGATACTACCAAATGTTTAGCGAAAAATTTGCACTAGCCAAATTTACATATATGCAACCCGCCACCTCGTTTGTTATGGTTCCAATACTCTATGGAACTCATACATATACTCCAGTTACCTGCCTGATAAAGTGTCCGAAGGTAAAACGAGCCATAATATCATCATCGATCGGCGGATAGGTAGAATTTAAAAATTCCGGTAAACTCTCCATTTTATCCTTATCGAGTATAAAAACTATATCATTTGAAAACACAGGATGACTCCGAATCGATTTATTTGTAGTAATCAACTTAATATGGTTAAAAATAGCTTCAAGATCTCTGACCGTCATCCCCTCTTGATTATCCATCGATACATTTAGAACTGCCTTTGTTTTTGATAGATATTCGCAAATTACCCAATAGGGCACATAATCCGAATAAAACGGCTTATGTTTTGTAAACCTGCCATCCGGCGTGATGATGAATTTCGTTTTCAATCCCATATCCTTGAGTCGTTGTTCAAGATTTAGCAGATATTCAGCTCTTCCTTTATCTTTTCCGACGAAAAATACGTCGATCTGCTTTTCCTGTGGTTCCATACAAAGTGAGGGGAAATAATAACTGTGGTATTTCCTGATGCCATATACTCTACTGTCATAGTCATCGAAGGTCCACACCTCTATCCATGGTGGCAATTGATCGGGCTTCAGATGCCTGGCAAAACCAACCATATTATTGTAAATAAAGTGTATTTTCGATTGCGGGAATTTGTTTTTTATCCATGTCAGATACCGGCGAGTAATCAACACGTCAAAAATGATGATATGCTCGAATTGATGACGAAGTACATTCTTTTCATAGAAAATATCAACTCTAGGCACGCTAAGTATTTGCCAGACTTCCCGCAAAACTCTCATAAATAGATTCCGATCCTTATATGGATGGAAAATATCAAATCCAGTTAATTTACACCCTTGGTAAATAAGCCCTTCTCCGGCAATAATGAAAGCGATGTCTTTTGTTTCTATACCATGCAAAATATCAACTTCTTCCATTAAGTAATTTCACCTAATCAATATAAGCGATCATTCCAGCAAGTATTGCTATTTTCTATGTTTTATCCAATATCCATTCCAATTTCCAACAAGTACCGATCCACGACAATCTGCCTGTCGAATTCTATCTCAACCTTTTTCCTGCCGTTTTGTCCCATTTGGATGCGATCCTTTTGGCTCAATGCCAGGAATTGCTGCAGTTTGCGGATCAGATCATCGCTGTCCTTCTGTTTCACAACGTAACCGTTGACGCCGTCCTCAATCACCTCTTTACAGCCGCTGCGGTTGGTGGTGATGATGGGGCGGGCACAGGCGCAGCTTTCCAGCAGCACGTTGGACAAGCCCTCGGGATAGTAGGTCGGGTGTACCGTACAATGCACGGTTTTTAAGATCTCGCGGATATCCCGCACCATACCATGATAGAGAATCACGCCGGATTTGTCGAGTTCCTTCAATTCTTCTTCATACGCCTGCTCGCAGAATCCGCACACATGGAAACAGGTATGCGGATACTTCTCCCGTATTGCCTTGGCTGCATCGAGGTATTGATCGATCCCCTTCTCCTTCATGATACGTGATATGAATGCGAACTCAACGGTGTTTTCATCCGGATAGGGAAGCGGGGAAAAGCGTTCAAGATTCACGCCCGACCCAGGCAGCAGCGCGTGTCGGTCAACGGCGATTTTGTGTTTTGCGAAAAACGCCATGTTCTCCTCGTTTTGAAAAAACACACGCCGGATTTTCCGAAACGCATACTTGTACATCCACAAGTTCACGGCCTGCAGAAATCCTCCGTTTTCCACGGCCGTGCCAAGCCCCGTGATGTTCGCCACGCAGGGAATGCGGCGTTTCGCGCAGGCCATCGCGCCGTAGATGTTTGGCTTGATGGTATAGGTAAACACGATGTCCGGATTGATCTTTTTCATCATCCTGCGGTAATTCCTCAGCAGTGCGTAGTCCTCCCAAATACTCAAGCCACGCCGGGACACCTTTGTGTCAATATAGTGTGCTCCCAATTTTTTCAGGGCCTCAATACGCTCGCCATACGGCGAAGAAATATACACCTCATATCCTTCTTTTAGCAAGCGCTCCACCAGTTCCAGCCGGAAGTTGTAGATTACAACGTCGTGGTTACCGAGCATCAACACCCGCTTCCAGCCTGCGCCTTCGATGCAGCGGATGCTTTCGTAAAAATCCGTTGTCCGATACTTGAAATCGTATTCAGAAAGTCCCTTGTCGTATACGATGCTGCCGAATATTTTATTGATAACGGTCATCCAGCTAGAGAGCAGGCGAAGGGCAGGATTGAATGCCCTTGTCAGGCGGACATGTCGTCCGTTTGCCCGGGCGATCGCGGAAAACATCTCCGAAGTACAAATGTATTCACTGTTCTGGGGAAAGAACACGCCCCGTTCATTACGATCGATCAGCTGCCGAATCAGTTCGCACAGCGTTTCCAGATACAGCATCGACCGCTGATTCCTGATTTCTGGAAACACGGGGAGCTTCTTCGCCCATTTGCTCATGCGGGCGTAATTGCCCTTGCAGCCCCTGCCATATATCATGGGCGGTCGCAGGATGCATAGTTTGAAACCGTCATCCTCCAGCGCTTTCAGGCCTTCTTCCGCTTTTAGTTTTGTTTTGCCGTAGATGTTATCGGGTTCCGGCACTGTTTCGCGGGTGATGACCTTTTGTTTCCCAATTTCAGCGCTCTTGCCGTAGACGACAATAGTGCTCATAAAGATAAACTGCTTCACACCGTCGGCTTTCGCCTTTTTTGCCGTTTCCACGGCAAGGTCGGTGTTCACGCGCCGGTACAGCGCTTCCCTGTCGCCGGCAATCTTTCCGAAATCGGAATGCGCGATCCCCGCCACGTGGTATACCGTCTGATACTCGCTGAAATCCTTATCCCGCCAGGAATCGCCGATCATATCCACGGTATCGACGGCATACTCCTGGGGCCATTGTTTCAGATACGCTTCCAGCGACGTGCCCAGGTAGCTGTTCGCGCCGGTGATCAAGATACGCCGCATCATCCTTCGACCTCCTTCCCGTTTTCCGCCCGTTGGCTGCCCGTACCGCCCTCGATCACGCCGCTGCGGCGCAGCACGTGCCGGACAGTTTTCGCAAAGCAGATCCAATCCATTTTAATGGTAACATGCCGCGCGTATTCGCCGTCCAACTTCGCCTTGTCGGGAATCATAAGCGTGTCGCGGCCGTTGACCTGCGCCCAGCCGGTCAGCCCGGGGCGGGTATCATTGGCGCCGTACTTGTCGCGTTCGGCGATCAAATCATCCTGGTTCCACAGCGCGGGGCGCGGGCCGACGATGCTCATCTTCCCCGTGAAGATTTGTAGGAGCTGCGGCAGTTCGTCCAAACTGGTTTTCCTGAGAAACTTGCCCACGGGCGTGATCCACTGTCCGGGGTTTTTAAGCATATGCGTCGGGACGTCCTTTGGCGTATCAATGCGCATGGTGCGGAATTTGATGATGTTGAAATGGCTTTTATGGATGCCGACGCGCTTTTGCCTGAACATCACGGGGCCGCGGCTGTCCAGCCTGATGGCGATTACGAGGCCCAAAAACAGGGGCGATAAAACGATCATCCCCAGCAAACTGAGCACGATATCCAGAAGACGCTTGCCGTACCGGGCATAATTCGTCATACCGATCCCTTTCCCGCCTGCGCCGGCGGCATCCGCGGCAGTTACTCGCATATCCCATTATACAATGAAATGAGAGTATTTTCCATGCGTGAAACCGGCGCGTGTTTGCCGTCTTGCGCCCGGGCGAATGTTTTTGTATGATAGACACAGGAACAGAGAAAGGCAAACGATATGGGCAAGAACACCCTTCCCGCGCTGAAGCTGTCGTTTTCGGCGGGGAAAGAACCCAACGAGGATATCGCGCTGTGCCTGCGGCACGAAGGCGTGCGCCTGCTTGCGGCCTTCGACGGCTGCGGCGGCGTGGGCGGGCGGCGCTATGCGCAACTTGACAACCGCACCGGCGCGCACATCGCCTCCGGCCTGTATGCCGGATGCCTGGAGGAATGGTTCGGGGAGAACGCCGCCGCCCTGCCGCGTGAAAACACAGCGGAGGACCTGAGCGCGCTGTTTGCCCGGACCGCACGGGAGTTCAGCGCGAGGTATTTGAAGCAGCCCTCCGCCGTCACCGGCAGCATGGTGCGCACGCTGCCGAGTACCGCGGCGATCGCGCTTGTGTACCCGCAGGGCGCGGCGCTGTACTGGGCCGGCAACACGCGCGGATACATGCTGACCGACAGGGGCCTGCGGCAGCTTACGCGGGACGATTACGCCACGAAATGCGACGCGTTCGAAAGCCTGTACCTGGACGCGCCGATCGCCAACTACCTGTGCGCGGATCAGCCCTTCGGCCTGCATGAAACGGCGGCGGACCTGCCGCAAAAAGGCGTGCTTGTGCTGGCGACGGACGGAGCGTATCACGCCCTGCCCACGCCCATGCACTTCGAGGCGCTGCTGTTGGATGCGCTTTTCCAATCGTCTACTAAAAAGCAGTGGAAAAAGAGGCTGAAAGAAAGCCTTTTCACACGCGCGGCGGACGACGTAACGCTGGTGCTCCAGCCCTTCGGCTTTCGGGATTACGCGGGGCTGAACCCCTATTTCGACAAACGCCGCAGGCATGTGAACCAGGCGTATATCCTGCCCGCCGACAAGGCCGAAGCTGATAACCGACTGGTGCTGAAAGCCCTTTGGGAGATGTATCAAAAAGAATAGGCCTTCCGGTCTATATTCCAGTTCGAATAACGATATATTCCGTTGCAAACAGCGGATTGCCGCCCAGCGGCGCCGAGTCGGTTCCGCGGGCGTGCCTTTGCACCGTTATGCACGGCTTTGTCCTGCGTGCGCAGGGCCGGGATATGATCACTCGCCTGCCTTTGTTTCCATTGCCGGAGGGAGATCCAACAGTTCGCTGACCGTGACCGGCTCAAACCCGGCGTCCAGCAGCTTGGGCAGGTTCTCCTCCAGGCACTTCACATCCTGCCAGTTGGTGTGAAACAGGATGATGCTGCCGCCTTTGACGCTCTTATAGGTCCGCTGCACGTCTTCCAGGCCGACAGACCACAGAATCATATACGGATATCCCAGTTCCTTCAGCTTCCTCACGCATCCATACCGGTTGTACCTGCCGTACGGCGGACGGAACAGGCGCATCGTGTACGGTTCTCTCAGCACCGCGTTGAGTGCGTCCTGCGTGATCGTGAGCTGGTGTTTGAACTGTTCGTCCGTCATGTCCGTGATATTCAGGTGGCCGTAGGTATGGTTGCCGATCTCATGCCCTTCGTCCACGATGCGCTGCCACAGCGCGGCGTTTTCGGGGTGGATAACGATACCCAGCGTAAAAAACGTTACGCGGATATCATACTTCAGGCACAGGTCGAGGATGCGTTTCAGGTTCACCGGTTCGTACAGGTCATCCACGGTGATGGCGATCTTCATCGAGTTGCAGTCGCCATGGTAATACGTCGTATAGTTGCAGTCCGCCCGGGCCGTCGAAGGGATATGAATGATACACAGGAGCAGCAAAAAAGTCGCTAAACAGGGTTTCATCGGTCAGGAATCTCCGATCGGCTTAATATGTGTAACGATGTATTCCCTCCGATGATACCGCTTTTCCCCTCCGCGGTCAATGGCTGCTTGTAAAGATTTGGGATATGCAGTAAGATACTGCTAAAGAACCCAGACGTATCAAGAGGTGTATATGGACATTGTCAAAGCCATCCAGTCGCCGCCGCCGGAGTTTTCGGCCTGCGCGTTCTGGTTCTGGAACGGCGAGCTCAAATCCTCCCACATGCTTTGGCAGATGGACGAGATGCAGAAAAAGGGCGTCTGCAACGCCTTCATGCACGCGCGCGCCTACCTGAAAACGCCGTATATGGGCGAGGCCTGGTTCCGCGTGATGGACGACTGCGTACACCATGCAAAGGAGATTGGGTTTTATCCCTGGCTGTACGACGAATACGCCTGGCCCTCGGGCACCTGCGGCAGCACCTTTTCCCACGGCCTGCAGGCGCCCTCCCGCGTGCTCGCGAAAGGGCGGCAGAATATGGCCAAGGGGCTTTTCGCAGAGATCATCACCGGCGAACCGGACGCAAACCGCCGCCTGGTCGCGGCCTGCCCACTGGAAGGCGGGCGGACGATGGCGTTTTACGAGTGCGTCTATGAAACCGCCGTGGATTATCTGAACCCCGGCGCCATCCGCGATTTTCTGGCCTGCACCCACGAGGTATACAAAGCGCGCTACGGGGATGAGTTCGGGAAAACTATCCCCGGGATATTCTTCGATGAAATCTACCTCGCCGCCCGTCCCCTGCCGTGGACGGACGCGCTGCCGGAAGCGTTTGAGAAAGCGTACGGCTACGACCTGCTGGAATGCCTTCCCGCGCTGATGGAGGGGGACGGTGAGCAGGCACGGAAAGTACGCGGGGATTATTACGACCTGCTGGCGGATTTATACGAGAAGGCGTTTTTCCGGCAGATCGCGGACTGGTGCGCGGAAAACAAACTGCGGCTGACCGGCCACACCGAGGAAGACCTCGCCCATCATCCGCGCAGGCAGGGGGACTACTTCCGCACGATACGGCGCCTGCACATCCCGGGCGCGGACTGCCACGATTACCGCTACCGCTACCCGCGCGGGATCGCCATGCACGAGCCCAAGTACGCCGTATCGGTAGCGCGGCTGTACGATAAGCCCCGCGCGATGTCCGAGGCGATGGGCGGCGCGGGCTGGGGCTGCACGCTGCAGGAATACAAGCGCGGCGTGAACGCGCTGGGCGCGGCGGGCATCGACATGTTCGTCCTGCACGGGTTTTACAACGACTGCGAGCATCAGGGTTCGCAGGGCGACTGGCCAGCGAGTTTCTTTTATCAAAATCCCTACTGGAAATACTTCAAACACTTTGCCGAATACATCCACCGCGTATCCACCATGAACAGCCTCGGGGAAGCCGCGGCAGACGCGGGCCTGTATTACCCGATCGGCGGGATGACCGCGCATACCGTCGCGGGCGAACCGGACGAAGTCGCGCGGGAGACGGACAGGCAGTTTCATGCGATTTTGCGAACATTTATGGAAAATCAAATTGATATGGATTATATCGATGCGGACAGCCTGCTGTCGGCGCGGGTGGAAAACGGGCGGCTATGCGCGGGCAGGCAAAAATTCCGGCTGCTGATTCTTCCGTCGAATATCCGCATGACAGATGCTTTGTCGGAAAAGCTGAACATGCTACGGGACCAGGGCGGTCTGGTGCTGTTTTTCCCCGCAGGCGAAGGAGAGCCGTCCGGGGAATCCGCACGATCGGTAACGGAGCTGCTCCGCCGCTACCAAAAACACTTCGCGCCGGATATCGAGATCGTGGAAGGCGCGCGGGATAAGCTGTACGCCAACCACCGCGTGATCGACGGACAAGATATGTACATGCTGGCAAGCATCCTGCCGGAGCCGCGCCGCCTGCGCTTGTCGCTGCAAGGGCGGGGCGCAGTGCAAAAGCTGAACCCGGAAAGCGGAGAGGCAACGCCGCTGCCGTATGCGCGGGAAAACGGCAGGCTGCTCGTCAATCTCGCTTTGGAGGCGGACGAGGCCTGCTGGCTGCTGACGGGATGCGAACAGGAAGCGCTCCCGCCCACGGAAACAGGCGCGGAAACCGTACCGCTGGACGGCGACTGGTCGTTCCTGCCGCTGGACCAAAGCTATGATTCCAAGTGGGAAATCGGCGCGAAAGAAACGATTCTTTCCATTCCTCTGGCGAGGTTTACCGACGTGCAGACAGGCTTCAGAAGCAATATCCGCATCCGCAACACGGCGGAGGAGAACGGCCGTTGCGGGCGGCACGTCAGCCTGTGGAAGTCGAACTGGCTCGGGCGGCGCGTGGGCTGGGGCGACGACGCGGACAAGCGCGACCTGTATTTCGTCAAGCCGCTGACGATGAAAGGCAAGGTACTCTCAGCGCGCGTGTGCATTGCCGCCGTCAACCGTTTTACGCTGTATATCAACGGCCGGGAAGCCGCGCGGCATGACAGCAAGCGGCAGCCGTGCACGCTGGATATCGCGGAGCATCTGCGCATCGGGCGCAACCTGATCGCCGTGCATGTGCACACCAACACGCCGCTGGACAGCCGCGAACTCACCCAGGCCGAAACCCTCCCGCCCGAAGCGTTGGCGTCGCTGCTGCTGCAAGGCGAGATCCACACGGAAGAAGAAACGATCGAACTGCTCTCCGATTCTTCCTGGGCGGTCGCCGCCGCAGTGCAGCCGAATTGGACAAATATCGCACCGGAAACCGTGAAAACCGTCGATCCCAAAACGGTGCTCTGCCACGTCATGCCGGGACTGAACGATACAGATTGGGTTTGGGCGTGGGAGCGCGGCAGGCCGCCGATACAGCCCTGGGGCGATCTGCCCTTATTCGGCAAGCTGCCTCTGTATCCGCGCGCCGTGCGGTATACGGTCACGCTGCTCGCGGGTGCTATGCGTATAGATAAACCGGATATTGCAGGAGATTTCACGGCGCGGCTGGACGGGAAACCCGTGTCCTTTACGGACGGTTTTGCTACCCTGCCTCCGGACGGGAGAATTCACGAGCTGGAGCTGGACGTCGCCGCGCCCTCCCCGGACGGCGGGCTGTTGGATACGATCCGCGTTCACCTTGCGCCGCAGACCGTGCCGCTGGGCGATTGGCGGGAGCGCGGTTTAAGCTGGTTCTCGGGCCGCGCGCTGTATCAAAAAAGCGCGACGATCCCAAAAAAACCCGGTCGCCGCTATATGCTGGACCTGGGGAAAGTATGCTTCTATGCGGAGGTCTGGGTAAACGGCGCGCTGTGCGGCACGCGCATATGGGAGCCGTACCGTATGGACATTACCGAACAATTAAAAGACGGCGAAAACGTGATCGCCGTTGTAGTGGCCAACTCCGCCGCCTGCGAGCGCCTGCACATGCTCGTGGACGAGGGCATGGCGCTTTCATGGAACCGCTACTGGAACGAGGACAACATCGACAGAGAACCCGAAGCCCTCATCTCGGGACTGTTGGGCCCGGTGGTTCTTCTAGGCAACAATACTATGTAATCAGTCATCTGGTAAAATCCAAATCATATCTTGTGCCGTGGCTCATGAGCACGCCGTCTGTTAGTCTTATCTTCAGAATGATCGTGTTGTGATCGGCTTCGTTGATATGCCCGTTGCCGTACCAGGCGGCGAAGGCGGTTTTGAGTTTCCGCAAGATCGCCTTGTTTTTCTCGTCGCGCAGCCAGCCCAGGTTCTCGCCGACGCCGCGCCCCGTGAACCACTGTCCGCAGACGGCCACGGCGGGATTTTGGGCGATCTGTTTCATCTTGCCCGACAGCGCGTGGGTGATCGCATAAAAGCAGCCGTCCTCGTAATACGCGTCCACGATGCGCACCGCCGGACGCTCCCCGTCCATCGTCGCCAGCGCAAGCTCCGTGTCCTTTCCGAACCGTTCGTTCATGATCTCAATCGCCTTGGTATCCATCGAGTTCTCCTCCCCGTTCGTCTATTTCCCGACGAGTTTTCTGTAGTCCCGCATCAATTCGATAAAATCCTCCGCGTTGCCGCCGGCGTCCGGATGGTGCCGCTTGGCAAGCGCCCGGAAGCGCCGCTTGACGGCGGCCTCGTCCGCGTCGAAGCCCAGCCCCCAGCGGAGCAAAACGTCCGTATCGTAACGGACGGCGCGGAAATCCATCTCACCGATGAGTTCGTTATACACGAACGACCAGTACTCCCCGATCAAACTCTGATAAGTTTCCCGGTCCATCAAGGCCAGCGCATCCAGCGTATACTTCCCCCTGCCCGTGTTCTGCAGATCGAAGAATTTCTCCCACACCAGCGGCGGATGCGGGGAAGGCGTATCGCCGAATCTTAGTCTGACCTCCAGCCGTTTCATCTCCCGCAGGCTGCGCTTGATCGAAATAACGTTCATAACCTCTCCCAATCGAATGGTGACCCATGCATTCGTTTCATTATACAAGAAAAATCCCTGCGCCGCAGGGATTATTCGGTTTATGTTTTGTCACGGTATCGTAACGCCCGTCAGCGCTTTCCACGCGGTGCGGATGGCGTTTTGGTGCGTGACGCCGTAGTTGGGGTCGAGCACATTCGTTTCAGGTAACGTACGCAGGAAGTGCACGCAGAGGTGGCCGTCGAAATCGTTATCCGAAATCGCGCCGGACAGGTGCGCCACGTCGTGCATGGTCGCAAGCGTCCACCGCCCGTCAGGCAGGTGTACGTACACCGGCCTGGGCGTCCAGGTGATGGAGCCGAATGCCTCGTACATCGTGGCGGTATCCTCCGCCGTCAGCGGTTCTGAGTCGCAGTGCCGGCCGCGGCTGTATACCCGAAGCTTCCAGGTAAGCCCCGTCTGATAATCGTATATGGTCAGGTGCGCGCCGGTGGAAAGATAGGGTTTGATCTCCGTATACCAGTACAGGCACTTTACCGTCGCGCCGCCGGGGCCCGAAACCGAGCCGTATGCCGCCGAACTCAGGCCCGAACTGGCGGAGGTGGAGGTCGTCTGCGTCAGCTCCGTCGAGGGGATCTCTGTCGGCGCAGGCGTTGCTGTCGGCGCGGGCGTCGGCGTTGCCGAGGAGGACGAGCCGCCGTAGGGAACTGCCGAGCCGCCGTAGAGCGCTTCAAGCGTCTTGCTGCCGGCCACGCCGTCGGCGGTCAGGCTGTTCCTGCGCTGGAAGGCGATGACGGCCGTTTGCGTGATCACGCCGTACACGCCGTCCGCGCTCACGCTGTAGCCGAGGTTCTTGAGCGCCTGCTGCATGGTTTTCACCGCGCTGCCCGTATCGCCGTAGCGCAGGCTTTCGGAGCTTGTGCCCGCGGCAGACGACGACCCGGAAGAGACCGCCGAGGAGGAGAATAATTTCCCGTATGTGCCGGAGCCTACGATGCCGTCCATTTTCAGGCCGTTTCGTTGCTGGAATGACAATACCGCCGCCAGCGTGCCGCTGCCGAAATCGCCGTCCAGGCTGCCGGTATAATACCCAAGTTCCTTGAGCTTGGTCTGCACTTTGAGTACTTCGCTGCCGCTGCTGCCCCTGCGCAGCGAAGCGGAGAGGGTGGACGATGAACTTGAAGAAGACGAGGAATCAGTAGAAGATGAATTCGCGCTGCTGTACAGCAGGTTCAGCGTTTTGGTGCCCGCAAGCCCGTCGGCTGTGATATCATGATCACGCTGGAAGGCGACCACGGCCGCGCGCGTGAGCAGGCCGAACTTGCCGTCCACCGTACCTATGGCGTATCCGAGGCCTTTGAGGGCGTCCTGTAAAAGCCGCACGCGTTCACCGCTGTCGCCGTACTGCAGGGTGGAGGAACTGGTCGCCACGGCGTACGCGGTCGTATCGTCGGCCGTGTCCTCGTACAGGGCGCTTAATGTCAGCGTGCCGGCCTTGCCGTCCGCCGTCAGCCCGATGCTTTCCTGGTACAGCTTCACGGCCCTTTCCGTGCCCCTGCCGAAGTGTCCGTCCACGCCGTCGGGGTCGAAACCGAGCGTAAGCAGCGCCTGCTGCAACTTCGTTACGTCGTTACCGCTGTCGCCGTATTCCAACGTCGCGTAAAGCGTAAGCGCCGCCGCGCCCGAAACGCCAAGCAGCGCCAGGATCAGCGCAAGCGCCAAGGCCCGCAATGCGATGCGTAGGCCTCTGGATCTCATGTGAAATTCCCCTTTCGAACGAACGCGCAGCGCGCCTTTCTCTGATGGGGCCAGTATAGCAAATAATTACGGAGAAGTAAATACGTTATTGCCGTTTTGTTACGGATTTTGCTGAATTGTTGCGGTTTTCTGTCCGCCCGGACGCCGCTCAGAGCGCGGCCTCAAAACAATGATATTCTTTTTCAAAACCCCTCAGCCGGAAGGTGCCGGCCTCGCGTGCCGTGACGCCGCGGAAGAATTTCAGCGCCCGCGTGTTCTCAGCGTAGGTGTCCACACGGAAGGCGTCGCAGCCGATACTCCTGCCGTACTCCTTTGCAAAGGCTACTGCTTGCGCGGCGTACCCCCGGCCGCCGCGGCCCGGCAGCACGGCGATGCGGTGCAGGCACACGGGGTTGTTCCCCATCCGCCAGTCGATATCCCTGTACTCTTTCTCATGGCCGCCTGTCACCAGGGCGAACACGCCCGCAAGCCCTTCTTCGTCGTCCATGCGGTACAGGCGGCTCAGGGCGATATCCTCCTCAAGCAGCGCTTCGTAGGGGTATTTCCCCCATTCCCACTGGTACAGGCCGCGCGCGTGCATATCCCCGATCACGGTTTGGTACAGGCGGCAGATATCGGGAAGCGCATCCGGCGTTGGTTTGGAAATACGCATTTTACTCAATCCTCGGTATACATCCTGTAAAGCCCCGCGTACACGCCGTCCTTTTGCAAAAGCTCCCTGTGCGAGCCCTGCTCCTCGATGCCTTTCTCGGTCAGCACGCAGATTGTGGAGGCGTTTTTGATGGTCGTCAGGCGGTGGGCGATGGTAAAGGTGGTGCGCCCCCGGGAGAGTTTTTCAAGCGATTTCTGCACGATGCGCTCGTTTTCGTTGTCAAGCGCCGAGGTGGCCTCGTCCAGAATCAGGATCGGCGGGTTCTTCAGGAACACGCGCGCGATGGAGATGCGCTGCTTCTGCCCGCCGGAGAGCTTCACCCCGCGCTCGCCCACATAGGTATTATAGCCGTCCGGCAGCGCGGAGATGAACTCGTGCGCGCCCGCAAGCTTTGCCGCTTCCTCCACCTTTTCCCCGGTGGCGCCGGGAAGGCCGTAGACGATGTTGTCAAACACCGTGCCGGAAAACAGGTACACGTCCTGCTGCACCACGCCGATATTTGAGCGCAGGGAGCGCTGCGTGAGGGTAGTGATGTCCTGCCCGTCGATCAAAATGCGCCCGCCGGACAGGTTGTAAAAGCGGGGAATCAGGTTGCACAGCGTGGTCTTGCCCGAACCGCTGGGCCCGACCAGCGCCACGCGCTCGCCCGCGGGCACCTTCAGGTTGATGTCCGCCAGCACGTCGCGGTCGTTGTCGCTGTAATGGAAGGACACGTGGTCGAAGCTCACTTCGCCCTTGACGTCCCTGAGTTCCCTGGCGCCGGGCAGGTCCTCGATGTCGGGGATCTCGTCCATCAGCGTGCAGAAGCGCTCGATACTCGTCATCCCGTTTTGGAACTGCTCGGTGAACTCCACGATGCGGCGGATGGACGCAAGCAGCGTTGACACGAACAGGAGGTAGGCCACATAGTCGCCCGCGGTGATCGCCCCGTCGCGCAGGAACAGCGCGCCCGCGATGACCACCACGATGTACATCAGCCCGTCCACGATGCGGCGGGACATCGAAAAGCCCGCCAGCAGCCGGTAGCTCCTGCGCTTGATGTCGATGAACTTGTCGTTGCTCATCTTGAATTTCTCGATCTCCAGCGGCTCGTTGGCGAACGATTTCACCACGCGGATTCCCAGGAGGCTGTCCTCCACCTGCGCGTTGATCTCGCCAAGCTGATGCCGCCGCTGCTGAAAGGTGCGGCGCATCCTGTCGCGGAAGATCCGCGCGATGATATACATCAGCGGCAGCGCGGCAAAGACGATCAGCGTCAGCATCGGGTTGATGCCGAACAGGATGACGAATGCAGCGACGATCTTGATCGCCGCGATGAACATCTCCTCGGGGAAGTGGTGCGCGAACTCCGTGATCTCGAAAAGGTCCGAGGTGATGCGCGCCATGATCTGCCCGACCTTCGCGTCGGAGTAGTAAGAAAAACTGAGTTTTTGCAGGTGGTTGAACAGATCAAAGCGCATGTCGCGCTCGATATACGAGCCCATGATATGCCCCTGCGCGGTCATATAGTAGTCCGCCGCGGCGTCCACCACGCGCAGCGCGATGTAGAAAAGCCCGACGCGCAGCACGTAGACGACCGTCAGCGCCGCCGCGTCGTCGATGGCCATCTGGGTGATGCTGCGCACGATCAGCGGCAACGCCACGTCGGCAAGCGTGGTGGCGGCCGCGCACAGCAGGTCCAGCAGCAGCGTGGGGATGTACTTTTTATAATAGGGAGCAAAGCGCCTGAGTAATACCGGGTTCTTCATCGTGCGGATATCGGGCTGCATCTATATACTCCTCGCGTTATTCACTGTCGATTCTTATCAATCCGGTGTAGCGCAGATAGTCCGTCAGCTGATCCTGGTGGACTATCGGGAAATGCACCACATAGGCCGCCTCCGGCCCCTCCGCCGCCAGGCGGACGTAGTCGCCCGAATCCATGCGCACGGCGTCCATGCCGCCCATGGTATACAAAGTGTCCACGCGGATGACGTAACCTGAATCCTCCAGCAGCGCGACCGCGCCGGGGGGGCGGATGGAATCGATGGTCATGATCTGCCCGTCCGGGAACTGGTAGGTGAGGGTGAGCCTGCGGGCGTAACCGCCCCGGTAGGCCGTGTCGTACAGCGA
>JAFGGL010000056.1 GCA_016930575.1 Clostridiales bacterium | reverse complement strand
GAACCTGTTCTCCACGTTTTTCCTGATCGGAAGCATCACGTTCGGCGGCGGATACGCGGTGCTTCCCATTTTGATGCGTGAAATCGTGGAGAAACGAAAATGGATTACCGAGGATGAAATGCTGGACTACTTCGCAGTCAGCCAGGCCACGCCGGGCGTCATCTGCGTGAACATTTCCACCTTCATGGGCTACCGCAGGAAGGGATTCCCCGGCGCTGTGGCCGCGACGGTCGGCGTCGTGCTGCCGTCGCTGATCATCATCACGGCGATTGCCGCGGTGCTTTCCAACTTCTCCGATATTCCCTGGGTGCAGCATGCCTTTGCCGGAATCCGCATCGCGGTCAGCGCGCTGATCGCTTCCACCGTATGGAACCTGGCCAGGAAGAACGCGCGCACCCTATTGAAGGCCGCGATCGCCGTACTGGGCTTTGTGACGGTCGCGCTCTTGCACTTCTCGCCGATCTACGTCTCCCTCGCGTTTGCGGCGTTCGGCGCCTTGTGGTTCGGAAGGAGGCGCAAGGCGTGATCTATCTGCAGCTTGCGTTCGAATTCTTCAAGGCGGGGCTGTTCGCCGTGGGCGGCGGCCTGGCCACGCTGCCGTTTCTGATGCAGACGTCCCAGACCTATCCGCAGTGGTTTTCCGTCGACGAGCTGATGCAGATGGTCGCGATCTCGGAATCCACTCCGGGGCCCATCGGCGTGAACATGGCCACGTATGTCGGCTTCCACGTGGCGGGCATCCCGGGCGCGGTCACGGCGACGTTCGCGCTGATCCTGCCGGCGTTTTTGACGATCCTGATCGTCGTGCGCGTGCTGGACCGCTTCCAGACCAACCGCCGTATCGCGGGCGGCATGGAAGCCATGCGCCCGGCGGTCACGGGCCTGATCGCCGCCGCGGGATACGCGGTGCTCAAATCTGTTTTATTCTCCGTGCAGGACGGCGTTACGTCGTTCCAGTGGATCGCGCTCACGCTGTTTGTTATCCTGTTTGTGCTGCTGAGGGTAAAGCGGCTTGAGCGCATTCATCCCGTCGCCTATATCGCCGTGGGCGCGGTGCTTGGCGTCGTATTGCAGCTGTAACGCGGTGTGCCCAAGACGGTTTGGTTTTCTTGACTGTACGCAGGTTTTATGATATTCTGCGGGTGGTCGTTTCGATCGTTTCATCGGAACGCGCCATGAAGCCCTGCATTGTATCATGGTGCGGGGCACGGTTTTGCAGCGGAGGCGAATATGAAGAAGCGGGATTTCAAGTCGCAGCTGGTTACGATGGCTTCCCAGGCCGTGCTCTACCTGCTCGTTTTCGCGTCGTTTTTCCTGCTGCAGGCGATCACAAACCCGCAGATCATCGGCTACAGCCGTACCGCCGCCATTACAATGGCTACGTTCGCCATCGTTCTCCTTCTTCTGACCAACGTATACGGCGGGTACAGGATGGGCGAGCGCAAAGCGCGTTCGGTGTTTTTCGCCATTCTGATCTCCGTTGTGCTGACGGATATCGTAACCTATGTCCAACTGCAGATCATGAACGTAAACCCGGCCAACAATCCGCGCCTGATCCTCTTCGGCGAAGATTTTTTGCTGCTTTGTGCAAGCGTTCTCATCCAAACCGGCGTTATTTCCCTGTTCGTGCATCTGGGAGATTACGTTTACTATAAAATCAATCCGCCGGAACGCTGCTGCATCATCGCCTCTTCGCAGGAGCAGGCGGACCATGTCGCGGAGAAGATCGGCTCTTTCTCGCGGAAATATCAGCTTTGCGACGTTTTGCATTATCACTGCGACGACATCTACGACACGATCGTGGAATACGACGTCGTATTTCTTGCCGGCATCCCCGATACCGAAGAAGCGGGCATCGAAACCTTTTGCTACAAGCACGGCAAGGCCATGTACCTGGCCGCCGAATTGGAAGATGTAATCATCTCCTCCTCCGCCCAGGTCGTGATCGACGATACGCCGTTTCTGTACACGCACCGTGCAGAACCGTCGCTCATCCAGCGCTTCTTGAAGCGCGGGATGGATATCATCCTCTCCGTACTCGGCATCATTGTATTAAGCCCGGTCATGCTCGTGACCGCAGCCGTCATCAAGTGCTCCGATAAGGGGCCCGTATTTTTCAAACAAGAACGTGCGACCATAAACGGTAAGGTGTTTACCATCATCAAGTTCCGCACGATGTTCGCGCATGATCCGTCCCGCCCGCACCAATCCGCAACGAAGAACGACGGGCGCATCACCGGAGTCGGGCGCGTGCTGCGCAGGTGCCGCATTGACGAATTCCCCCAACTGTTCAACGTGTTCATGGGTGATATGAGCATCGTGGGCCCGCGCCCGGAGATGCTTGAAAACGTCGACCGTTATACGCGCGATGTGCCGGAGTTCGAATACCGCCAGAAGATGAAGGCGGGCATCACGGGGCTTGCGCAGATCGACGGGAAATACAACACCTCCCCCAAGGATAAGGTCATACTGGATCTCATGTATATCCACCGGTTTTCGCTGCTGCTTGATATCAAGCTGATGTTGCGCACCATCACCGTGTTTTTCCGCCCCGACAGCGCGGAAGGCTTTCATACGGCGCAGAAGCCGGGGACGCTTACAATGCGCATCCGCCCGAAACCCAAACGAAACGCAAATAACTGAAACGGAGACCGACGCATGCACAATACCATGGTAATCATGGCGGCAGGAATGGGAAACCGTTACGGCGGGGACAAACAGATCGACGGAATGGGCCCGCATAACGAAATACTGCTGGAGTACTCGGTATACGACGCGCTGGAGGCCGGCTTTGACAAGGTCGTGTTCATCATCAAGCGCGATTTTAAGGAGCGTATCCGCGCGCTGATCGGCGATAGACTCAGCCGCCGCGCGAAGGTGGAGTATATCTATCAGGAGTTTAATAAGCTCCCGTCCTGGTACGCCGTGCCGGAAGAGCGCACGCGCCCGCTGGGCACCGTGCACGCGGTGCTCTGCGCAAAGGATGTGCTGAACGAGCCGTTTATCGTCGTCAACGCCGATGATTACTACGGCCGCGAGCCGTACCGCGATATCCTTCATCATATCCATGCCCTGAAGCCGGAAAAAGAGGCCTGCATGGTCTGCTACCGCCTGAAAAACACCGTGAGCGAATACGGCTACGTGACGCGCGGCGTTTGCCAGGCCGACGACAGGGGCAAGCTTACGCGCCTGACCGAAACCTATAAGATCCAGAAGTTCCCCGACGGTTCCATCCGCGATACCAACACCGACCCGGGCGGCGTTGCGCTTGATCCGGAAAGCCTGGTAAGCATGAACCTCTTCGGTTTCACCCCCTGGTTTCTTGAAATCGCGGAGAAACGCCTCAACGCCTTTCTGAAAGGGCTGCCGCCGGACGAATTGCAGAAGGAATACGTGCTGTCCACACTGACCGACCGGATGATGCAGTCCGACGGCCTGACGGTGGACGTGCTGACCACGCACGCCAAGTGGTTCGGCATCACCTACCAGGAGGATAAGCCCTTTGTACAGCGGCAGTTGAAGGCCATGCACAAAAGCGGGGTTTATCCCGATCGCCTGTTTTAAGATGTAAAATAGCCATCCATCATCATACCAAACGCGCGCGGAAACACTGCGCGCGTTTTTTTGCCGAAGGGTATTGACAAAATATGGTCTTCATTTTATTATGACTATATTCGCTAATTTAGTCATACGGTATCATCGGAGGTGAATCCCATGCCCAGATCCTTCTCGGAATCCGAGAAAACCTACATCAGGGAGCTGCTGATGCAGGAGGCCGAAACCTGCCTCGCCCTTTACGGCATCCGGAAAACGACCGTGGACGAACTCGTGCGCCGGGTGAAAATCCCCAAGGGGACGTTCTACCTGTTCTACGAATCCAAGGAAGCGCTGATCTTCGACGTGATTCTGAAGTACAACACGGAAATACAGGATAAATTGATCGGGCAGATATCCGGCATGCGGAAAAAGCCGGACGCAGAAAAACTCACGGATATCGTCTTCTGCCTGTACAAGTCTCTGGACGGATCGTTTCTGCTGAAGCTTGTGGAAAACGGCGAGCTTGAACTGCTGATGCGCAAAGCGCCGCCGGGCTTCGTACAGGCGAACACCCTGGACGACGAGATGATGGTGGATAAACTGATGGCGCTGTTCCCGGGAACGGACAAGGCGAAAAGCGCGTTGTTTTCCGCCGCGCTGCGGGGCGCCTTCCTGCTGTTGCTGCACAAGAAAGAAATCGCATACGACCGCTTCGACGATATGCTCCGTGTCATCGTCCGGGGCGTTATTATTCAGATGTTTGGAGAATAACCATGATTACCGTAAAAGATTTGGTGTTCAGCTACACGGAAAAACCCTTTATCGAAACCATGAACTTCAGCGTGCGGGACGGCGAGATCTTCGGCTTCCTCGGCCCGTCCGGCGCGGGCAAGAGCACGCTGCAGAAGCTGCTGACCGGGCTTCTGCCCCGCTACGGCGGCAGCGTGACGGTGGATGGCACGGAGGCGAAGCGCGCCGGCAAGGAATTCTACCAGAACATCGGCGTGGATTTTGAGTTCCCGAGCCTCTACGAAAAGCTGACGGGGCGGGAGAACCTCAGGTTTTTCGCGTCGCTGTACAGACGGCACAGGGATATCGACGCGCTGCTTAAAGCCATCGGGCTGCATATGGACGCTGACAAGAAGGTATCTGAGTATTCCAAGGGGATGAAATCACGGCTCAACTTCATCAAGGCGCTGCTGCACTCCCCGAAGCTGTTGTTTCTGGACGAGCCGACCAACGGGCTGGACCCGTCCAACGCCCGCGTGATGAAGGATATGATCCTTCAGGAGAAAGCGGAAGGCAAAACCGTCATCCTCACAACCCACAACATGTACGACGCCACGGAGCTTTGCGACCACGTGTCGTTCATCGTGGACGGCGCGATCGCGGCGCTGGATACGCCCAAAGCGCTGATGACGAAAAAGCGCGCGGTGCAGCTGACCTATACCTTTGAATCACCGGACGGCGGGCTTGAGGAACGCAGCGTGCCGCTTACGCAAACCGGGGGCGACGCTACCCTGCGACAGCTGATCGGCGACGGAAAGCTTGCGTCCATCCATTCCGCCGAACCGACGCTCAACGACGTGTTCGTTGAGATCACGGGGAGGCGGCTGCAGTGAGGACCAAAGCTTTGATTCTCAGCGATATCCGCTTTCAGTTCCGGTACGGGTTTTATTCCCTTTACGCCGTCTTTACGCTGCTGTATATCGGACTTTTATTTGTCCTGCCGGACGCCTGGCGCAATGATGCGGCGGCGATCATGATCTTCACCGATCCAGCGGCGATGGGGTTGTTTTTCATGGGCGCGATCGTACTGTTTGAAAAGAACGAGCGGGTGCTGGACAGTATCGCCGTCTCCCCCGTCGGCGCGTGGGAGTACGTGCTGTCCAAGCTCGTTTCCATCGGGCTGATTTCCGCGCTGGTCGCGCTTCTGATCGGGCTGGGCGCAGGCGTGATCCGTGCGCCGCTTACGTTTTTGGTTTCGGTCTTCCTGTGTTCGTGCCTGTTTTCCGCGATGGGGCTGATCGTAGCCTGCAAGATTAAAACGCTCAACCAGTTTATCGTCGCCACCGTTCCGTTGGAGCTATTGACCGTCGTTCCGGCGATCCTGTGGATGTTCTGGTGGAAAGCAGACGTCCTTGTGCTGCATCCCGGGGTGAGCATGCTGATGGCGTGCTCGGGGCGCGGCGCCCAGCCGCTTGCGCTGCTGTCGCTGCTGGCTTGGACAGCTTTGCTGTACTTCCTCGCCGTGAAAACCGTCAAAAAAATGCTCCTGTCCGTGGGAGGGATCAAGCTATGAGGGCCAACCTGCGTTCCATGCGGATGTTTTTTACGCAGATCAAGGGCGACAGCATGCTGCTGATGATGTGCTTCCTGCCGCCGCTGATCGCCGCGGTGTTCCGCTTCGGCATCCCGTTTGCGGAAGGGCAGCTTCGCTCGGTGCTCCAAAGGAGCGCGGTGCTTTCGGAGTACTATTTGCTGTTTGATCTATTCCTGGCGATGTTCGCGCCGTACTTCCTGGTGTTTATTTCCGCGATGGTCATGCTCTCGGAGATCGACGAGCACGTCGCCGCCTATCTGGCCGTGACGCCCATCCGCAAAAGGGGTTATATCGTCTCCCGGCTTTTGTATCCGGCGCTGCTCTCGGTCGCCGTTTCCGCCGCGCTGCTTTCCCTTTGCGCGCTGACGGACTGGTCGGTTTGGAACCTACTGCTGGCATGCCTGCTGTCGGTGCTTTTATGCATCCCCGTCGGCATGCTGGTGGTGGTATACGCGCACAACCGCGTGGAGGGCATGGCGCTGGCGAAGCTTTCCGGCCTGGTGCTGTTCGGCCTTCCCATCCCGTTTTTCCTGACCAATGGATTTCAATATCTGTTCTCCTGGCTGCCATCGTTTTGGATTGCGAAGCTGTTTATGACGCAAAACTACCTTGCCCTGCTTCCTGCGATATTCGTATCGGCGGCATGGATCTGGGCGCTGTACAGGCGGTTTACAAGGAAGCTGCTTTAGTTTCTCTCCTTGATATGGTATAGTGAGGTTAATCCGGCAAGCAGCCGCCTCCCTGTACTATCCGCACCCTCCGCCCGACAAGATGAAAAGGAGAGTTTTCATGTATAACACCGGCTATACCCCCGGCAAAGGAACCTACAAGTGCACGAAGTGCGGCAAGGAGATCGTATTGGAAAACGATTCCGACGCCCTTCCGGTCTGCCCGCGCTGCGGCAATAAGACCTGGACGAAGGCGGAGAAATAAACCTGGCGATCCGACCGCCGCCCCGGCTCCAGCAAAAGCCGGGGTGGTTTTTCATGGGCATTGCGGAATACTGCTTGTTATTTGATCCTTCAAATGGTATAATCATGGAAAGTTCCGTATTCCAGCAGTAGCGTCCAATTGCATACCATCGTAAAAGTATAAAAAGTAATGCCTGCTCTTGTTCGTGCCTATCGCGTACATGTACCGGCGATTTTTTGAAAATGACTTTATGATGAAAATTTACAACACGGAGGGGTATGGATATCACTCCTATCCAGGCACAGGAGCACATCGAAGGAGGAATTATTATGCGCCGGCGTATCATGAGTATGATTGTTTTGGTCATTGTTCTTGCAAGCAGCGTCTTCCCGCTATCGGCAACTGCTATGGATGACAGCTCCCAGTATTCGCAACTATGGGGGCTGGCAGCCCCGTTCATCTGTGAAGCGCTGTGGCTGTCACCGGTCGGCCTCAACGGCGGGGTGGCCTGCAGCGAGGACGGCACGGTATATTTGAGGACAATCGGTTCAGAAGCGGGCGTGTCGATGATTGATGTGAATACGGGAACGGTAACCAAGCTGGTTTCCATCCCTCCCACCATAGAAACAAGCGATATCCTCGGCGGGCCCGGCGATACCGCATTTATGCTCGTAGGCGCGGAAGTATGGCAATTCTACCCGGACGGAACGTACACGGTCTGGCAAACATTCCTCGATATCTTTATCGTGGCATACATGCCCAGCGGGCGTATGTTTGGGAAATCCATGAACGGAAGCAGCCTGTACGAACTTTATCAGGACGGTTCGAAGCGCTTGATTGCTTCCGATTTCAACAATATCTATAACGCATGCGTTACTGAAGACGGCGTCCTCTTCGTCTATGAATGGGATACGGGCAACGTGGTGCGAGTCGAGCAGGACGGCACGAAGCGCGTTCTGGTGGAAAGCGTCATGCCCTGGGACTTTGCCAACCTGGGCTTGGATTTCGACGGGCAGCTGTACTTGAACTCCGCCGGTACGTACGGTCTCAAGCGGGTGGAGATGGAGACAGGCGAACTGACGAATATCCCCAACGTCTACAATGAGATTATCGTCAACCCCAACGACTTCGTTTTCATCGAGCCCGGCAAGATCGTAATCACGGGCGACCATTTCAGCTGGGCGGATATCAACGCCGGTACAAACGGGCTTATTGTACAGAATATCAGTTCCACCTACGCTACCGATATCGGGCCGGACGGCGCGCTGTATATCGGCGTTTCCGACACCGGCAACAGCTCCGGGCAGATCCGCCGGATCAGCGACGACGGTACGCAATCTGTGCTGTTTGGCAACATCCGCGGCTGTATCGAATTTATCGCCTTCACGCCCGATGGTTACCTGTACGCGGTCACGAAGTATGACGGCCGATACCACCTGCTGTTCATCAACCCGGAAAAGGGCGTGCAGAAGGAGATTCCGGGCATGCCGCAGGATATGGTGATGGCTTTGACGATCAACCCGAAAAACCAGCACGCCTTTATCTCGCTGTTCAGGGAAAAGCCGATTTACGAGTTCGACATCTACGGCCTGGTGACGATGTACAACGTCAAGGTGCCGTGGGACGCGCACGAATACCGCATCGATTTCGCGTCCGACGGCTCGCTCTACTCCTATATCGGGCGTATGGACAATTCAACCACCGGCCCCTGGCTTGCGAAGATCGACCTGAATAAGCTCGCCAGTACGGAGGTCGCCATGCTGTCCTGTACGGCGCCGGGCGGTATGGGCGCGTTCCGCGTATCCCCCGACGGGAACCTCTGGCTATACTTGAATCCCGAATCGGTCCTATACAAGGTCACGCCGGAGGGCGAGGTTACGGTGTTTGCCACATCCCTTCCCGTCGACGCCCCTTCCGTGGTCGTAGGCGAAGACGACAACGTCTACTTCGCCTGCTCGGCGGGGCTGTTCCACATCTACAAGGAGCAGTAGCCGTAAACAACGCTGGCCACTACAACACAAAACCGTCGCTGTTTATAGCAGCGACGGTTTGATATCAGCGGATCTTGCTAATTCAAATCCATCAGCTTCGCCGTAACGCCGTCCAGCTCGTTCAGGTCCTTCACCAGCTTCTCAACTTCCGCCTTTTCGCCGCAGGGCTGGAGCACGACGAGGCCGTAGTTGGCGCAATTGTCCTCGCCGGTCTCGTGCATGCCCAGGCGCGTTTTGATGCTGCAGCCGTTTTTGGTGAGCGCTTGCTGGAACGCCATGGCGTTGGCGGCCCGGTTGTCCATCTTGATCCCGATGATATAGTTGCAACTCACGGTTATTCCTCCCCGTTTCCCGAAAATCAAAGAGTACCCTTATAGTATACATGATATCGCCGCGAATCCGTACTGAAACGCCGAGAAGTTGCATAAATCATGTTTCTTTGCATTATTCGTTCCAAAATCACGGAAATGCGGGTATAATAGAACACAATAATCAAACAGACGGAGATGTTGGAATGGATCTTCTTAAAGAACGCATCCTGCGGGACGGCCGGGTCAAGGACGAGCAAATCATCAAGGTGGACGGATTTCTCAACCACCAGATCGATATCTGCCTGATGGATGAGATCGCAAAGGAATTCAGGCGCCTGTTCGCGGACGAGAAGATCACCAAAGTCATCACCATCGAAGCCAGCGGCATCGCCATCGCCTGCTTTACGGCGCTGCAGTTCCAGGTTCCGCTGGTGTTCGCCAAGAAGTCCGAGAGCAAGAACATCGACGGCGAGGTATACCGCACCACGGTCACCAGCTTTACCAAAGGCAGGGATTACACGGTGATCCTCGAGCAGCGCTACCTCTCGCCCGGCGACCGGATTTTGATCATCGACGATATTCTGGCGACCGGCAAAGCGCAAAAAGGCCTGCTTGATATCGCAAGGCAGGCGGGCGCGGAGGTCGCGGGCATCGGCGTCGTGATCGAAAAAGGTTTCCAGGGCGGCGGGGACGCCCTGCGCAAGGCGGGCTACAACATCCAGAGCCTTGCCATCATCGACAGCATGAAGGACGGCACGGTGAAATTCCGGAATTAAGGTTTATCTGTCCTCGCGGAAATACGGCTGCCCCAGGCTTGCGGGCGGCTGATTTTCATGTTTGCGGCGCATAGACACCACGATCAGAACCAGGATGGTGACGATATACGGGAGCATCTTGAACAGCTCCTGCGAGGAGCGGGTCAGCCCGCCGATATAGAAGTACAGCCAGAATAAAACGCCGAACAGGTACGAACCCCATATGGCGTGCCTGGGCTTCCAGCGCGCGAAAATCACCAGCGCCACGGCCAGCCAGCCGAGTTTCTCGATGCCGCCGTCGTTGGCCCAGGTGCCCTTGATGTAGTCCATCACGTAGTACAGCCCGCCGAGCCCCGTGACCGCCGCGCCCACGCAGGTGGACAGGTATTTGTATTTCGTCACGCTGATGCCCGCCGCGTCCGCCGTGGCAGGGTTCTCGCCCACGGCGCGGAGGTTGAGCCCCTTGCGGGTCTTGCGCAGGAACCAGCTCATGATGAACGCCAGAACGATCGCAAGATAGGTCATGAACCCGAGCGAGGACAGCACCCCGACCTCCGAGAGGAACGGGAAGGTCGCGCGGTAGGCGCTGCTCGTGGCCGATACGGAGATCTGCCCCACGCCGCCGGCCATCTTGTTCATCGCGCCGCCGAGGAAATTGGCTACGCCGGAACCGAAGATCGTCAGCGTCAGACCGGTGACGTTCTGGTTTGCGCGCAGCGTGATGGTGAGGAAACTGTAGATGAACCCGGCCAGCACCGAAGCCAGCAGCGCGCAAAAAAGCGCGATAATCAAGCCGACCAGCGGCACGGGCGCTGCGACGCTCGTTTCGTACAGAAACGCGCCGCCCAGCCCCGCGATGCCGCCCAGGTACATGATGCCGGGCACGCCCAGGTTCAGGTTGCCGGATTTTTCCGTCAGGATCTCGCCCACCGCGCCGAAGAGGATCACCGTGCCGAACACGATCGCGGCCTGCAATAAGGACAGAACCTGCGCCATGCTACCTGCCCCCCTTTCTACCGCGGAAGATGACCCTGTAGCGTGTGAAGAACTCGCTGCCGAGGATAAAAAACAATATGATGCCCGTAATCATCTGCGAGGCGTAATCGTTCAGGTTGTACTGGGAGGCGATCTGTATCGCGCCCTTTTCCAGGAACACCAGAAGCCCCGCCACGAGCACCATCACGAAGGTGTTGAATTTGGCGAGCCACGCCACGATGATGGCCGTAAAGCCGCTGCCCCCCGCCGTGCTGGTGGATATG
The DNA here is from genome assembly GCA_016930575.1 of Clostridiales bacterium. Lineage (GTDB taxonomy): Bacteria > Bacillota > Clostridia > Christensenellales > Aristaeellaceae > CAXXOK01. The sequence continues at coordinate 22,308 of JAFGGL010000056.1, read as the reverse complement.
GTGTGCGACGCGCCCGCGACCGCGATGAACCCCGCCAGCCCGCAGACCGCGCCGGAGAGCATCATGGTGCGGATCAGCACCCGTTTCACGCTGATGCCGATATAGCGCGCCGTTTTGTTTGATTCGCCGACCACCGCGATCTCATACCCGTGTTTGGAGTAGCGCAGGTACACAAACATCGCGACGGTCAGCACAAGCACCAAAAGGACGTTTAACATATACTTCTGCCCCAGCAGCGGCGGGAACCAGCCCGTCTGCGTGCGCTGGTTGATGATGCCCACGGTGTTGGAACCGAAGGGGTTCTCCCAGACGGCGACGAAGTACGAGGTCAATTGGATGGCGACGTAGTTCATCATCAGGGTGAACAGCGTTTCGTTCGTGCCGTAGCGCGCCTTGAACGCCGCCGGTATCCCGCCCCAGACCGCGCCCGCGACGAGGCTTGCCAGAAGGGACGCGATGAGCAGCGCCCAGGTCGGCATGAACTTACCGCAATAAATCATCACCGCGGCGGTCGCGATGCCGCCGACCAGAACCTGCCCCTCCGCGCCGATGTTCCAAAACCGCATCTTGAACGCGGGCGCAAGCCCGATGCCGATGCACAGGAGCATCGCGATATCGCGGAACGTCACCCACATGCGGCGGTTGGTGCCGAAGTTGCCCTCAAACATCGCCGAATAGACCTTGATGGGGTTGAGGCGCACGATCAAATAGATCACGACCGCGCTGACCAGGAGCGCAAGCAAAAGCCCGGCCAGGCGGATCAGCCAGCCGTGCCATGCGGCGATCGAATCCCGCCTGGCGATGCGGATCCACGGTTCCCTATGCGTCGGATTCATGTGTTGTTTCCTTCCCGTGTTTCGTCATCATCAGGCCGACCTCGTTCTTGTCCGCGCCCCTGCCCGCAACGATGCCCGATACCCTGCCGCCGCAAAGCACGAGTATCCTGTCGCACAGTTCAAGCAGCACGTCCAGGTCCTCGCCGACAAAGATCACGGCGACGCCCTTTTCCTTCTGCTGGTTGATGAGATCGTAGATGGTGTAGGAGGAGTTGATGTCCAGCCCGCGCACGGCGTAGGCCGTCATCAGCACGGTCGGCGAGGACGATATCTCGCGCCCGACCAGCACCTTTTGCACGTTGCCGCCCGACAGCCTGCGCACGGGTGTCGTCAGCCCGGGCGTGTTCACGCTTAATTCGTCCACCACGCTGCGCGCCAGATTACGCGGCGTTTTTCTGTCGGTGAACACGCTTTTCCCGCGCCGGAACGACCGGAGCATCATGTTGTTGGTCAAGTCCATATTGCCGACAAGCCCCATGCCCAGCCTGTCCTCCGGCACGAAGGAAAGCATCACGCCCAAAGAAAAGATCTCGCGCGGGTCAAGCCCCGCCATATCTATCTTTTCACCCGTTTCCGGCTTGATATAGGTGACGCTGCCGGACTTAAGGGGGTGCAGCCCCGCGATCGTCTCCAGCAGTTCCTTCTGCCCGCAGCCGGATATCCCCGCGATGCCCAGCACTTCCCCGGAATACGCCGTGAAGGAAACCTCGTTCAGCTTTATAATCCCTTCCTCGTCCCTGAGCGTGAGGCGATCCACGACGATGCGCGGCTTTGGGTCCTTGGGCTCCGGGCGCGCGATATTGAGCGTCACGGCGCGCCCGACCATCATGTTGGTCATTTCGGCGGCGTCGGTATTCTTCGTGACCAGTTCGCCCGCGTTCTTGCCGCGGCGGAGCACAGCGACGCGGTCGGAGATCTCCTCCACCTCGTGCAGTTTGTGCGTGATCAGCACGATCGCTTTGCCGTCGTTTTTCATATTGCGAAGCACGCGGAACAACTTTTCGGTCTCCTGCGGGGTCAGCACGGCGGTGGGCTCGTCCAGGATCAGTATCTTCGCGCCGCGGTAGAGCACCTTGACGATCTCCACGGTCTGCTTCTGGGACACCGACATATCGTATACCTTCTGCCCGGGGTCGACGCTAAAGCCGTACAGTGCGCAGATATCCAGTATCTTCCGCCCGACGGCCTTCATATCCAGATTCCCTTCACCGGGCATACCCAGGATGATGTTTTCCGCCGCGGTCAGCACGTCCACCAGCTTGAAATGCTGGTGCACCATGCCGATGCCCAGATCGTACACGTCCTTCGGGCTGCGGATGGAAACCTCCCTGCCGTTGACCGACACATGCCCGGCGTCGGGATAATAGATGCCGGAGAGGATGTTCATCAACGTGGTCTTGCCGCTGCCGTTTTCGCCCAGCAGCGCCAGAATCTCGCCGCTGAAGATATCCAGATCCACCTTGTCGTTTGCGACGACCGGGCCGAACGCCTTTACGATATCGCGCATACTGACCGCCGCCGTGCCGCTTTGCATTGTCGCTTACCCCCGGAAATAATGGAAAGAACCACCCGGATTTGGAGGTGGCTCTTTCCATTTCATAGTATGGGTTTCCGCTTAGTTCAGTTCGGTGATGCCGTCGATACGAAGGCCGAAGTACGGCGCCGAGCGGAGCGTGGACTCATGGAATACGCCGTTGGAAATGGCTTCGCCGGTATCGCCCGCCCAGTCGCCGTCGGTATCAATCGCCAGGTAGCTGGTCACGGTATCGCCGCCTACGGTAAACGTGGAGGTGTCAAACACGTTGAGCGTGCCGTCCTTGATAGCGGCTTCGGCTTCCGCAACTTTCTCGGCGGTGCCTGCCGCGCAGCTCCCGCCAAGCGCGGAGATCATTACGGCGCCCTGGGTATAGCCTTCGGCCCAGTCAGTCATGATCTCTTCGCCGTTTTTCACACAGTTGAACACGTAGGTGTAGTACACGCTCCAGTCGTTCTGCGCGCTGGTCAGCGCGGCCGTGGGCGCTACGGCAAGCATATCCACGTTGTAGCCTACGCAGTACACGGGCGTGCCGCCGGCAAGCAGCGCTTCACAGGCGGAAGGCGCGCCGGTGGAATCCGCGTGCTGGCTGATGATGATACAGCCGGAGGAAACAAGCGCGTTGGCCGCTTCGGCTTCGGCGGTCGGATCGTACCAGGAATTGGTGTAGGTCACGTCCATCATCACATTGGGCACGATGGACCTCACGCCGAGGTAGAAGCCCGTGTAACCGGACACCACTTCCGCGTACGGGAACGCGCCGACATAGCCGATCTTGATGTTGCCGTCGACGTCCATGTTGCTATCGGCAACCACGCCGTCGGCTACGAGCTCGGCCAGTTTCATGCCCGCGACAATGCCGGATACGTAGCGGGACTCAAAGGTGTAGTTGAACGCGTTTTTGAAGTTGGCAAGCCCCGAAAGCGCCGCCTGGTCGCCCGTCATGGCGATGAATACCGTCCCCGGGTTTTCGCTGGCGGCCTGCTGCATATAGCTCTGGTGGCCGTAGCTGTCGGAGATGATGTAACCGCAGCCCTGATCCACAAGATCCGTCGCGGTATCGTAGCAGACTTCGTTTTCGCCGATGTTGTACTTCCAGATGATTTGGTCTTCCGCAATGCCGACGGCCGCCGCCGCTTTTTGGATGCCCTGGATATGGGCGAAGTCATAGCCGGTGTTTTCGTCGTGAATCAGAATGACGCCGATTTTTACGGCATCCCCGGCTGACGCCACCGTTGCAGCCGTAAACACAAATACGAGGGACAGTGTGAGCAACCAGGTGATAATCTTTTTCATGTTTCATCCTCCATCTGTTGGTTTGGTTCTGCCGATGAACCCTGCGGACATGAATCGATCGTGACTGCCTATGGCGTTTTCGGAGCCCTTACATGGATTTTACACACTTCAAGATACTGTGTTTGCTATGCTTTGTCAATACTACATATGGACATTCGTCCCTGTGTTCAAAGAAACCGCGCCGCTTTCATCCAAACTGCCGCCGCCCGCAAAACCGCTTGATTTTATAGGGTTTGCACAAAACGCTTATCCGCCTGAAAGAGAAACACAACACCCGATTCGGGTGCTGTATTTATCTTGTTTTTTATCCGTGTGGACTGAAACGCTTACTCCCACTCGATACTCGCCGGAGGCTTGGTGGTGATGTCGTAGAGCACACGGTTGACGCCCTGCACCTCGCCGACGATGCGGGTGGCGATCCTGCCGAGGACGGTATAGGGGATCTGCGCCACGTCGGCGGTCATGAAATCGTCGGTCGTCACGGCGCGGACGGCGACGGCATAGGCGTAGGTGCGTTCGTCCCCCATCACGCCCACGCTGCGCGCGCCGGTGAGCACCGTGAAGTACTGGGAAATCCCCGTGTCAAGTCCCGCCTTTTGAATCTCGTCGCGCAGGATGAAATCCGACTTGCGGACGATCCCCACCTTTTCGGGCGTCAACTCGCCGATGACGCGGATGGCAAGCCCCGGGCCGGGGAAGGGCTGGCGCATCACGAGGCCTTCGGGCAGCCCGAGCGCGACGCCGAGTTTGCGGACCTCGTCCTTGAACAGCATCCTTAGCGGCTCCACGAGGCTTGCAAAGCCCAATTCTTTCGGCAAGGCACCCACGTTGTGGTGGCTTTTGATCACAGCGCTGCCCTTGGTGGAGCCGGATTCGATGACGTCCGGGTAGATGGTGCCCTGCGCGAAGAAATCCAGCTTGCTGAGTTTCGCGGCTTCCTTCTTGAATACGTCCACGAAGTTCTTCCCGATGATCCTGCGTTTTTCCTCGGGATCGGCCACGCCCCTGAGCTCCCTGAAAAACTGCTTGCCCGCGTCGGCGTGCACGAGCTTGACGGGGAAGGTCTCGGTGAACACCGTAACCACCTGCTCGCTTTCCCCCTGCCGCATGAAGCCGTGGTCGACGTACACGCAGGTCAGCCTATCGCCGATCGCGCGGTGCAAAAGCGCCGCCGCCACGGAGGAATCCACGCCGCCGGAAAGCGCCAGCAGCACCGTGCCGTCCTCCCCCACCTGCTCGCGGATCCGGCGCACAGCGATCTCCACGTAGCTTTCCATGTTCCAGTCGCCCTTGAGGCCGCAGATGTCGACAAGGAAATTCCTCAGCACCCGGCAGCCTTCCTCGGTGTGTGTGACCTCGGGATGGAACTGCACGCCGTAGAGTTTGCGCGTATCGTCCGCCATGGCGGCGTATGGGCAGCAATCGGTGTGCGCGAGGCGCTCAAAACCCTCCGGCAGACCGACCACCTGAAAGGTGTGACTCATCCAGCAGTGGCTTTCGCCGCGCAGGCCATTTAACAATCCACCGTCACGTTTGTCCATTACGGCGGGCGTGCGCCCGTACTCGCGCTGCTCGCAGGCCGCGGCCCTGCCGTCCAGCAGGTAGGCCATCAGTTGCATGCCGTAGCAGATGCCAAGCACCGGAATGCCGAGTTCAAATATTTCTTTATCGCATTTGGGCGCGTCCTCCGCCAACACGCTGGCCGGGCCGCCGGACAGGATCAGCCCCTTTGGCTCCCTTGCCATGATCTCGCCCACCGTCGCGGTGTAGGGCAGAACTTCCGAAAACACGCCGCACTCGCGCACGCGGCGGGCGATCAGCTGCGTATACTGGGCCCCGAAATCCAAAATCACAACGCATTGCGGCTTTTGCATAGGCGCCTCCTTCACATCCCAAAGGATACAATATATTGTGCCACAAACTCTCATTTGCCGCAAGAGTAAGCCCCCATGAATTCTACCGGAACTTCTGTTGACGGCAGACCGCCGTACGGGTATAATAGGCTCAGTTTCATTTCGCGGAAGGATGGAAAAGCATGCGCCGCCGCCTGTTTGTGTTTTGGGTCGTGCTGCTTTGCGCGCTGGGCGCGCTGCTTTTGCTGTCCGCACTGATTCAAACCCCCGTTGAGGAGGACGCCGCCCCCGCCGAACTGCCGGTCGCTCACACGATAACGGCGTTCGCAGGCATGCCGCCAACCCCCGCGTCCGGTTTCGCGCTGCCGCCGGGCGCCTGGCTCAGGGCGGCGGCGCTGTTTACGGCCGCGATCGTACTCCTTCCCCGCCTGCACTGCACCTGCGACGCCAACGGCCGCGTGCTGAGCAGGCGCAGCTATATCCGCAGTTATCATCCGGTATTTAAGCAGGAATTCGCCTGCGGCTGATATCAAATCACAAAAATACACAGGGAAAACCGCACGCCATGGTTTTCTGTGGTTTATTGTGCGAAACAAGAGAAAGGAAGAGACTGATAAATGAAAGTCAATAACCGCCGGCGGGTAAAGCTTTCCAAGCGCGCGGCCTCGATCATCGCGCTGAGCATCCTGCTCGCCGTCACCGTCTTTGCGGGGTATGTCGGCCTCAACGGCATGAACCTTGACAGCCGGGGTTTATACAAATTGCTGCCCTGGATACCGCAGACAAACGTCACCAAGGACACATGGCCCGCGTCCATCCCGCTGGGGCTGGACCTGCAGGGCGGCGTGTTTGTGGAATATGAAGCGTCCATGTCCGACGAGCTGAAAGCCGAGGGCTACAACTTCAACCAGCTGCTGGACAACACCATGGAGATCATCGCCCGCCGCCTGAGCGACAAGGGCTTCACCGAAGCCACGGTTTCCGAACTCGGCACGGCGGGCATCCGCGTGGAGATTCCCGACGTCACCGATCCCGCGGCGGTGCTGGATCTGATCGGCTCCCCCGCGAAACTGGAGTTCCTGGATTATAACGGCAACGTCTTTCTGGAAGGCCGCTACCTGAAAACCGCCACACGCACGGTCGACGAGAACTCCAAACCCGCCATCAGCTTCCAGCTGACCAGCGAGGGCGCGCAGATCTTCGGCGACATGACCGCCAAATCCATCGGCAAGACCATCACCATCCAACTGGACGGCGAAGTGCTGATGAGCCCGAACGTGCACGAGGCGATCTACGGCGGCAGCATCATGGTGACGGGTTCGTTCACCGAGGAGCAGGCCGACAATTACGCCCTGCAGCTGCAAAGCGGCTCGCTGCCGCTGGACCTCAGACAGGACAGGCTTGACACCGTATCGGCCACACTGGGCGACGACGCGCTGGGTTCGTCGGTCAACGCGGCCATCATCGGCATCCTGCTGGTGATGATCATCATGGCGGTCCGCTACCGCCTTTCCGGCCTGCTGGCCGACTGGGCGCTGTGCATCTACATCATTCTTCTATTCCTGTTCATCGCCGTCGTCCCGGGCATCCAGCTAACCCTGCCCGGCATCGCCGGCATCATCCTGGGCATCGGCATGGCGGTCGACGCCAACGTCGTGATCTTTGAACGCGTGAAGGAAGAAGCGCTCGCGGGCCGGCCCATCCTGCACGCGGTGCGCATTGGCTTCAAAAACGCGATGAGCGCCGTGGTGGACGCCAATATCACCACCATCATCGCCGCTATCGTGCTGCTGTTCTTCGGCACCGGTTCGGTGCAGGGCTTTGCGACCACGCTGCTCCTAAGCGTGATCGCGTCCATGATCACGGCGATCGTCATCACGCGCTTCCTGCTCACGCATATGGCGCGCATCGTGAAGAATCCAAAGCTCTACATGACGCCGAAGAAACTGACGGCTAAAACCGCCGTGACCGCGGCAGAGGAGGCGAAGTAAGATGATTATCAAGAATCGTTTGAAACTCTGCGCGATCATCTCCTCCGTCATCATGCTGACGGCATTGGTCATGACGCTCTTTGGCTGCGGCATCAACTACGGTATCGACTTCGCCGGCGGATTGTCCATCGAATACAACATGAACACCACCTTTGAGCAGGGCGATATCGAAACCGCGCTCAGCAACCAGGGCATCTCGGATTTCAAGGTATCAACGACGGGCGCGGACGGCACAACGCTGAGCATCCGAATCCCCAAGCTTGAATCAAACGAAGAGATTCAGGACCTACAATCGGGGCTTGAGGAAGAGCTGCTGCTAAAATACCCCGATATGAATACCGACAACGCCACCGCGAGCTACGTGGGCCCCACCGCGGGCGCGACGCTGATTAAAAACGCCATCCTGAGCGTGCTGATCGCCTCGGCGCTGATGCTGATCTACATCGCGTTCCGCTTCGATCTATTCTCGGGCATGGCGGCGGTGATCGGGCTGCTGCACGACGTGCTGATCATGCTTTCCTTCATGGTCATCCTCAGAAACGTCATTCAGATGAATTCCTCGTTCATCGCAGCGATGCTGACGATCGTGGGGTACTCCATCAACAACACCATCGTGATCTTTGACCGTATCCGCGAGAACAACACAAAGCCCGCCTACCACAGCCTCCCGCGCGACGAGATCGTGAACATCTCCATCTCCGAAAGCCTGGGGCGCACGGTGAACACCACGCTTACCACACTGGTAACCATCGTATCGCTGTATGTGCTGGGCGTGGCGTCCATCCGCGAGTTCAGCCTGCCGATCATCATCGGCATCATCTCCGGCCTCTACTCAGCCAATATGATCAACGGCTACGTATGGGCGTTCCTGGAGGAACGCGGGATACGGCGCAAAAAGGCGAAAAAACGCCGCAGATAAACCAACAAACAGACTGCCGCATGCAACGCATGCGGCAGTGTTGTTATGCTATTCGCCCGATGTGTTCGGGCACACAAAAAGCCTCATTAAAATGAGGCTCGCGTTTCATCCTGCCAAGTTATTTCCCCTTGCTGAGCTCCCGTATGCACTTCTCGCATACCAGTTTGTCCTTGAACAGCCGCACATCTCTGGCGTCATTGCAGAATACACAGGCCGGGTGGTATTTCTTCATGATGATCTTATCGCCCTCTGTGAAGATCTCCAGCGTATCGTTGATGGCAATGTCATAGGTTTTCCGCAATTCGATAGGAATGACAACCCTTCCCAGGTTGTCCAGTTTCCGAACAATGCCGGTAGATTTCATACGCACGCCCCCCAAGAAGTCACTCCTACTATCAAATAATGGAATCTTTCAAGCGTAATTTTACCAGATTATTCATGTGTTGTCAATGTATAATGGCGAATATCCACTAAGTATTTTCTTAACAAACTCCTGTCCATTCCAATGCATACAAGCGATTGCCATGTTTGGGTTTGCCATCATCTATAATGTATAATATGGCATAACTGGTAAATTATGGATGCATGCTGCCAAAAGCGTTCCCCGCATTGACAAGAGCGGGCAAATCGTTATAATAGAAGTGCGATGAACGGGAGAGTACCGGAACCGACCCGCCAAAGAGAGCCGCGGCTGGTGAAATGCGGCGCGGGAGAGCACGGGAACATGGCCCGGGAGCGTCCCTGTTCGATATTGTAGGGCAGGGCGGCAGGCGCCGTTACCGCTGCAATCAAGCGATAAATCAAGGGTGGTACCGCGGGCTGTGCCCGCCCCTTCCAATACCGGAAGCGGCGGCTTTTTTATTGCCGCCAATGACAAGGAGGCCATACCATGCCCAAACAGGAGACGTTCTACATCACCACGCCGATCTATTATCCCAGCGACAACCTGCATATCGGAAACGCCTACTGCAGCGTTGCCGCCGATACCATGGCGCGCTACAAGAAGCAGGAAGGCCTGGACGTTTACTTCGTCACCGGCACCGACGAGCACGGCCAGAAGATCGAGCGCAAGGCGCAGGAAAAGGGTGTATCCCCCATTGCCTACGTGGATGAGATCGTCGCGGGCATCAAGGGCCTGTGGAAGCTGATGGACGTGGAGTACGACGACTTTATCCGCACCACGGACCAGCGGCACGTGGCGTGCGTGCAGCGCGCGTTCAAGCAGCTTTTCGAGCAGGGAGACATCTACAAAGGCCGGTACGAGGGCTGGTATTGTACTCCCGACGAAACCTTCTTTACCGAATTGCAGCTGGTGGACGGCAAGTGCCCGGACTGCGGCCGTCCCGTGGAGAAAACCTCGGAGGAAGCGTATTTTCTCAAGCTCAGCAAGTACCAGGACTGGCTGCTGGATTATATTGAAAAGAATCCGAAATTCATCCAGCCGGATTCGCGCCGCAACGAGATGGTCAACAACTTTTTAAAGCCCGGGCTTAACGACCTGTGCGTCAGCCGGACCACAATCAAGTGGGGCATTCCGGTGGATTTCGATCCCGCGCATACCGTTTACGTGTGGGTGGACGCGCTGACCAACTACATCAGCGTGCTGGGGCAAGGTTCCCAAGACGATTCCCTGTACCGGCGTTACTGGCCCGCGGATATCCACCTGGTCGGCAAGGATATCATCCGCTTCCATACCATCATCTGGCCGATCCTGCTCAAGGCGCTGGGATTGCCGCTGCCAAAACAGGTTTTCGGGCACGGCTGGCTTGTGGTGGAGGGCGTGAAGATGTCCAAGTCCATGGGCAACGTGGTGGACCCCGTGTCGCTTTCCAATCGTTACGGGAGCGACGCCATCCGATATTATCTGATGCGGGAGATGACGTTTGGCACAGACGGGCAGTTCAGCTACGAGGCGATGCTCAAGCGCATCAACGCCGACCTGGCCAACGATTTGGGAAACCTCCTGAGCCGCACCGTCGCGATGGTGGAGAAATACTTCGCCGGAAGCATTCCCTCACCCAACACATATGAAGACGTTGACAAAACCCTGATCGCGCTGGCTGAAGAAACCCCGAAAAAGGTCGCGCGTCAGATGGCGGGCATGCAGTTTTCCGTCGCGCTGACCGAACTCTGGGCGCTGATCGGGGAAGCCAACCGTTATATCGATATAACCGCACCGTGGGTGCTCGCCAAGACGGACGAGGGCAAACAGCGCCTGCAAACGGTGCTGTATGTGCTATGTGAAGTGCTGCGCCATATCGGTGTACTCATCGCACCCACCATGCCCCGCACGCCCGCAAAGCTTTTTGCGCAGCTTGGTGTAGCGGAGCCTGATTTGCAGACGCTAGATTCGCTTTACGTATTCGGCAAGATCAAACCCGGCACGAAAGTAGAAAAAGGCGACTCGCTGTTCCCGCGCATCGACGTGGAGAAGGAGCTCAAGGATGTCGTCCCCGAACCCAAAGACGTTCCGGCAGAAGAACCGGAGAGAAAAGCGGAGATCGCCATCGACGATTTTGAGAAGGTGCAGCTGTGCGTCGCGCGGGTGCTGGAGGCCGAGAAGCTGGAGAAGAGCGACAAGTTTCTAAAACTCCGCCTGTCGCTTGGCGAAGCCGAGCCCGAGCGCACGGTTTTAAGCGGCATTGCGCAGTTCTATGCGCCAGGGGACATGGTCGGCAAGCAGGTGGTGCTGGTGAAGAACCTGCAGCCCGTCAAGATCCGCGGCGTGCTCAGCGAGGGCATGATCCTGTGCGCCTCGGACAAGGATGATAAACAGCTTACGATCGTAACGCCGGAACCCGGCGCAGCGGACGGAGATATCGTCAGATGATCGACAGCCACTGCCATCTGGAGGACGACCGCTTCGCGGGCGAGGTGGACCAGGCGCTCAAAAGGATGAAGGCCGTGAATGTTACCCGCTGCATCCTGGCGGGCAGCGACGAGGCGACGAGCCTGCGCATCGCCAAGTTGACGGAGCAATACGAAAACGTATACGGCGTGGTCGGCGTGCATCCGCACGAGGCGAGCACGTTTACAGAGTCGATATTTGAACGCATGGATGAATGGCTGTCCATGCCACGCATCGTCGGCGTCGGGGAGATCGGGCTGGATTACTACTACGACCACTCGCCTAGAGACGCGCAGCGCAAGGCGCTGGTGGCGCAACTTGATTACGCATACCGCAAAAAAGCGCCCGCCGTGTTCCACGTGCGGGACGCGCACGGCGAGTTTACCGATATGCTGCGCGCCAGAAAAAACTACCTGCCGCAGGGCGTGATGCACTGCTACACGGGTAGCCTGGAAAGCGTGAAAATATATCTGGATCTTGGGCTTTATATTTCCTTTTCCGGTTCGGTCACCTTTAAAAACGCCAAAAACCTGCAGGCGGTCGCGCGCTTCGTGCCGATCGACCGCCTGCTGATCGAGACCGACAGCCCGTATATGGCGCCCGTGCCCGTGCGCGGCAAGCGCAACGAACCCGCTTACGTGCGCTTCGTGGCGGAGAAGGTGGCCGAACTGCGGGGCATGCCGGCGGACGAACTCGCCGCAAGGGCAGCGGAAAACACCGCGCGGCTCTTCAACCTGAATTAACCTGTTTTTAACCCGAAAACAACGGGACACACGGTACGGCAGAGGTTGCACTCCGTCGTATCGTATCCTTTTGCCGTTTTTTGTGAATAGGAATGCTCCCGGCACAACTTTTGGTCCACTACCCCGTTTCGGATCGCGTTTGCCGGGCAGCTGTCTTCGCATTTTGTGCACCCGGCGATGCAGATGCTTTTCGCAAGCGGATCGGACGGAATGGACAGGTCCGTCAGCACCATGCCCAGATTGAGCATATTGCCGTACTCCCTGTTGAGCAGCAGCGTGTTTTTCCCCAGCGTCCCCAGGCCCGCGCGTACGGCCGCATGCTTCATGGAGATCAGGCCGCGGCCTTCCATATGCTCCGCGTCCCAGTATTCATAGGGGGTATCGCAGGGCACAGGCACGGCGCAGCAGCCGAAGCGCCGTTCCGTCTCCCGGGCCAGCCGCAGTGAAACCTGATCCAACAGGGCGCCGATGACCGGTTCGTTGAAGTGGTTGTAAACCAGCCTTGGTTTGATCTTCGTCAGGCCTTTGGGCAGCGCGATCCCCAGCACGATCACCGTTTGGCAGTCTTTATATACATCCAGCGGCGAAAACCCTGCCGGAGCGTCCGCAAAGCGCCCGGTCTCCGCAAAACCGCAAACGTCGGCGCCCAGCGACAGCGCCAGCGCCCGAATCTCTTCCTTCATCGAAACTTCACCCCCCAAACCCAAACAGAAACAGTTTTGCCTATTATATCATAAGCTATATCAAAAAAACCCGATATTATCGGGCTTTCAATTGCATAGGGATCGGTTTACGCTTCCGGTACGGCTTCCTCCGATTTGGTCGGCAGCGCGCGCTGTACCTTTCCGCTGCGCAGGCAGCGGGTGCAGACATTGATGCGCTTCACCTGACCGTTCATCTCCACGCGGACGCGCTGCACGTTCGGTGCCCACATGTGATGGGTCTTGCGATTGGAATGGCTGACCAGATTGCCGTTCATCTTCCCCTTCTCGCAAACTTCACAGAACTTACCCATTTGCTACACCTCCTAACGGGAGAGTTAAATCATCACAGCCTAACTATTTTATCATCGTTTTACACGTTTGACAAGAGGTACGGGTTAATTTTCTAGTGCTCCTGTGCTTTTTTAACTATGATCGGGCAACAAGTCGTTTAAACGAATGATTCTACAGCCTTGCCTTTCATAATAGCGTAGCATCCCGTCGATTTTTCGTTTGTCATAACTGGTAATGCAATCTGACAGGACAGTAACGGCGTAGTTTTCCTTGCGCAAGTTGTAACAGGTTGATTTCACGCAGGCAACGGCGTCCGCTCCCGCTATGTAGAAATCGCCAATTTCATTTTTACGAACAAAGCCTGCAAATTCTTCGCTGGTTAACGCGTTTCCTTTGTATTTCGTAAATACGTTTTTGGATACGATTTTCAAGTCTGAAACCAGTTCAGATCCGCGTGTATCGGGTTTAAACGTCTTTGTACCGGCCGATAGGTTTTCATGCCGTATATAAACAACATGAATATTGCTATTGACTGCCCAATCAACCGCTTGATTGATATTGCCGATAACGTCCTTGTAATTCTTTGTGATGTCATTTTGAATATCGATGATCACCAAGGCTTTTCCCCACATAATATCTCCTCCTGGCAGCAGATTTCTTCGTATGTTATTCCATTATTCCGTGAAATTGTTGACAACTGTACGGCAAGAATATGCAAACCACTTTTCAACGCAAATTGCTAGTAACAGAAACAACGCCAATACTGTAAAATTGGCGTCGTTTCTATCCGCACAGCTGCTAAACAATTCCACTCAGGAGTTCGGCCAGGGAAAACGGATAGGTCAGCACGCCTTCCACCTCGCCGGCTACGGTGCCCGCCTGGATGAAAAAGACGAAATTCCCGTCCTCGTCGAAATAGAAATCGTCCTGCGGCGAGAACGCGAGGCGGTATTCCTCCTCCGTCAGATCGGGGAAATATGCGCCCCGCATCGCGTCGGTTTCATAGCGGATGATCTGCCAGACCAGCCCGTAAACCAGTTCCGACGCCACATCCCCGGCGCCGCTCTCCTGCTCAAGCCCCATGGCCTGGGAAAGCGAGATCGGCTGTCCGGCGTAGATGCCGTCCTGCGCGAATACGACGGACACCCATTGTTCCGTCAGCGTATTCCCCAGAAACTGCTGGCTGTTGAGAAGAACGCTCAGGTGATCCCCGGTACTGGCCGTGATCCGGTAATCCAGGTCCACATAATACTCCGGTTCACCGCTTGCCGGAAGTTCGTCCAGCGCGCCGATCGTCGCGGGTATCAGGGTCTCCACGACGTCCGCCGCATAAGACGCGAAGTATTGGTTAACGGCTTCGTATTGCGGCTGTTCGGCGGAAAACTGCGGCAGACGGTAGCGAAACGCAAACGAAGCCGTTTCCTCGGTGCTTCCGCGCGGGTAATACACCACGCCGAGCAGGGAGGAATCCGGCTGTTCGCTTTGCGCCAATGCGCCCGCTACGGGCAGCATCAACAGCGCCAAAAGAACGCTCAGGAACCGCTTCATCAGTCGCACCTATCCTACGCTGACCTCGTTGACGACAAAGGAGTTTTCCAGGTACTCGGTATACATGCTGTAGATTACGGACTGGTTCGTGGGGTAGGCAAGCTGCGCCATGTAGATATAGTCGTCGGTGACGACATACACCGTAAACACCGAGTTTCCGGCTTCGGTCTCATAGGCGATGGTCACCTGCGAGAACATCTCGTTGATGTTCACGCGCGCGTCTCCGGCGACGGCCGCCATTTCCCACGCGTACTCGTCCAGGGTCGCGTTGCTTGCGTTATCCATGCGCTTGATCAAAAAGCTAGCGCTGCCGTCGGGCAGGGCCGCGCTGGCGCCGTCCGCGCTCTCGATTACATATTGGTCGGTGAAGAGGCTGGGATACAGGATGGAGAACCCGAGTTTGGTATTGATATACTCCATCAGGATCGCGTTGGTATAATCCTGCAACTGCATCTCCATCAGCAGTTCAGAGCCGACGGAGAACCCGTCTACCCTGTATCCGCCAAGCGCGGTATCATCGGCGCTCAGGGTATAGATCGCGCGGTCTTCCCACGCAAGCGTCGGATACTCCACGGCGCTCATCTGCCCGATGGGCATTGATCCGCGATACACTTCACCGATCAGGTAGACATCCCCGTTATCCGCCGTTTCCCGCTTCACGGGCAGGAAGCCGGTATAATCATCCGAGGTTTCCACCGGGGTGATCGCATCCAGCGCGGGCAGCTTTGCGGAGAACACGCTCTTGAGCAACTGCTCCTGCAGCGCGACGTCTGAAAGCGTAGCGTCCGTAATGCCTAAAAGCGAGGCTTTCAAACCGTTGGAGAAGAAGAAGGTTACGAAGTTCTGGTCCAGCGTGCTCATCTCGTCGCTGACCACTGTCGGAAAATCGCTGGCGCTGATCGCGGCGCTCGCCACCAGGTCCATCACCGGGCGCATCGCCAGATAATCAGCGCCGCTGACATCTTCCATGGCATAGGCGCCGGTTATACCCGCCAGCAGGCAAAGGGTAAACGCGAAAGCAAGTACTGTACGGAATGCGCGTTTCTTCATGAAGGTTTCCTCCCATTTCTCCGGCGGATCGTTGCCGCCGTCATCCATCATACGGTTCGGATTGTCTGTTTCATCCTTTTTGGATATACTCCGCGGCGGCGATCGCGGCGACGTTGCCCTCGCCCACGGCCTTTGCCACCTGCAGCGGTTTGCCCGTGCAGTCCCCTGCGGCGAATACCCCCGGAATGTTGGTTCGCATACTGCGGTCCACGGCGATGCCTGCGTCCTGCATGGCAAGCCCTTCCAGCAGCATGCTCAGGGGCATGCCCGTACGGAAGACGAATACGCCGTCGTAGCTTCGTTTGGTTTCTTTCGTTTCGACGCCGACGCCGCCGTCCGTTTGATACAGGGCCGTCGGACGTTCGTCGATCACGTTGAAGTCCCCGGGAACGTCGTGCTTCTTTACCGGATAATAATCCATCTTGCCCACGATATCCCGCAGGAATTCAGCCTCCTCGACTCCCTGGTCGTTTTCGGAGAACACTGCGATCGATTTGCCCTTGTAGAAGTGGCCGTCGCAGGTCGCGCAGTAGCTGACGCCCGCGCCGATGAGTTCTTCCTCTCCGGGGAGCAGCTTGGGTTTGGCGGCGCCCATGGCGAGCACGACGGTTTTAGCTTCCACCACGTCGTTTTCCACCAGCAGCATGAAGCCGCTGTCCGTGGGCAGGATCTGGCGCACCGTGCCGTGCATGGTCTGGGCGCCCATTGAGGCCGCCTGGTCCTCAAAGGCCTTGAGAAGATCCGCGCCGGATACTTCTTTCAATCCCGGATAGTTGTCCACGCGGTCGGTGCGCGCAAGCCAGCTCAGGTTGATTTTCGGCGCGATCATCAGCGCGTCCAGGCCGCGCATCCGCGCCGTGATGGCGCAGCTGAGTCCAGCAGGGCCTTTTCCGAGTATCGCGATATCTCTCATTTTGATGATGCCGCGTGCGCGGCGCTCCTTTCATCCCTCTAAATATAACAAATTTGTAATATTTTTGCAACACTCGCGGTAAAATTCTTTGTAAATCATCCGCGGCGTACGGCGGCATATGCAGCGTACAGCCGTTCGTCCTTCTATGCCCGTAGCCGATTACCGCCGTAACATATGCCGATGCGTATCTTCATCGTCTTGTTTCGGCTGGGAATAGAGGCAGGGAAAGCTCGCTTTCGCAGCGAACTACGGCTGGAAAAGGGGGCGTATCTATGAAGATCTATCTGTCCGCCGATATCGAGGGAATCACCGGCTCCATCCATTGGAACGAGGGCTCGGCCGATCAGCCGGAATACCGGTATTTTCAGGAGCAAATGACCAAAGAAGTCGCCGCCGCCTGCGAAGGCGCGCTGGCCGCGGGCGCGGACGAGGTGCTGGTGAAGGACGCGCATTATACGGCACGCAATATCATCCCCGATATGCTTCCGGAGAAAACGAAGCTGCTGCGCGGCTGGACGGAGGCCCCGGAGATGATGGTGGCGGGCATCGATGAGGGATATGACGGCGCGGTTTTCATCGGCTATCATGCCGCCGCGGGCTCAAACGCCAGCCCGTTGTCCCATACCATGAACCCGAAGCTGCAATCCGTCACGTGCAACGGCGAACCCCTCTCCGAATTCGACATCAACGCAATGACCGCCGCGTATTACAAGGTTCCCGTTCTTTTCGTATCGGGCGACGCCGGGCTTTGCAAAGCGGCAAAGGCCGCGTATCCGGGCATTCACACGGTGGCGGTCAACGAGGGGCTCGGCGGCGGCGCGGTGTGCTTGCATCCGCATACGGCCATCGTCAAAATCCGCGAAGCGGTCGAAAACGCGGTGAAAGGGTATAAAAAAGCCGGCCTTTGCCCCATGCCGGAACGCTTCCGTATCGAGATCTGCTACAAGGAACACGCTATGGCAGCCAAGGCCCTGAACTACCCCGGCATCGCACACAAGGATGATACGACCGTCGTATACGAAGCGGATGACTATATGGACGTTATGAAGATGTTTTTCTGGCTGCTGTAAACGCCTTGTTTTCGTTCGGGTTTTGTGAAAGGAGCAGTCATATGCCAAAGACTATCATACTCTACCGCTCTCCCCATCACGGGAACACCAAAAAGCTGCTGGACGCAATCGTTCAGGCAGATCCGGATGTGGTGCTGGCAAAGGCGGGCGAGGACGACTTCGATATCGCACAGTTCGACACCGTCGGTATCGCCTCGGGCGTGTACGCCGGAAAGCCGCACCGCAGCGTGTGAAAAGCGCTCAGCGGCCTGCAGGGGGACGGGCGCAAAGCGTTTGCCGTCTACACCTGCGGCGACGACGAGGGCGCCAAGTACGGCCAGCGCTTCACGGCCCTGCTCCGCGACCAGGGCTTTGAACCCTGCGGCTTTTACTGGAGCGTCGGGCTGGATACCTTCGGCCCCTCCGCTTGGTGGGCGGCGTGAACAAGGGCAGGCCCAATGCGGAAGATATACAGGGCGCCGTTCAGTTCTTTGAAAGCCTGAACGTCTGAGCGGGGCTGCCGAAAGAATTGCGTAAATCCCCATTGTCATATAGAATAAAGGCAATTGGTTATTCGAACGGTACGGAGAAAAGCGCTATATGGCGGCTCATCGGAAGAAGCGAAACCATGAATACTGTGAAGCATAAAAAGCTTAATATTTTCATGCTGGATGTCCGAAGGCTTTCAGTCCTCGTCCTGGCTTTTTTTGCCGCATGGCTGTTTACCATTCCTTTCGAAGGCAAAATACTCTACGCGCTTCTGGATCGCTATCAGGTTTCCTCTCTTCCGTTCGTTTTGGGTTCCATCGTCGCTCATTCCGCCGGGCTTCTGCTCTGCGGTTTTTTTGTAAAATCCATGCGCTCAGCAAAGCGGCTGATGCTGATATCCATAGCCTACTGTGCCGTGGCTTCCGCCGTTTTCTTCTTTCCGCCCTCGAATTGGTGGTACGCCGCGCTTTTTTCATCCTCGTTTACGGCTGGATTCTGCGTAGCGTCCTGGGGATATTTTCTGAAAAGCGGGACGCCGAAAACCCAGCGCAGCAAAACCATAGCGGAAATGCTGGCCTTAAGCTATATTCTGCTACTCCTGCTCGTCAAGGCATCCATAGCCGTTTCCGCGCAAGTGGGAGTAGCGCTCGCAATTCTGCCGTTGGGCATTATGTTTTTGCTGTGCCTGCGGCTTCCGCCGCATGGGGATACGCAGAGCCGACAGGCTGCCCGATCGCAGGAGAACCATGTGAGTATTGGAAAGCCTTTATTCTTTCTGTGCCTGTTCATCGTAATCGTTGCAATAAACGTTGGGCTGATGTATCAGGTCCAGTTTCCTGCTTTCGCACACCTTGAGCAGCTCACCAGCTGGTATTGGGCGGTTCCCTATATCGCGGGTGTGATGGTTGTCCGCTATCTTCCGAGCAGGGTAAAGCGCGCCCATATTCTCTACGCCGCCATC
The DNA here is from genome assembly GCA_016930575.1 of Clostridiales bacterium. Lineage (GTDB taxonomy): Bacteria > Bacillota > Clostridia > Christensenellales > Aristaeellaceae > CAXXOK01. The sequence continues at coordinate 3,283 of JAFGGL010000056.1, read as the reverse complement.
GCTATGACCGGTTTTTCCTTTATCGGCTTCATGCTGCTTGATCGCTCAGCGCTAAGCTATCTTTTCGTGCACACGCTGATGTTCGGCGCGGTCGGCATATTCAATCTGTTCTGGTGGACCATGCTGGGCGAGATGCTGGAATTTCACGAGAATTCTGCCAGGATCATGGGATCCGGGCTCTTCGCCAATGTTCTGGGCATACTGCTGGGCGAGCTGATCGCGGGCGCGCTCGGAAGCGGGCGAGATTATCCTTCGCTGCTGGCGCTCGCCATCGTATGCGTGACGCTCGTCATGCTTCCGCCGCTGTATGCGCGGCTTACCGGCTTGCTGAGAACTCACGAATACCTGACGGAGTTTTCCGGAATATCGCGGCAGGAACGCAATCGCCTGATCAGCGAATCCGCCATGGCAGGGAAGCTTACGGCAAGAGAAACAGAAATAGCTTTACTGTTGACCCGGGGGATAACGTATCGCACGGCCGCCTCGGATTTGCATATCAGCGAGAATACGGTCAGATTCCATGTCAAGAATATATACTCCAAGTATGCCGTCCGCAGCCGGGCGGAGTTTATCAACGCCGTAATGGCTGAGAAGATCAAACCGGACGCATAAGACCAGAAGCGTCATGAAAGCTATCGATTTATCACAAGGATACGCAAGGCTTGTTTCCGTATAACAAAAAGCGGGAAGTTAACAGGATTTCACTCAAATACTACATACTGATGTGGTGTGCCGCACGGCATTATTCTGTAATATTGAATCAGGAAAATGAACACCGTTTTTTCAAGGAGGTGTCACAATGAAGTTCACGCAATCCGGTCTTCGTCCCTTTGTGCGCCCGATTATTCTCGCTTTGGCCCTCATCTTCAGCGCCCCGTGCCTGTATACGGTATCTGCGGCCGAGTATGTTCAGGGCATTTCAGCAGGAGACCAAATCTTATTTGGTTACTATGAACAAGACAATGACCAGAGTAATGGAATGGAATCCATTCCATGGGAAGTCTTGGTTGTGGAAGGTGACAGGGCGCTGCTGATCAGCCAGAGCAATTTGGACTGCAAAGCGTTCAACCCGGAGGAAGGGAGTTATACATGGGAGACCTGCGCGCTGCGAAATTGGCTTAACAGCGAATTTCTGAACACTGCGTTTACGGAGGAAGAACGAGAAATCGTCCGGACTACTGCGGTAAAAAACGATGACAATCCGAAGTATGGCACAAACGGCGGAGGAGATACGCAAGACCGGATATTTCTTCTCAGCATTGCGGAGGCACAGGATTATTTCAAAGACGACGACGCCCGTCGGACGAAGAATACCGCATATGCAAAAGCGCAGGGAGCCTATGAGGAAGAAGGGTTCGGAGGGTGGTGGCTGCGTTCGCCCGGGGATCGCGAAAGCACTGCGGCAACCGTGATCGGCACTGGCTCTGTCCGCCGCGGCGGTCGCGGCGCCCATAAAGCAGACCGTGCAGTGAGGCCTGCTTTGTGGGTCAATATACAACAATTGCTCGATCTCGTTGACGCGCAGGAATTCGAGAAAAGCGCTTTTTCTGCGAACGAGGCTCCTGCAGCGCCTTCCACGTCCGTATTACAGTCCGGCATTGAAACAAAAGCAAATGAAAGTGAGGTAATATGGTCAAACGTTAATTTCCATACGGTACAGAACGGTGCGAAAGCATGTTATGTGTTTTTCGAATTGGAACAGGCTACGGTTGTGACCTTCATTCGAACCTGCCATTACCTCAGCGGCGGCGCGATGCCGGGAAAACTGATGCTGTATGCGGAAACGGGGCTGCAATGGGGTCCGTTTCAGGCGATCGGCGCGGATGGGCAAGGTGATGTGAAAAACGCTTACTGGGTTGTGGACATAGGAGGGATCGAGCTGCCTGCAGGACGTTATGCTGTGGAGGACTCAAGCCCCGAAACATGGTCGTCAAACGAAGAATCCGGGTTTGAAGGTTTTCTGGAAGTGTTCGGTTATGCCCAAACCGCTGATTTCCTTGGAAATCCTTTTATTACAGTGGGGATGGATCCAGTGGAAACAACAAGCCTGCTAACGGAGAACGATAGCCTTGCATCAGAAACTGCAGGCCTTACGCAGAAATTTGCCCCGGGTGATCTGATTGCTTTTGGCCATTATGAACAGGACAACGACATGACAAACGGAGCGGAGGCTATTTACTGGCGCGTCCTGGATTTGGATGAAAATAAAGCATTGTTGATTTCGGTATACAATCTGGACTGCGGAAAATATCACGAGCAGCTCGAAGCCGTTACCTGGGAGAGCGCAACGCTCCGAACGTGGCTCAACAGCGACTTCCTGAACAACGCCTTCACGGAGCAGGAGCAGGAGCTCATCATGACTACCGTGATAAGCAATGAAGATAACTCCATTTTCGGCACTGACGGCGGGCCCGACACCCAAGACAGGGTATTCCTGTTGAGCTTGGCGGAAGTAGAAGAGTATTTTTATGATGATGATGATCGCCATGCGCTGGGCACACCCTATGCCCAAGCGCAGGGCGCCGTTGGTTGGGACGGATATGGAAGTTGGTGGCTGCGCTCGCCCGGTAAAGATTCGGACAAGGCGAGCTATATGAGCAACTTGTTTTGTGCCATGTCAGCTGGTAATGACGTCGATTTAACCAATGCCATTCGCCCTGCTTTATACATCAAGCTAGGCGCCGAAAGCTCCTTCGGAGACCGGGAAAATACAACCATGACGGGCATCGAAACTGCCACTCTCGATGAAACGCCGGTATCAGTGGAATCAAACCCGGTGGAAACAACAACCCTGTTAACGGAGAACAATGGCCTTGCATCAGAAACTGCAGTCCCTAAACAGGGACCTTCCGTGGGAGAGCTGGTCTTGTTTGGCCAATATGAGCAAGACAATGACAATGGTAATGGAATGGAATACATTACATGGCGCGTCCTGGATTCGGATGAAAACAAAGCATTGTTGATTTCGGTATACAACCTGGACTGCGGAAAATATCACGAACAGTTCGAAGCCGTTACATGGGAGAACGCTACGCTGCGTTCTTGGCTCAACAATGACTTCCTGAACACCGCATTTACACAGCAGGAACAGGAGAGCATCGTGACGGCTACGATAAGCAATGAAGACAGCTTTTTATTCGGCACTGACGGCGGATTAGATACCCAAGACCAAGTATTTCTGTTGAGTTTAACGGAAGTAGAAGAATATTTCTGTGATGATGATGATCGCCGTGCGCTCAATACACCCTATGTCCGGGCGCAGGTGCAGGGCATCAACGACAAT
>JAFGGL010000003.1 GCA_016930575.1 Clostridiales bacterium | reverse complement strand
GCGAGCAGTCCCTGCAGGGACTGCTGGAAAAAGCCGCCTGACGCAACGTTCGGAGCCCTGAAATTGCAAACTTATCTTGACACTAGCCCACATTGGATTGGGTAAACAATGGCTGAAGAATCTGTGCGATGGCGAGGTGGACTTTCTTCAGGTTGCGTTTGCGATATCCCGAAGTAGTAGCAGCGCTACGTCGGGCACCGAAGGAAAGCGTGTGTCCTGTGGACACCACGGCATAGCCGTGAGCGACCCGAAGGTAGGAGGTTTTAACGAGTATCACAACCGTCAAGGGGGTGATGCGACTATAAAACCGAGTGGGCACATTTCGCAGGCGCAAGATGAGGGAAATAAACCCGGTAGCGTGCGGGGGATTTAGGCACTATTTGCCCAATTTGACCAATATCTTTATCACGTTGATCAAATACCGTAAATCGGAAAATGTCTGCAGGTCCATATTCATCTGCACCTTGCCATGGCAAGTGGTTTTTTTCCTGCTGTGGAATTCGTATGTGGTTTTTGCGCAGCAGCCTTTCGTACAGCCGCAGCACTGTTCATAATAGCTGAATATCCGGGCCGCGGTTTCCGGCGATTCACGGTCGATATACCGGAGCGTTTCGGCGGTCAGATCATTCTTGCGGCCCATGAACTTGTTTTCGTATTTGTAATTGGCAACCATATACCACCAGAAAAAATGGTTCAGCAAGGTATCGGCAATCAAAAGAGAATACGAAACCCCGAGCGATGAAACGTACGTGATCTTACATCCGTATTGATCCCCTTCGATCTTCCGTTTGATTTTCAACTCGTTCGCCGATAACAAAAGCACGTCGGTTTTCAACAGCTCCTCTTGTATATCCCCGGACAAACAGGATATGCATTCGCTGAAATCAGCCTTGACTCCCTTGCTGTTATTTGGGTTTGTCGGCACGATCGTGTTTTCATAAGGGATCATAGCGGGATCATCATCGTATTCGGTTATCGCAATCTCTTTGATCAGGAGTTTCGCCAGTTTATCGGAAGCAACTTTTATTTCAAAGCCCGTTTTGTTCATTTCGGAGAATTCATCAGCACGCATATACTTTTCTTTATGGGAAAAATACCGCGCTTCTCCGTCAATCATGATTTGCAAGAAGTGTAACCCGTATAGTATGGAAATATGAACATCCTGATTGAGTTTTATTTCGTTGTTGAAAAAACTCGGTTTCGTACAGTCGGGCTTTACGATATCTCCCAAACTCCGGTTGTCTTTTCTGGTTCCGAATGACAGATGACCGTTTCCCAAAACCAAATAAAATCCCGGAACGTTCACATTTACCGTTATATCTATTTGCAAAGGCAGCCTGTATCGCCCAGGATATTTAATATAAGAATTCAAGGGTTGGTCAAATTTATCGAAACGAACATTCTGATTTGAAGCAGAAAGAAACAAGCCATCCGGTTTGGAAGCCATTATCACCTGGCCGATGCTTTCCAGCGAATGCAGATCGACTTGCGTTTTCTTCATGCTATCCCCGATACGCTATGGCATCCAACTGAAAATGCAGCCCTTCCGGGCCGCCGACATGGGCGAATTCGGTTTGGATGGATTTGCGGGCGGGGTACTGGCCTTTGGGAAAGCGCTCTTTGATGACCTTCTCCATGACGGGGATGTTCCAGATATCGCGGAAAAGGCAGTCCATCTTGATGACGGATGATAACGTCAGGCCGACGGCGGCAAGGCGGCGTTCCAAGTCATCGAACGCGCCGTTGATCTGCGCTTCGACGGATTTGCCAATATTACCCACGCAGTAGCCGGTAAACACGAAATCCCCGGCTTCCACCATCCCGGAATGCGCCCAGGTCTCGTTGATCTCATGCCGTTTGATTTCACTCATACCTAACCCCCAAAAAACACGTTCCATACTTTCGGAGCAAAAATCAACAGCCCCACCACGGCCGCCGCCAGCGACACGACCAGCACCGCGGCGGCGGCGATGTCCTTCACGCGTTTGGCGCGGGGGTCGGGCTGCGGGGAGCAGATATCCACGGCGTGCTCAAGCGCCGTGTTGCCGAGTTCCGCGCCGATCACCAGCCCGAACAGCGTAACGCAGGCGATCCATTCCCATGTGCTGATGGAAAGCAGAAATCCGAAGACAATCACCAGCGCGGCCGTCACAATGTGGATGCGCATGCTGCGCTCGCTTTTCCACGCTTCCTTCACGCCGTCCGCCGCATGGAGAAACCCGGACCGGAATGACCTGTTTTTCCGATACATATTTATCACCGTTCCTCGATCAGCGAATTTGCAAATATCGCCCGGACGTCCGCCAGGGCGCGGCCCATGATGTCCAGCTGGTTCTCGTTCATGCCGGCGGGCGGCGCGGCGTTTGCGACGACGGGCTGATAGGTGGTCTTCCCGTCGTCCGAGCCGCGCCAGATGTACACCGGCGTGTAGGTGATGGTTTCAAAGGTCAGCGCGCATGTTTCCGGGTTGCAGCGGAGGCTCAGGTGCAGCATCGCGCTGGTGATCACCTCGCGGTTGCGGCGGTCGGAGTTGATGATGCTGCCCAGCGAGTACGCGCACAGCGTTTGGCGCTGCGTGCCGTCGGCTCGTGCGGAGGTGAGGATGGAGACTTTCTGCAGCACGCCCGGATTGGTACCCAGGATGATATCCGCCCCGGCGTCGGCGATCCCCTGCGCCATCTCGGTCTGCAGCTTGGTGGGCTCGGTCGCGTCCTCCGCGCCCCAGCACAGCGACACGACCACGACGTTTGCCCCCGCCCCGCGCGCGGCGGCGATATCGGCGGTGATCACGGGCAGGGTGAGCTGCGCGAACACATACGCCTGCTCCTCCTTGGTGGTCGCCTTTTTGCCTGCCGCGCTCAGCTCCGCCTGGAAGCTTAAAAACGCGACCTTGACGCCGTTTACCTCCATGGCCGTCACATGGCTGCGCTGCTCGGGCGACAGATAGGTTCCGTAGGGCAGCATGCCGCTTTGCTCGATCAGGCTGAGCGTCGCCTGCAGGCCCTCCACGCCGCCGTCCAGCGCGCCGTAAAAGCCCGTGCTCAGCACGTTGAAGCCGGCCTTGGCCACGGCGGAGACCGCCGCGGCTGGCATGTTGATATCGGTCAGCGTTTCGCCGGGCAGAACGACGTTATACAGCGCCGCCAGGTTGATGTCGCTGGTCAGGCGGGGTTTGATCTGCTCGAAATAGAAGTCGAAGTCGTAGCCCGCGCCGGTCTCGCAGGCGGTTTGTATCTTGCGGTCAAAGGACAATTCCCCCGCCGCCGTGAAGGTCAGCTTCCTGGCGGGCACGGGCGTCGCCGTCTGCTGCGGCGCCAAAGTCGCGGTGGGCGGCGCGGTGACTACGGCCTTATCGGGCGTTGCCGTCGGCTGCCCGAGCACGCTGCCGGAAAATGCGGAAAACGAGTTTTCGATTGCCACGCCCACCTGCTGCGGGCTTACGCGCTGGTCCACGTGCCCCAGAAGCTTGGGAAACAGCAACGCGCTGCCTGCGGCGACCAGAACGAGGATGACGAGCGTTGCCACCGTGCCCGTGGAAACGCCGGACCGTCTGCGCCTGTTCCGCATGGCAATGCCTCCGCGAAGATTCTTACATATTATCCGTTTTCTGTTACAAATACAGGCAATGTATACCGGGATTTTCAGCGCGCTGAAGCACCGCGGTACTTGCCTTTCATTCGACGCAATGATATCATAACGGTAGCGGATATGCAACACGGAGGCAACAGAGATGAAGATCAGCTTTTCAACGCTCGGATGCCCGCACTGGAGCTGGCGCGAGATCACATCCGCGGCGGTCGACCTGAACTACCAGGGCATCGAAATGCGCGGCATCGGCACGGATATCTCCGTACCCGTGATCCCCGTATTCTCCGAAAAAAACATCGACCACACCATCAGCGAACTGAAACGCCTGAACCTCGTGATCCCCTGCCTGGACAGCGATTGCTGCATCCACCTGCGGGATTCGGAAACCCCCGTGGATATCGAGGTGGAAGCCTACCTCGGGCTGGCGAAGAAGCTGAAAACGCCTTACGTGCGCATCATGGCCGCCGCGCCCGTGCCAAAGCCGATCGGCACGGTAGACGAGGGCTATGTGCGTGAGCATGCGGCGAAGCTTGCCGAGCTCGCCGCGAAATACGGCGTGACGCTGCTGATCGAGACCAACGGCGTCTGGAGCGATTCCGAAAAGCTCGCCCGGCTGCTGGAAACTGTCGATTCCAAGTTCGTCCGCGCGCTGTGGGACGTGCATCATCCCTACCGCTTCAAGGGCGAAAGCCCGCAGGTGACGGCGGCGAACCTCCGCCCCTGGATCTGCCACACGCACCTCAAGGACAGCCAGAAGACCGCCGACGGCTACCGCTACGCCCTGCCGGGCTTCGGCGACGTGCCGCTGGAGGGCGCGGTGCACGCGCTTACGGCGATTGGCTACGACGGCTTCTATTCGCTGGAGTGGGTGAAGCGCTGGGACACGACGCTGGAAGAACCCGGCATCGTGTTCGCGCACTACGCCAACTACATGCGGACTTTTACATAAATTCTCCCGTATAACGCCAAATAAGGAAGGGGCGACAGCCCGTGTTCATCGAAAAACGGTATATCAAGCGCATCGAAACGATCTTTGCGGGGCTCAACGTGCCGGTACGGCTGCTGGACGCGCAGGGGTACCCCGTCGTGCCCGAAGAGGGCGAGCGCAAAGCCCTGCCCGCGGCGGTGATGACCCCGGGCATTACGCACAGGATCGGCGGGGAATACTACCGCGCGCTGGACTTGAACCCGCAGCTGTTCCTCACCTGCGACGCGGGCGCCACGGGCGCGGAAGACCTGTTGAAGCTCGCCGACGCGATGCTGATGAGCATGCTGAAAACGAGTCTCTCCATCGCCAGCCAGTCCGACGTCCTGCGCCGCGTGCTGCGGCAGGATGAGATCGGCACGGCGCTCGCCGCGCGGGCCAACGAGCACCAGATTCCCCTGGAGATGGACCGCTGCGTGATGCTGTTCAAGCTTGAGGACACCGAGAAAGCGAGCGCCTACGCGACGCTGGGCGAGCTCATCCCCCTGTCGGAAACCGATACGCTGGTGGAGATGAACCGGCACAACACGGTGCTGATCAAGGATATGAACGGCATCGACGGCATCGACGAACTCTACCAGTTCGCGCTCGCCGTGGAAGAAACGCTGACGCAGGAAGGCATCAGCCAGCTGACCGTCGGCATCGGCGAGCCCAAACAAAGCCTCACCACCCTGGCCGAAAGCTACCTGGAGGCCAAGCGCGCGATGGAGGTCGGGTATATTTTCAGGAAATCAAGCTCCATTCACGTGTTCAGCTACCTGCTGCTGGAGCGCTTCTTGATGGACATCCCCCGCGAGGAGGGCATGCATTACCACCAGCTTTTATTCAGCCGCAAGACGGCCAAGCTCTTCAACGACGAAATGCTGCAGACCATCGAGATGTTCTTCCGCAAGGACTTAAACCTCTCCGACACCGCGCGGCAGCTGTACATCCACCGAAACACCCTTGTGTACCGGCTGGACAAGGTACAGCGGCAGACCGGGCTTGATCTGCGGAAGTTCGACGACGCGGTGACCTTTAAAATACTCTACGAACTGAAAAAATGCGGGCGTGAGAAACCCAAACAGATCTACTAGAAGGTGACGGACATGAAACAGGTAAAACAGAAACGGATCCTCTGGATCACCATCATCGCGGTAACGGTGCTGCTGCTCGGCGCGGCGGCGCCCTACGCCTCGGCGCAGCTGTTTGCGCCTTATCAGACGCAGGAAGAGACCGTAACCATCTCCAAATCCGATTACGACCGTTATCAGAAATACGCCGAACTCGACCTGATCGCCGAGTATATCGACGCGTATTTCTACGAGGAAACGGATTTTGACACGCTGCTGGAAGGCGCCAAGGCCGGCATGGTCGCGGCGCTGAAGGACCCCTATTCCTATTACTACACCGCCGAGCAGTTCCAGGAGCTCTGGGAGGACGACGAGGGCGAGTACGCCGGCATCGGCATCCAGATCTCCGCAAGCTATTTAACGGAGCTTTGCACCATCATCCGTACCTTTGAGGGCAGCCCCGCCGAGGCCGCGGGCCTGCGCAAGGGCGACGTGCTGGTAACCGTGGAAGACATCGACGTGAACGTTTACACCCTGCAGGAAGCGGTGGACACCATGCGCGGCGTGGTGGGCGAAAGCGTGCATCTAAGCGTGCTGCGCGACAACGAGATCCTCGAGTTTGACGTGGAGCGCGCCGTGATCCACGTCAACCGCGTGTCCTCGATGATGCTGGACGGCGGCGTGGGCTATATCCTCCTGTACGAGTTCGCGGGCGACTGCGCCGAGAGCTTCAAGGAGCATCTGGACGCGCTGGCGGCCCGGGGCATGAAAGCGCTGATCTTTGACCTGCGCGACAATCCCGGCGGCTGGGTGCAGGACGCCGTGGATATCGCGGGCAACTTTATCGACGGCGACGTCGTGACCTACCTGGAAGACCGCTCGGGCTATCAGGAGTTCTACTACGCAAGCGAGGGGAAGCTTTCTGTCCCCATCGTGGTCCTGCTCAACGAGTATTCCGCCTCATCCTCCGAGATCCTCGCAGGCGCGCTGCAGGACTACGGCCTGGCCACGGTGGTCGGCGTGCAGAGCTTCGGCAAGGGCGTGGTGCAGTCCGTGATCGCGCTGGACCCGTACGACGCCAACACCGCCGGCATGCAGGTGACCAGCGCCCAGTACTTCACCCCCAACGGAAACTCCCTCAACAAGATCGGCATCACGCCCGATATCGAGGCGATGCTGCCCGAGGATGAGGAAAATACGGTGTTCCAGTTCGGCGATCTGAGCGACGTGCAGCTTCAGAAAGCCTACGAAGTCGCGCTGGGGCTAATACAGGATTAATGCTGATTCTAACCCTCATCCGCAGGCATCCTGCGTCGTCTTTTGGCCGCAGCCTTTGTCAGGAAACCTTGACATATCTCCACTATGCCCGCGGTTTCCTTTCTCGGCTGCGACTCAAAATACTCGCAAGCTACCCCGCGTCTGAGAATTAGAATTAGCATTATCCTAAACGTATGTTAACCCGAATGAACCATGAAACGCCGCGGTTTCATCCCAAGTGGTTTTGTAGTATACTTTATCCTGTAAAGCATGACCCCCGCGTGGCGCGGCCATCAGGGCGAATGCGAAGATTATATCCCGAACCCTGTTGACGCCCGAGGCAAGGCCAAAGGCGAAGAGAGAGGAGGAACGCCTGTGGCGAAGATCTATTTGGACAACGGCTAGCTAATATTGCAAGCAACCGTTGTCTTTTTCAACATGGAGGATACCGAAATGGAACAGGAAACCAGGCTGGGCTTTATCGGCATCGTGATGGACGACCGCGGAGCCGCCGACGAGATCAACCACATCATCGGCGAGTATTCGGCGGTGGTCAGGGCGCGTATCGGCGTGCCCGACAACCGCGCCGCGTCGGCCGTCATCGGGTTGATCGTGGAGGGCGAAAACCTTGCGCTCGGCTCCCTTACGGCCAAGCTCGGCAACCTGAAGGGCGTGCAGGTCAAAAGCGCCCTGTCCAAGAAAAAATAAGGAGTTATCAATATGAGTTCTCAGAATATCCGAAAAATGGTCGCAACGGCGCTGCTGATCGCGCTTGCCGTGGTGTTTCAGCAGCTTCGCTTCGTGCTGGGCGATACCATCGTGACCACCTACATCATCTCAAGCCTCGTCAACCTCTGCCTGATCATCGCAGCGACGGCCGTCGGGCTTTGGGGCGGGGTCTCGGTCGCGGTCGCCACGCCGCTGGTCGCGCTGCTGCAGGGGCACATCAAACTGGTGCAGATGCTGCCGTGGATCCTCGCGGGCAACCTGGTGCTTGTGCTGCTGTATGCACTGTTCGCATTGAAAGATAAGTCTTCGCTGACCATCATATTGCCGCGCTGGCTGATCACCGGCGTAGTCGCCGCTGCGGTGAAGTACGCCGTGATCGGTTTCGGGCAATCCACGGTGCTGACCTCGGTCAACCAGGTCGCGTTCTCCGCCGCGGTTTCCACGGCGGCCGGCCTGCAGCTCGTGCAGCTTATCACCGCCGGGATCGCGATGGCGCTAGGCTGGATCATCCTGCCGATGCTGCCCGGAAGGATAATCGGGAAAAGCGCCTGATAACCGTCTGTTCAATATACGAGCCTTAGCTGTGGCCGGGGCTCGTTTCTTACTGTTTTTTTACATATAGTCTCACGGCGTTCGCGGGGCATAGTCTTGTGGAGCGCTTCCCGATGTTATATAATATGGGAAACAACACAGAGAGGCAGGCTTGCTATGAAATCAAATAAACTGCGCAATATAACGCTGATCGTCATCGCCGTGCTGATGGCGCTTTCGCTTACTTTCTTAGCGCCTTCGGGCGCCATACTCCCCGAGGCGGCGGCGCGGTATCAGGACGAGGTCACGACGGATATGGATTCTGAGGATGCATGGGATTACAGTCTGTTTAACCCCATCGGATATTTAGCGAGTACGGGCTTGATCGACGTGATTTTACCGACCAACGACGTCGCCTACCTGCCGTTGGACCTGACCGAACCCGGACGCGTGCCGATCGAGGAGAATTTTACCGAGACCGGCTATCAGGATGATACCATCATCGTGGAGATCACGGAAGAACGCCTGTATGACTCAACCTTCCACATTGCGTATGTGAAGATCGCCACGCCAAGCCAGATGCGCACGGCCATCGCGGGCAAGTTCGGCTCCGGCCGCACGCTGAAATCCACCGTGTTTTCCCAGAGCATGAACGCCGTGGTGCTCATCAACGGGGACTACTATACCCGCACGGACAGCGGCAACGGCTATATCGTACGCCAGGGCGAGATCCACCGGTGGAAGCCCTCCAGTATGACCGACCTGCTGCTGGTCGACGAAAACTCCGACTTTCATATCATCATACACGGCGATACAAAAAGCGTTGAGGAGGACGCCGTGGATGCGTTCCTTACGGAACATGAGCTGATCAACGCGTTCTACTTCGGCCCCGCGCTGGTGGTGGACGGCGAGCTGATGGAGATCCCCGAGGAATACCTGGGCGATCCCCACGACGTCAACCCGCGCGCCGCCATCGGGCAGCTTGCGCCGCTCACCTACGCGCTGGTGACGGTGGACGGGCGCACCGACGAAAGCAAGGGCGTGACCGTGGAAGAGCTTGCCGCCTATATGCACGAGATCGGCTGCGAGCAGGCTTACGCGCTGGACGGCGGCAATTCCTCGGCGCTGGTGTTCCATCACCAGCTGCTCTCCATCAAGGACGTCCACGAGCGCGACGTAAGCGATGTGATCTATTTCGCGACGGCGATCGACAATTAGCGGGGTGTGCGTATGACATTCAATGTGCTGGGCGTCACCGGATCGTTTTACGGGCTAACCGTAGGCTTGAGCGCGCTGTGCTATCTGGGAATCCTGTTTTTCCAGTACCGCAAAACGCAGTTCATCGCCGAGGCCGTGGTGCTCTACGGCGTCCTGGGCATCCCGCTGGGTATCCTGTTTTCACGCGCCGCGTTCTGCGTGGCGAACTATACCTATTTTTTCCACACGATCGAACAGCCTGTAAAGATGCTGTACTTCTGGGACGGCGGCTACTCCATGGCAGGGATGCTGATGGGCCTGGTGCTCGCCGCGCTGATCGCCGCGAAACTCAAAAAGCTCAATGTCCGGTCGTTTCTGGACGCCGTCATCCTGCCGCTTGGCGTGCTGATCATCGGGATGCGGCTTGCCGAAGGATTCACGGAAGTGCTGGGCGTCGGCCGACAGGTGGACGTAGGCGCGGTGGCGCAGAGCCTGCCGATCCTGTTCGTCACCGAGAAAATGGGCGCGATGGAGCTGCACCGCCTGGCGGTGTTCCGCTACGAGGCGGTGTTCGCGCTGCTGATACTGGGCGCGATGGTATTGTTCCGGCGGAACAGGAACCGCCGCGACGGTGATCTAGCGATGCTGTTTTTCACGCTATACGGCGCGGGGCAGATGCTGTTTGAAAGCATGCGCGACGACGGGCATCTGGTGATCTCGTTCATCCGCATCCAGCAGGTGCTGGGGCTGTTGTCCATATTGATCGTGCTGGGGATTTTCTGCCGCCGCTTTAGCAAAACGCGCGGGGCGCGCGACGCTGTGACCGCCGCGTGGGCGATGCTGCCGATCATGGCGGTCGTGCTCATTATGATGATCTCGCCGATCAACCACGTGCTGGACCTGACCGACCATATCGTATTGGGAATCGTCATCCTGGCCGCGATGGGCGCGTATCTCGCGTTTTTCCTCAGGACAAAGGGCGCGAACCCGCGCCTGATCCTCACCTGGCTGGTCGCGCTGCTCCTCGTTGCGGCCTGCGTGATGCTGGAGTTCTCCATGGACGGTTCGGCCGATATCTTCCGCGATTACGCGCTGCTGGCTCTCTGCGCCGCCGTGCTGTTCCTGTGCCCCTTTTCGCTCTACCATACGCTGACCCGGCAGGAGGCCTGATTATGACGACCGTACAGACCATCGAAACGCCGCTTGGCAATATGACATTGGCCGAGGCCGATGGCAAGCTTACGGAACTGCGGCTGAAAGCGCGGGAAAACGACGGCGAGCGAAAGCAATCCACGCCGCTGCTGCGCAAGGCGGCGCAGGAGTTAAACGAATATTTTGACGGAAAGCGCAAAGCCTTTTCCGTGCCGCTTCAGCCTTCGGGCACGGCGTTCCAACAGGCGGTCTGGGCCGCGCTGCAGGCTATCCCCTACGGCGAAACGCGCGCATACGGCGAGATCGCAAGGCAGCTCGGCAAGCCGAACGCGGCGCGCGCCGTCGGTATGGCGAACAACCGTAACCCGCTGCCCGTCTTCATCCCCTGCCACCGCGTGATCGGCGCGAACGGCAAGCTGGTGGGCTACGGCGGCGGCCTTCGTATAAAGGAGTTCCTGCTGAAACTGGAAACGAAATAGGCGCGCCGGCAGGCGAAAGGAAACGGCATGACCTTTATCAAGACGAAAATCATCTGCACGCTCGGCCCGTCGACCGCCGACGACGATACCCTGCGCGAATTGATGCGCGCGGGGATGCACGTCGCGCGGCTCAACTTCTCCCACGGCACGCACCAGTCCCACGGGGCGACGATGGAACGGGTGAGGCGGCTGCGCGAGGAGCTGGATCTACCCGTCGCAATCATGCTGGATACCAAGGGCCCGGAGGTCCGTGTGGGAGCCTTCGAAACCGGGGAAGTTGCGCTGAAAAAGGGGCAGCTTTTTCGTTTGTGCGCGAAATCCGTGCCGGGCACGGCGCAGCAGGTGTCCGTTACCTGGCCTTCCCTGGCGCAGGACCTGCGCGTGGGCGACGCCGTGCTTTTGGACGACGGGCTGATCGCCATGACCGTGACCAAAATCGAGGACGGGGATATCCTCTGCCGCGTGGAAAACGCCGGCGTGATCTCGGACCACAAGAGCGTGAACGTGCCGGGCACGCCTTTAAACATCCCGTTTTTGAGAAAGCAGGATGTTCTGGACATCCGCTTCGGGCTGCAAAACCACATCGATTTCATCGCCGCGTCGTTCACGCGCTGCGCCGAAGATATCCTGGAGATCCGCAAGCTGCTCGGGCGCGAGGACGGCGAGGATCCCAAGATCATCGCCAAGATCGAGAACCGCCAGGGCGTGGACAATATCGACGGGATCCTGCGCGTATCCGACGGCATCATGATCGCCCGCGGCGATTTGGGCGTGGAGATTCCGCTGGAGGACGTGCCCGTGATCCAGAAGCGGCTGATCCGCAAGGGGTATTCCTCCGGCCGGCCCGTGATCACCGCCACACAGATGCTCGACAGCATGATGCACAACCCGCGCCCCACCCGCGCCGAGGCGACCGACGTCGCCAACGCGATCTACGACGGCACCTCCGCCATCATGCTCTCGGGCGAGACCGCCGCGGGTAAATACCCCGTGGAGGCGGTCAAGACCATGGTGCGCATCGCCGCGCGCACCGAAAGTGACATCGATTATGTCAAGCGCTTTTCCGAGCGTGAAGGCAGGCGCATCCCGGACGTCACCAACGCCATCAGCCATTCCGCGGTCACCAGCGCGCACGATTTGGGCGCGGCGGCGATCATCGCCGTGACCAAGTCCGGCCACACCGCGCGCATGATCTCCAAATACCGCCCGAGCTGCCCCATCATCTGCTGCGCGACGGACGAAGGCACCCGCCGCCAGCTCAACATGAGCTGGGGCGTGATACCCTTGACGATGGAAGAGGCCTACAATACCGACGAGCTGTTCGAACGCGCCGTGGAGGCCGGCGAGAAAGCCGGGCTGCTGCACGACGGCGAGGTGGTGGTGATGACCGCGGGCGTGCCCCTTGGCGTCAGCGGGACCACGAATTTGATGAAGGTGCACGTGGTGGGGCATATCCTGGTAACGGGCAGCGGCATCAGCCGTTCCAGCGTCTGTGCGCAGCTGTGCGTGTGCCAAGGCGAGCAGGACGCCCTGGATACCTTCCGGGACGGCGACATCCTGGTGATCCGCCAGACCACAAACGCCCTGCTGCCGCAGATCCGCAAGGCTTCCGGGCTGGTGCTGGAGGACGACGATCCAAACGGCCACGGCGCTATCGCCGCCATGAGCCTCGACCTGCCCGTCGTCATCGGCGCGAAGAACGCCACGAAGATTCTCAAGTCCGGCGTGGTGGTGACGCTTGACGCGGAACGGGGCGTCGTTAGTTGTAATCAAACGAATTAGGACGATAGGGATTTCATCCCTATAACCCTGATCAGGGGCAGTGCCCCTGATCCCCGCATCAAATGCCGCGCATTGCGCGGTATTTGATTTTAATGGAGCGCGGTTTGTTTATCCCATTTTAGCTTGCTTCTTTTTCATTAATTTACCGATGACGATCGAACTGACGATGATCAGCGGCAGGGACACCGCATATCTGATGATCGTAAACGGAATGCCAAGGAATGTCGCCTCAAATATCGTCATCGGTATTCTGCATATCGCGCTGGCTCCCAGATACGTGAGCACGATTTCCAGCTTTGCTCCTTTCTTGTACAAGTCGCTCGCCATCGGCAATACGACGACAAAGGGGTAGAGTGTGGTGCAGGCCAGAAGAATCGCCAGCAGGTGTCCTCTAAACCCCGAATACTCCCCGAAATACCGCTCCACCACGCCGCGGTCCACCCAAACCATAAACAGTCCGACCAGAATAAACGCAGCCGGGAATAGTTTAAACATATCGACGACGAACAGGGTGAAATGATCGAATATAGTTTTCCCCGGCTCAAAATTGATGATAAAGGACACAGCGACAAACAGCAGATACAGCCCCAGAAAAACATACAGCACGACGGGCTTTTTCTTTTTCTGCTCCATCAAAACACCTCTCCGTAAACCAGCCCGATACACAGGGAAACAAGCAGCGCGATAACAAATCCGGCGATATTTCTATAAACCGACAGCTTTGTACCAAAGAACCTACGCTCCATGGGAAAGGTGATGATTCCGACCATCATCAGCGTGGTGGTGAACGCGGCCAAAACCGTGTAGCTTACCCCCTGCCGCAGCAGCAGTCCGCTGAGCGGGAAGGTGATAAACCCGGGCAATAATGAAACCGACCCTATGATCAAAGCGAAGCCAATTCCAGCAAGGCTGTTTTCCGCTCCCAGATATTCCGCGATGACATTATCCGGCAAAACGTACAATAACAGGGAAACCGCCGCGACGATACCCAGGATCATCGGCAGCATCTTGATGAACATCTTCCATGCGGCTTGCAGCGCCTTTTTCGTTTTGTTCCGGTCCTTGAGCAGGGATGCGGCTAGGGCGCCTCCGGCCAGCAAATAGAGATACAGCATATTATGCCCCGCAATCCGCGCCGCGCTTTTTGCATTGCCTTTCGCACGTCGCACTGTCGATGCCCAGTCTTGCTTTCTGTTCTTTCAATTCTACGCCGTTTGCCAGTTGTTCGATGATGCCTTTGATTTCTGCAAGAACGTTCGTCTGCACCTTGTAGTGAACGAAATAGCCGACCTTTTCGCCTTTGATCAAATCGGCGCTCCTGAGTACTTTGATGTGCTGCGATACGGCCGATTCCGATATATCCAATATCCTCGCCAGCCCGCCGACGCATATCTGCTGGTCCGCAAGCAGCAGGAATACTTTGAACCTTGTCTCGTCGCCCAATGCCTTGAACCGCAATATCAGCTTATCCATGATGCCCTCCCGGATTTTATGATTAAGTATTTACTGAATTATATTATATCTTACTTATCTTTATAAGTCAATACTTAATTATATATTTTCAATCGATGATAAAGACGCCTATTCTTTTCTTCTAGAAAAAGAAAAGAAAGCAAAAGAAAACCACATGGAAGAATTATAAAAACCGCGCAATGCGCGGCTTTTCTATGGGGTTCAGGGGCACTGCCCCTGAACAGGATTATAGGGATGAAATCCCTATCGTCCTAACGTAACCTGATGAGGTGTATTTGCGCAGGCGCAAATAACCGCATCGGAACGATCGTTGTGCCGACACCATTCGAAACGAGTATCTCCGCGCGGTTTTCGATGATCCAGCCGGAGAGGTAGCGCGAGGAGGTGTCGGGGCTGAAGGCCGCGAGCAGGGGCTTACCGAACAGCGTGATCTGCCCGCCGTGGGTATGCCCGAACAGCGCCAAATCGAACCAGTGAGTCTTTCCGTCCTTGTCCACAGCCTTCACCGCGTCGGTCAGCAGGTCGGGGTTGTGTCCCAGGAGGATGACGAAGTCATCCGCGCTCACCTGCGCCGCAACGCCCTCAACATCCGGATCGCCCGTTTCCAGATCGTCGATGCCCGCGATGTACAGGGTGGCCTGCCCCACTTTGATGGAAGCGACCTCATTGATCAGCGGGGTGACGCCCGCGTCCTTCATGGCCTGGATCAAGTTTTTCAAATCGGTCGTCGATTCGTTGCGGTCGTTATTTCCCAGCACGCCGAAAGCGCCAAGCCGCGCCTGGATCAGCGGCAAGCTCTCGAAAAACGCGATGGCGCTGCCGGCGTCGTCGGCGTAATCGCCGCCAAGCAGCACCAGATCGGCGCCCAGGCTGTTGACGGCCTTGATGACCCCATCGGTGCGGTTTTGACTGTTCCACAGGTTTTGATGGATGTCGGTAAGATACACGATTTTCAGGTTGCGAAGCGTCGAAGGCAGGCCTTTGAGCTCCGTGGTGTGCTCCTGCACGTTCAGGTGAAACGCCTCGAAAAACGGATAGCCGATCAGCAGCAAAACAAGGATGAGCAGCAGCACGCGCCCCATCCGCGTTTTGCGGCGCTGCGGCCTGCGGTATTTGTATTGATAGCGTGGCAAGCGTTATCCTCCTCCGTTTTTGCAAAAGCCAAGAGTATTTCATGCGAATCCAAATCCTTGACGTGGAGCGATTTGCGAGTATTTTATTCGCGATCAAGGAACGAATACGAAGGCATAGCAGCGCTATGTCGAGTATTTGTGACGCGGAGCGCGGGCAAAAAACGACGCAAATCCCCCATATGAAAGGTTTGGGTTCGCATGAAATTACTTCTTGCCAATCAACCCGCCAAGGATGCCACGCGTCATCTGGCTGACCACGGTGCGCGTGGCGGTAGAGATGGCGGTGTTTTTCACGCGGCCCAGCACGCTGTCGTTGCGGCGGGCGCGCTCGGCGCGCTCCTCGCGCAGTTCGTCCATATGCTCGCGGCGCGCGACTTTTTCCTGTTCCCTTTGCTCCTTGAGCCTGTCTTTCTGCGCCTGGGCCGCGGCTTTCTTCTCCTCCTCGCTCATCACGGGCGCGTATCGCCCCGTGGCGGGATCGAGCACCAGCGTCATCTCCCTGCGCACGTACTGCCCCGTCGCCGTATCCAGCATCAGCACGCTCTGCTGTGTGCTCTGCACCAGTTGCGGTGCGGGTTCGGGCTCGGTTTCCTGCACGGCCGTCATCGACGGAATCTCCTTGGCCTGATAGCCGCCTGTCGCGGGATCGTACACCATAAAGGCGGGCGCCTGCGGCGCCTTTTGCTGCGCCTGCGCGGGCACGGGTGCGGCGACGAACGCAGGCATCGGCTCCGTTGGAACGGGCGCGGGCGCGGCCTGCCGCCCGAGGTTCATGGAGGCGGCCAGGTACTCGTAGGCGCTGTTGCGGTCTACGGGCGTATCGTACACGCCGGCGAACGCGCCGGTATCGATAAAGGTCCTGCGCAGATCGTCGCCGATGGTGCCCATGGCGCTTTGCGGCGGCAGAATCAGCGCGCGGGCGACCACCGCCGGCGCGCCCTTTTCATCCAGGAACGAGAGTAGCGCTTCGCCGGTAGAGAGCTTCGTGATGACCTCCTCGGTATCCAGCGCCGGGTTCTGCCGGAAGGTCTCGGCGGCGACCTTCACGCCTTTCAGATCGACGGGCGTAAAGGCGCGCATGGCGTGCTGCACGCGGTTGCCGAGCTGACCCAGCACGTTCATGGGCACGTCCACGGGATTGTGGGTGACGAAGTATACGCCCACGCCCTTGGAGCGGATCAGGCGCACGATCTGCTCGATCTTGTCAAGCAGCACTTTGGGGCAGTTGTTAAACAGCAGATGCGCCTCGTCAAAGAAGAACACGATGCGCGGTTTGTCCTGGTCGCCCTGCTCGGGCAGGGTCTCGTAAAGCTCGGAGAGCATCCATAAAAGGAAGGTGGAATACATCAGGGGATTGCGGAACAGCTTGTCGCAGGCCAGGATGTTGATGACACCGCGGCCTTCCTCGTCCTGGCGCAGCCAGTCGGTGATCTCAAGCGCCGGTTCGCCGAAGAACCGATCCCCGCCCTGGTCTTCCAGCACGGCCACGGCGCGTTGGATGGCGCCGACGGTGGCCTTGGCTATGTTGCCATAGTTAAGCGTGTAGCGTTCCGCGTTCTCCCCCGCGTACACGAGCATGGCCTTGAGATCCTTGAGATCCAAAAGCAGCATATTCTCGTCGTCCGCGATGCGGAACAGGATAGAAAGCACTCCCGCCTGCGTCTCGTTCAGGCTTAAAAGCCGCGCAAGCAGCAGCGGCCCCATCTCGCTGACCGTGGTGCGCACGGGATGCCCCTGCTCGCCGTACACATCCCAGAATTCCGCGGGGAAGGCTTCAAAGGAGAAGCGGTCAACGCCCGTGGCGATCAGCCGCGAGGCGAGGGCGTCCGTGTTCTCCCCGGGGCGGATCATGCCGGAGAGGTCGCCCTTGATGTCTGACAGGAATACGGGCACGCCCATGGCGGAAAAGCCTTCCGCCATCACCTTGAGCGTGACGGTCTTGCCCGTGCCGGTCGCTCCCGCGATCAGCCCGTGGCGGTTGGCCATCTTCGGTTCGAGGCAGACGGGCTCATGCTCCGCCGTGCCGATCCATAATTTTCCGTCTAAAATCATATGATCGTCCTCCTTCTATTCCGTTTGGGATTCCCGTACCGTCAGTTTGATATGGTAATTATCCTGCGCCGCGGCCCGGAATACCTCGACCATGCGCGGGATATAGCGTTCATGCCCAGTGATGGGATGATCGTTGTAGATCAGCGTGATCTGCGTCGGCTGCCCGATGCTTGCAAGCTCGTCGTACAGCGCGTCCAGGTTGGCTCCGTAATAAAACGGGAAGCCCAACTGGTCCTTTAAATAGCTGTGCAGCGAGATTTTTTCCTCAAACGGGGTGATATTGAGTACGATCTCCGTCATTGCGGGTTTCCTCCTTCGCGTTGACCGTGGGGGTAGCAAGTGTTATGCCCTGATAATATGGAAATTCGCCGCGCGGCGCAGGCGGTTCATCACCGCCAGGCCGATGCCGGACGTCTCCACCGCCTCGCAGAGGATGATCTCCACGCCGGTTTCGTCCATTTCGCGCAGCGCCGCGAACAGGGTCTGCGCGATGGTCTCGGGCGCGCGCAGGCTGCCCAGAGTATGGGTGTCATATCCCGCGTACGCGGGCAGGCGTTCTTGGGCGACCAGCAGGCAGGCCTTCTTTCCGTCCGCCTCCGCCTCGCGGTACAACCGCTTGCAGGCGGCTTCCACGGCGTCCGGCTCGCCTTCGACCAGCGTTAGTCTGCCTTTGGGCGAATAGTGCGCGTGCCGCATTCCGGGGCTTTTGGCCGTCTCGCCGTCCAGCAGCGGGCGCATGGCGGTCTCGGCCACGCGAACGCCGGGCAGCACGCTTGCAAGCATCTCCGGCGTGACGCCGCCGGGGCGCAGGATGGCGGGCGTTTCCCCCGTCATGTCCAGCACCGTGGATTCCAGCCCCACCTTGCAGGCGCCTCCGTCCAGGATCAGCGGGATGAGGCCGCGCAGGTCGTCCAGCACGTGCCGCGCGGTGGTCGGGCTCGGCCTGCCGCTGCGGTTGGCGCTGGGCGCGGCGACGGGCAGGCCGCAGGCTTCAAGCAGCCTGAGCGCCACGGGATGGTCCGGCATCCGCACGGCGACGCTTGAAAGCCCTGCGTTGGTGATTTCGGGAATAACGGGCTTCTTTTGCAGCAGCAGCGTCAGCGGCCCCGGCCAGAAGGCCTCCATCAGGCGGCGGGCGTCATTGGTCACGTGGCAGAGTTCCTCCGCCGCCACGGGGCTTGCCACGTGCACGATCAGCGGGTTGTCCGCCGGGCGGTTCTTGGCGGAAAAGATCCTGCCGACCGCCCGCGCGTCCAAAGCGTTCGCACCCAGGCCGTAGACCGTCTCGGTGGGAAAGGCCACGAGTTCGCCCGCCTGCAAAAGCTTCGCCGCCCTGCGGACGGTGCGCTCCGTCGGCGGGCTGATCTGCGTATGCATCGCTTACGCCCCGATCGCCTTAAGCTTCTCGGCCTGATCCTGCAGGGTCAGCGCGTCGATCAGCCCGTCCAGGTCGCCGTCCAGAATGCCGTCGATGCCGAAGTTCTTGCGCGTGTCGTCGGAACCGCTGAGGCGGTGGTCGGTCACGCGGCCCTGCGGGAAATTGTAGGTGCGCACGCGCTCGGAACGGTCGCCCGTGCCCAACTGCCCGCGCCGGTGCGCGGCGTATTCGGCTTCCTTCTCGTCGCGCATCTTCTGGTAGAGCCGTGTTCTTAAGACCATCATGGCCTTGGCGCGGTTTTTGATCTGGCTCTTCTCGTCCTGGCAGGTCACCACAAGCCCGGTGGGCAGGTGGGTGATGCGCACGGCCGAATCGGTGGTATTGACGCACTGGCCGCCGTGCCCGGAGGAACGGTACACGTCGATGCGCAGATCCTGTTCGCTGATGTCGACTTCCACGTCCTCGGCCTCCGGCAGCACCGCCACGGTCGCGGTGGAGGTGTGGATGCGGCCGGAGGATTCGGTGGTCGGCACGCGCTGCACGCGGTGCACGCCGCTTTCGAACTTGAGGCGGCTGAACGCGCCTTTGCCCTTGATGTTGAACACCGCTTCCTTCACGCCGCCGAGTTCGGTCATGTTGTAGCTGACCGGCGAAAGCTTCAGGCGGTGGCGCTCGGCAAAGCGCGCGTACATGCGCAGCAGGATGGCGCCAAACAGCGCGGCCTCGTCCCCGCCCGCGCCCTGGCGGATCTCCATCACCACGCTGCGGTCGTCGTCCGGATCCTTGGGAATGAGCAAAAGCCGCAGTTCTTCTTCCTGCGTTTCCCTGAGCACTTCCAGGCGCCTGAGCTCGTCCGCGGCCATGTCGGCCATATCGGGCAGCGAAAGCATCTCCTTCGCCTCGCCGATCTGCATGAGGGTGTCCCGGTACGCCTGCCAGGCCTCCGCCTGCGGGGTGATCGCGGCGAGTTCCTTTAGTAATTCCTGATATTTTTCGGTATCGGCGATCGTTTCGGGCTGGACGATGGCTTCGCTCAGCTCCTGATGCCGCGCCGTGATAAAGTCGAATTTCCTAAACATAACTGTGCTCCTTTGCTTTTGGGGATGATGTCGCACAAGAATCCCCAGCTATGGAAAACAGTGTTGTGCCTCCAGTACGCGCTGCTTGCCGAACAAGTCCGTGTGGATGCGGACGCCGTCAAACCGCCGCGAAGCGGCAAAAATATCGCTTACCGCCTCCGCCTGCCCGTCGCCGAGTTCCAGCAATATCCTGCCGTTCGGCTTCAAATACTCCGGCGCTTCCGTAGCAAACCTGCGGTAGAACGTCAGCCCGTCCTCCCCGCCGTCCAGCGCCATGCGCGGCTCCCGCCGCACCTCGGGCTGGAGCGCGTCCAGATCCGCGGTCTTCACATAGGGCGGGTTGGACAGGATGATATCGAAGGTCATGCCATTCAAAGGTTTCAATAAATCCCCCTGTAAAAACGCGATCTCCGCCGCGTTTCGCTCCGCGTTTTCTTTGGCTACCCGCAGCGCGTCTTCGCTGCGTTCCGTCGCCCAGACCTGCGCGTCGGAGCGGTTTTTCTTGATTGCGATCGCAATTGCGCCGCTTCCCGTGCAGACGTCCGCGACCCTGGAGTTTCGGATGCCCTCCATGCACCTAAGCGCCTGTTCGCAGAGGCTTTCCGTTTCCGGGCGGGGAATGAGCACGTTTTCGTCCACCCGCAGTTCGCAGCCGTAGAAATCCTGCGTACCCAGGATATATTGCAGCGGTTTCCTTTCTGCGCGCTGGCGAAGAGCGGCGCGGTACCGCAGTTCCTGCGCGTCCGTCAGCTCCCGTGCGGGATTTAGGGATAATTCGAATCGCTCCATCCCCGTCACGCTGCATAAAAGCAGTTCGGCGTCGATGCGCGGGTCGGGCACTTGCTTAAGCGTCTCCGCGCCCAGCCGTGCCGCTTCCTGTATGGTCATACCGCTTCCTGATCTCCCGCGGATTCCGCGTCCGCGTCGGGCGTATAATCCGGGTCGCTTTCCCTGTAGCTTTTAAGGATGGCCCAGCCTTCGGAGGTTTTCTCGGCGTGTTTGGGCATGCCGTGGAGGGCGACGTTCATGGACACGATGGCGACTTCCACCATGCCGTCGTCCGG
The DNA here is from genome assembly GCA_016930575.1 of Clostridiales bacterium. Taxonomy (GTDB): domain Bacteria; phylum Bacillota; class Clostridia; order Christensenellales; family Aristaeellaceae; genus CAXXOK01. The sequence goes on along the minus strand of JAFGGL010000003.1, from coordinate 49,172 downwards.
TTTTCTGGTGGTCAGCCGCTGAAGCTGGACGCCCGGCCAGCGCAGCGCGCGGGCCAGCGTGCCGTTTGAATGAGCCAGGAGCTTCAATATCTCGTAGCTGACGCCCGCGACCACGGGCAAAAGTGCCAGGCGGCTTAAAAGCCGCCAGAGGTACACGTTGCCCTGATAGCCCACCAGCGTGAACAGGATGATGGAGATTACAAACACCAGCAGCAGAAAGCTGGTGCCGCAGCGGGGGTGCAGGGTGGAAAACTGCTGCGCGGTCTCGGGCGTCAGGGGCTTTTTCGCTTCGTGGTTGTACACGGCCTTGTGCTCCGCGCCGTGGTACTGGAAGGTGCGGCGCACGTCCGGCACCAGCGCGCAGACCATGATATAGCCGATCAGAATCATGATACGCAGGACGCCGGACAGGAGATTCACCAGCCAGTTCAGGCTGCCGTCGGCCCATACGCCTTTCAGCAGCCTGGCAAAGCCCTCCGGGATGGCGAAGAACAGCACGATGGACAGGATGACGGCAAGCGTGACCGCCGTGCCCATCACGATCTTGTCGACTCCCTTGCCGAGTTTGTCCGCCAGCCACTTTTCAAACCTGGACGGCTCCTCGTCCAGCACCCCGAGCATGTTGGTCGACTTTTGCAGGGTCTTCATGCCCAGGGAGAGCATGGAGCCCATGTTGACGACGCCGCGGACAAACGGCCAGCCCAGCCATTTGTGCTTTTTGGAAGGCGCGGTGTATTTCGCGCGGTGCACGACGATCGTCTTGTCCGGCCTGCGTACGGCGACGGCCACGGCGTCGGGGGCTTTCATCATCACGCCCTCAAGCACCGCCTGCCCGCCGATATCTGTGAATTTCGGTTTCTTCTTGTCTTTCATACGGTTCCTTCCTTGTTCCCTATTTCAATCAGAATTCCATTTTTAAGGTTCTTTCAAACAGGCTTCCAAGAGTCGATTGCATGTCCGTTTTTTCATACAGCACGCTGTACACCGCATGGCAGATGGGCAGTTCCACGCCGGTTTGCCCTTCCAGCTCCATCAGCGCCTCGGCGGTGGATACGCCCTCGGCAAGCTCCCGGTATGCCTCCCCCGTCACCAGGCATTCGCCGTAACGGCGGTTGTGGCTATAAGGGGAAAACACCGTGGCCTCGTAATCGCCCAGGTGGCAAAGCCCGTAGGCGCTGAGTTCGTTGCCGCCCAGGGCCCGTATCAGCCGCGCCACCTCGCGCGTGCCGCGGCTCATCAGCGCGCCCTTGAGGGTGGAAAGCCTCAGCCCGTCCAGCACGCCCGCGGCGATACCAACCACGTTTTTGGCCGCCGCGCCGATCTCCGAGCCGATGAGGTCGCGCCCGTAGTAAAAGCGGATCAGCTCGCCGGACAACGCCTCGACCAGCATGGTTTTCAGGGCTTCGTCCTCTGAGTCGATCACCATGCAGTTGGGCACGCCGCGCATAAACTCCTGCACGTGCCCGGGCCCTAGCCACACCGCGACCGGCTGCGCCTCGCCCAGCTCCTCGCGCACGACAGTAGACAGCCGCTTGCCCGAGACCATTTCCAGCCCCTTCATGCAAAGCGCCAGCGGGATACCGTGCAGCGTATCCGCGTGTTCCTTCAATACTTCGCGCAGCGACTGGGAGGAGACGGAAATCATCGCTACGTCCGCGTTCCGGTCAAGCGTTGAGCAAAGTTCCACGCGATCGCTCAGGGTGACCAGGCCGTTGGTACGGGCGGACACAAGCGCCTGAAACCGGGGCGAGCTTTCGCGCCCGATCAGGCGGACGGCGTGCCCCAGGCGGTCGGCGTACCATGCCAGGAACGAGCCCCAGCGGCCGCTGCCGATCACCGTGACGCGCATATGCTCCCCTCCCCGCGATTATCATACCACGGATAGGGTTTTTCCGAAACAGCAAACTGGCTTTACCGGAGCGCGGTTCCCGCCCGCTAAACGGCCCGGGCGCGGAAAACCCGCCCTGATTCGGGCGGGTAAAATGCCGGGTCCGGCCTTACAGTTCCAGCGCAAACGGCGCAAGCGGCAGCCCGCTCAAGCCGAACACATGCACTTCGCCGTAGTTCACCCAGGCGTAGCGCACGGCTGTGGGCGCAGGCACGGCTTCTGCAAATACGCGTAGCTCCTGGCCTTCGATCTCGCAAAGCGCGGGGCGGAATTCCCCGTCCTCGCCGGCGAGCTCAAACAGCGCCGCCTCGCCGGTGATGCGCACCGGCTCGCTCAGGGCAACGAGCAGCGCGTCGCCTTCAAGGCGCACCGAGAGGGCGCGCGGGCTGTCCGCCTGCACGTCCCGCCCGTACACCACCTTCAGCGCCTGCAAATACAAGCGGTGTCCGACGGTCTTCTTGTCCTTGGGATGGATGTTGTCAAACTCGCCGCAGTCGATGAGCACGGCAAGGCCGGTGTTGCGCATGTCCGCGTACACCTGCTCCTGCGCCCGGCGGATCGGCGGCCAGTTGCGGACATCCTCCTCGCCTTTGGCGATGAACATCGGCAGCTGGACGTTTAAAAACGGCAGCGCTGTGTCCAGGAACAAATCGCGCCAGAAAGCGATCAGCGTCATCAGCAGCGGACGGTACAACGGCGGGTGCTTGGTGTCCTCCTCACCCTGATAGTACAGAAAACCCGTGAGGGTGTAGGGCGCGGCGCGCTTGAGCATCGTTTCGGCAAGCCCCGCCGGGCGGTACGCCGACTTGCGGCCCTCCGGCTGCGGCCACGGGCACGCGCCGGCCTTTTCGTTGATCTCGCTCCAGGGGATGCCGGGATCGTCCTTCTGCAGCGCCTGCACGCGCTTCCACCACGCCTGGTATTCGCCGTCGTAGGCCTTTATCTCGGCGTCGAACTGTGCGTCCGATTTGTTCTTGATTCTATCGGCGTATTCATCCAGCAGCTTCACGCCCGCCGTGGTTTGCTTCAGCGCGGCCTCGGAAAGCCAGCAGGCGACCGAAGTGCCGCCCCAGTAGCATCCGATAATGCCGACGGGCACGTTCAGCTCGGGCTGCAGTTCGAGCGCGAAATGGCAGGCGACGGCGCTGATATCGCCGCATTCGCTAGGCTTGAGCGGCTTCCAGCGCATTTTACGTTCCTCCGCAAGCGCGCTGTCGTCCAGCCAAGCGTTATGCGGGAAGTTGATATAGCGGATCATCGGCTCGTCGAGCGTTTTCACAAGCTCCGGACCGACCTCGGCCTGCTCCAGCGGCCATTCCATGTTTGATTGCCCGCCCGCGAAGTACACGTCCCCGATCATTACGTCGGCAAACGTGAGCGTCGTATCGCCGTCGGTCACGGTCAGCGTGTACGGGCCACCCGCTGGCATCGGCGCGAGCGCGGCTTCGAACCGCCCTTTGCGGGCAAGGGTTTTCACCGTTTGTCCGGCGATGGACAGCGTGACCTCCGCGCTGTCCGCGGCCGTACCGAAGACCCGCACGTTCTTTTTACGGCACAGCACCATGTGATCCGTGAACACTGCCGCAAGTTGTAAGTTGCTCATACATATATCCTTTCTTATTCGAAGGCATTGGGGCGTATTCCACTCGGTTTCATTGTCACAGGTTGCACTATCGTTTACCTGCTCTGTGAAACCTCCCAACTCCGGTTCGCTAACCGCTACGCGGTTGTGCCACACAGGGCACACGCTCTCCTTCGTTGCCCCAATCCCGCGCCTAAGGGCAGTGCCCTTAGGTATCCCGCTTTTGAGCGCTCTTCACGCGGTCAAGGGGAGAATTTCTATAGGCGTTTCATCAGCTCTATACACATTCGTCCGTTATGGTAGGGAGCTTTCCATGGATCGGCAATCGGGAATTGAAGGGGTTTACCGCGCTCGCCGACAATGGCAAACCACTCTCCGCCCGGGCGGGAATCCACGATGAATTTCCGTATATAGTTCCACAGCGCTTCCATCTTCTCCGTCAGCGCGGGAGCGCCGGTCTTTAGCCAAAGGTTGACCATGCCGACCATCGCTTCGGCCTGCACCCACCAGATGCGCCGCGTGTCGGTTTTGCCTTCGACGATCTCGTTTGCCAGGCTTTCGCCGTCAAACGCGCGCGAAAGCACGCCCTGCGCCAGCCGCGTTGTGATCTGCTTCACACGGGTAAGTTTGCCGCCTGTAAGAGCCGCGTCCGCCGCCAGGTCCCACAGCCACGACGCCTCGATATCGTGCCCGTAGCTCTGCATGTCGATCAGAGAACGCATCCCGCTGTCGAAAAAGACCTCCAGGCGGTTCTTCTGAGGATTATACACCTTCGTTCGGATCAGTTCCAGCAGCATAAGCAGCCGCTCCCGCACGCGGGCGTCCCCGCCGACGGTATACAAAAGCGTGTAGGCCTCCATCACGTGCAGGATGGTGTTCATCGTTTTTTCCGCGATCACGCCCCGGGCCGTAAGCACGGGATTGTCGCTGAGTTTATCGTTTGAAAGCGGCCCGAACGGGCGGGTGAACGCGTCCAGGTACTGCCCGTCCCTGGTCATGCGCCCTTCGATCAATTCAAAAAGCCTGTGCGCCTGTTTCAGCGCGTTCTCGTCCCCGCTTGCCCGCGCGTAGGCGGCCAGTGCGTACACGGCAAAGGCGTGGTTGTAGGTATGTTTGGTTTCATCCAAAGGCTTGCCGTCCGCCGCGCACAGCCAGTACAGGCCGCCCTCATCGGAATCGCAAAAACGCTCCGTCGCCTGATAGGCGTGGCGCGCACAGCCCAGAAGCGCAGGCTGCCTCAGCCGCGTATAAGCCGAAGAGAAAAACCAGAGGATACGGCTGTTTTGGATGCAGCCCCTGGGCGCGTCGGGGTCCGCGTGTAAATCATACCCGACATAACCGGCAAACCCGCCGCTGCGATCGTCCCGGAGCCCTGTCCAGAACGGGATGATGGTATCCGACAGATGCCGCGCCGCTTCCCGTTTCAAGTCCACTGCCGCATCGCCCTCCCATTGTTTGTCTGTATAAACGGCCGTGTATGCCTGTCAATCGCGCGGCTGCTCCGTCGTCAGCCGTTCCAGCCAGCTTTCGCAGCCTTCGAGGATATCGCGGCAGGCGACGTCATACCGCTGGGTAAACCAGGGATCGTCCACGTCCCCGCCGCGGGAGGTGTGCTCCATCATCATGTGCAGCTTGCCCTGCGGGTCGCCGCCCGTGATGCGCCGGACGTCGCGGGCGTTCATGCCGTCCATGGCGATGAGCAGGTCGAACGCCTCGTAATCCTCCGGCCGCAGCTGCATGGCCGTTTTACCCGCGCAGCCGATGCCGCGCTTCTTGAGTTCGGCCGCGGCGGGCGGATTGACGGGATGGCCGAAATCCTCGGCGCTGGTGCCACGCGATTCGATATAGAATTCCGACTGAAGGCCGCGCTTGATAACGAGGGCCTTCATGATGAACTCCGCCATCGGGCTGCGGCAGATGTTGCCAAAGCAAATAAACAGGATACGGCGCACGCTGGTCACTCCCGAAAATCACGATCCTTGCTGATTGTATCGCACGGCGGGGCCGCGCGCAAGCATAAGGATAAGCTTAAATGTTGATTAGAAAACACTAGAGCACTTTACACATATTGCGTGTGATTCTATAATAGGGGCGTACAAACACGCGCATTGATACCGGACAACGAGAGACCGGAACGAATAAGGAGGAACAATATGGGTATCATTTCCTGGATCATTATGGGCGGACTCGCAGGCTGGGTCGCCAGCATGATTACGGGCCGCAATCAAAACATGGGGCTCATCGCCAATATCGTCGTGGGCGTCATCGGCGGCGTCCTGGGCGGTTGGATCGCCTCGCTGCTGGGGCTTGGAACGATCATCGGCTTCAACCTGGGCAGCTTCCTGATCGCCCTGGGCGGCTCGTGCCTGTTGTTGATAGTAACTGGCATCTACAAAAAGAAAAAGTAACCAGCCTGTCCAGAAAACCCGATCTACGGTGTCAGCTGATTGCGGCCTCACCCTACGCTGTGCTTGCGCGAGGCTACGCGCTTTATTCGCTCCGCGAATTTGGGCGCTAGTCGCCTTTGGCTCCCTATTCGGGATGACAGTCGGCATCACTTACGCGACGATAAGCTCAGCATCCTGCCACCCTTGCTTCCTAGCATCCCAGGCTTTCTGATCAGGCTGGATGGTCTGGTTTGCCTTATGAATTATGCTTTAGCCGCGCAATGCGCGGCTAAAGTTAGTTTTTATGTAGTTTTCTTTATTGACTTTCTTTTTCAAAAGAAAATCAGCGTCCTCCCCCTGCTTCGGTTCCGGCTATCAAGCCGGAAGCGAAGGCGAACATCAGGTTGAAGCCGCCGCAGTCGCCGTCTACATCGAGGATCTCGCCGGCTGCGTAAAGGCCTGGAGAAAGGCGGCTTTCCATGGTTTCGGGATCGAAATCCTTGGTCTCGATACCGCCCGCCGTGACCTGCGCAAAGGCAAACCCGCGCGTCCCGAGGACGGGCAGGCGGACGCATTCGACGGTTCCGGCAACGGCGCGCAGCGCGGCCGGGCCGAGGGCCGAGATCGGCGCGGATAAGTCTTTCACGCCCGCTTCGCGGAGTATCCAACGCGCTGCCGGGCGGGAAAACGCGCCGGCGAGCAGTTCGGCCGCAGGCTGCTCCGGGCGCGACGCGGCAAGCGACTGAACGAAAGGCAGGGCGGACTGTTCGGAGTTTAGCTCGTCCCGCAGGTCGAGGCACAGGGTCATGCCTTCTTTCACGAAGCGCGCAAGCTGCATGGCCGCGATGCCGCTGACCGCGTCGTCGGCAAACAGCGCTTCGCCGCGTGAACCGTGCACAGGGTTCCCCTGCGCGTCTTCCAGCCACAATTTCACGCGCACGCGCTGCCCTGAAAGCCCCCGCAAGCGCTTTTGCGGCACAGTCAGCGCGCAAAGCGCGGGCGCAAGCGCGGTTTGGCGGTGCCCGAAGGCCGTCAGCAGGCCGTAGGCCGTGCCGTCGGTGCCGTGCGCGGGGTACGCCGCGCCGCCGCAGGCGACGACGACTTTATCGGTGTGCAGGGAGAACGGCTCTTCTCCCGGGTGCCTGGGATCGTCTCCGATTCCCTGTCTGCCGGAAATCAGATATTCATCCTGCTCCCGCGTGATATTATCTGCACGCATACGGCAGCGGATATCGATCGCAAGCTGATTTGCGCGCAGCATAAGCGCGTCCTGTACCGCCGAGGCCTGCAGCGACGCCGGGTACACGCGGCCTTCGCCCTCCTCGCGCAGCGGCACGCCGAGCGACGCGAAAAATTTCGCCAGTTCGGAAATTCCGCAGCGTGCAAGCGCGGCCAGAGCAAACGCGGCGTCGCCGAAGTATGCGGGTTCGCCTGTGTTGAACAGATTGCCGCGCCCGTTGCCGGTGACGCCCAGCTTCTTGAGCGGTTTTGCGTTACGCTCCAGAACCGTGACAGCCGCGCCCGCTTCCGCCGACGTGATCGCCGCCGCCATCCCGGCCGCGCCGCCGCCGATGACCGTGATCCGCATAGCCGCACCTCCCGCACCATCATAGCAGAGCGCCCGGCCTGCGTAAAGCGTTTGTTAAATGTGGGAAACCCTGTGGAAAAGCAGCGATAAATCTGTGGATTATGTGGGAAACCCTTGTATTTCCCCGGTGATTCCAAGGCCTTGAAGCCCTTGTGGAAAACTGCGGCGCTATTTTTACACGCATTTAACCCAGATGTTGTATTGACGAACATGAATTAACACAATATAATGAAGCCACATCATTCCCTGCCAGCGAAGACAGGAAAACAAACCGTTCGGAATCCGGCGAAACCGGCTTCCGGAGTCTCTTTAGCCGCGCAGACGCCGGTTCACCCCTGCGGCGCGTTTCCCTGTTTTTACCGCCTGCAAAGGAGCCTTTTATATGATCGTATCCATCACAAAGCGCGATGGCCGCGTCGTGCCGTTCGATCCGCAGAAAATCGAGCAGGCCATCGAGAAAAGCTTCATGGCCTCCGGCAGCCGCAAGGGCCTCGAGACCGCACGCCGCCTGGCCGAATTTGTGGTCGCCGCGGTGGAAAACGACGAGGCCATCCCCTCCGTCCCCACTGTGGAGCAGGTGCAGGACGCCGTGGAACGTATCCTGATCGAACAGGGTTTCGTGCGCTCTGCCAAGGCCTATATCCTCTACCGTGCCGAGCGCAGCCGGGTACGCGAGATGAACACGCGCCTGATGAAGATCTTCGAGGACATCTGCTTTCACGGCACCAGGGACAGCGGCGGCACGGCGGCGGACACGCTGCGCAGGTTCGGCTCGGAAAGCGCCCGGCAGTTTTACGAGATGTTCGTGATTGACCCCGAATACACGGCGGCGCACCGCGGCGGCGATATCCACATCCACGCCCTGGACCACTACGCACTCACCGCTGAAAGCGCGCAGATCGACCTTCTGAAGCTGTTTGACGGCGGGTTTGCCGCGGGGTACGGGAAGCTGCGCGAGCCGCAGGATATTTTAAGTTACACAGCGCTGTGCCGCATTGCCATCCAAGCCAACCAAAACGACCAGCACGGCAGCCAGAGCATCGTGAATTTCGATTACGGCATGGCGCCCGGCATTAAGAAAACATATGGGAAGCGCTTCCGCGGCAACCTGGCGCGCGCGCTGGAGCTGACGCTGGACGTTGAAGACGCGGCGGGTAGGGCGCAGGCAATGCTCGGGGAACTGGAAGCGGAGACAGGCAAACGCCTCGGACTGGCCACGGACGCTGCGTTCGACAAGGCGCTTAAAACGAAACTGAAAACTTTCGGCGATATCGGAAAAGAAACGCTTGACCGAATCGCGGAGTTTGCGCGCGGGCACGCCGAAGAAGAAACCGAACAGGCCGCCCATCAGGCGATGGAAGCGTTTGTGCACAGCCTGAACGCCACAAGCACGCCGGCCGCCGTCAATTACGGGCTGGACACCTCACCCGAGGGCCGCATGGCGGCGCGCAGCCTGCTGCTGGCCGCCGAGGAAGGCCTGGGCGGCGGCGAAACGCCGCTGTATCCCGTGCAGGTCTTCCGCGTGAAGGAAGGCGTCAGCTTCAACCCCGGCGATCCGAACTACGATCTGCTCCGCCTGGCCGTCCGCGTCGGCGCCAAGCACATGTGCGTACGTTTCGCCTTTATCGACGCGCCTTTCAACCTGCAATACTACAGGAAAGGCGATTATGATACCGAAGCCGCCTATACGGGCGGCCGGACGCGCGTGATGGGCAACGTGCACGACAAAAGCCGCGAGACCGCCCCCCGCCGAGGCAGCCTGTCGGCGACCACGGTCAACCTACCGCGTATCGCCGTCAAGGCCAAGGGCAATCTGAACTGGTTTTTCGAGGAGCTGGAGCGGCTGCTGAACCTCGTCACGGGCCAGCTTCTGGAGCGTTTTGAGCTCCTCGCGCAGAAGAAAGCATCCGACTTCCCCTTCCTGATGGGCGAAAAAGTGTGGCTGGATGCGGAAACCCTGAAACCGGACGATAGTATACGCGAGGCGCTCAAGCACGGCACGCTGTCCGTCGGGTTTGCCGGGCTTGCCGAAGCGCTGACCGCCCTTCGCGGCAAGCATCACGGCGAAAACGCCGCCTCGCAGAATTTAGGGCTGGAGATCGTCGGGTTTATCCGCAAGTTCTGCGATGAGATGAGCGAGAAGCACCGCATGAACTTCACCTGCTTTGCTACGCCAGCCGGAGGTATGGCCGGACGCTTCGCGCGGCTGGATGCCGAGCGCTACGGCAAGCTCAAGGGCGTTACCGACCGCGAGACTTACACCGATTCCTTCCATATCCCCGCGTCCTGTTCCATCAAGGCTGTTGACAGACTAACGCTGGAGGCGCCCTACCACGCGCTGGCCAACGGCGGGCATATCAGCGTCGCGGAGATGGATGGCGACCCCGCAAAGAACCTCGACGCATTCGAGAAACTCCTCCGCCATATGCACGATGTGGGGATAGGCTATGGCACAGTGAAAGGCAAAAGCTGATACTAATACATCAAAATGATAAGCACCGTTGACATCATTGTTGTCAACGGGCTATTCTTATATTGTTAATCCCCTTGGCCGCGTGAAGCGCGGACAATGATGGATTGTTAAGGGCAATGCCCTTAACTGGGGTTTTCGGGGCAACGCCCCTGAAACCCCCCTGCGGAGGCTTCATGAAAAAGAACACCATCTGGAGCATATACGGCGGCGATTGGAAGGGCATGACGAAGGCGGTGCTCGAGGCTGCTGATGTGAAAAGTGCCATCCCCAAAAAGGACGCGCGCGTCGGCATCAAACCGAACTTGGTGCTGGCGTTGGCCGCGTGCAATGGCGCAACCACGCACCCGGAGATCGCGGAAGGCATCATCGAGTACCTTCGGGAGCACGGATTTGAAAACCTGTGCATGCTGGAGGGCGCATGGGTGGGCGCGCGCACGAAGGACGCCGCCGACGTGTGCGGCTACACGGATTTATCCAAAAAAACGGGCGTCGAGTTCATCGACACGCAGCCGGATACCGCCACGGCGGTGGACTGCGGCGGCATGGAATTAAAAATCTGCGACAGCGCACTGGCGCTTGACTATATGATCAACGTGCCCGTGATGAAGGGCCACTGCCAGACGCGGCTGACCTGCGCGCTCAAGAACATGAAGGGGCTGATCCCCAACTCCGAAAAGCGCCGCTATCACGCGATGGGCCTGCACAAGCCCATCGGGCACCTGGCGCTTGGAATTAAACAAAACTTCGTGCTTGTGGACGCCGTCTGCGGCGATCTGGACTACGAGGAAGGCGGCAGCCCCGTGCAGCGCGACCAGGTCTTCGGGACGTACGACCCGGTGCTGTGCGACGCGTACGCCTGCACGCAGCTTGGCTATACCGTATCGGACGTGCCATACATCGGCATCGCGGAGACACTTGGCGCAGGCAGCGCGGATCTGAGCAGGCTTGAGGAGATCGTGCTCGCGCAGCCGGAAAAACCCATGCTGAAACCGCAGCACCGCGTGGACCGGCTGCTGTCCCACGTGCGGCAGAAGGACGCGTGCTCGGCCTGCTGCGCCAATACCGCGTACGCGCTGCTGCGCCTGCAGGAGGCCGGGAAACTTAACCGCCTCACGGTTCCCGTATGCATCGGGCAGGGGTACCGGGAGCAGGCGGACGAGAGCGCGCTTGGCATCGGGCGGTGCACGGCGGGTTTTCGCCGCAGTGTGCCGGGCTGCCCGCCGCCGGCCGGTGTTATCCTGCGCTTTCTGGAGGAAAACCTGCGCTGACCTCAGCCTGTAAAACCTGTGACGGCGAAAGTACATAAAGCGGATAAATATGGTATAATACCCTTGACCTATAGTCGGGAGGAAATATGAATGTTCGGCAAGCTGATCAATAATTACCTGTACGGGAAATCCGGCAAGGGCGATTATACCAAGGACGACCTACCCACCACGCGGAGCCAGCTTTTCCGTGAAATGCTGCGCGTGCGCCTGAGCGGGCTGATGCGCCTGAACCTTTTATACATGCTCGCGTGGCTTCCGGCGATGATCGTGATCGCCTATCACCTGATTTTGATCTTCACGGTGCTGGGCGATATGGCGAACGCCCAATTCCTTTTCGAGGAGGGCAGCCTGCTGCGGGCGGACCTGGATCTGCAGCTGTCCCAGGGGCTGGAGCAGATCAAGTCCATCATCCTGTTCGGGCTGCTGCTTCTGATCCCCGCGATGACCATCACCGGCCCGTTTACCCCCGGGCTGTGCCTGGTCACCCGCAACTGGGCGCGCGACGAGCACGCGTTCATCTTCAGCGATTTCAAGGACGCCGTCAAGGAAAACTGGAAGCAGGGCCTTCTGACCGGCTTCATCACCGGCCTTGTGCCCGTGGTCGCCTACGTGTGCTGGGATTTCTACGGCTCGCTCGCAAGCCAGTCGAGCATGTTCTACGTCGTTCCGCAAATGCTCACGCTGCTGGTCGCCATCCTCTGGCTGATGAGCCTGATTTTCACCTATCCGCTGATGGTCAGCTACAAGCTGAAATACCTGCAGCTGATCCGCAACTCCTTCCTGCTCACCCTCGGGCGGCTGCCGCAGACGTTTTTATTCAAAATCATCTCGCTTGTGCCCGCTTTGATCGGCGCGGTAGTGGCGTTTTTCACGGTGTATTACATTTGGGTCGTGGTGATCCTGTTCCTGTACTATATGATTTTCGGCTTCGCGTTCAGCCGCTTTATCTCCGCAAGCTTCACCAACGCCGTGTTTGATAAATTCATCAACTCCAAAATCGAAGGCGCGCAGGTAAACCGCGGGCTGCACAAAGAAGACGACGATGACGACGACGAAGATGAACCTGAGGACGAACAGGAAGTTTCACGGGAGTAAGTTCGTTGTATACCGCCTTCGCATCCGTATATGACCGCCTGATGGCCGATGTGGATTATTCCACATGGGCCGCTTTTTACCGTAAGCTTTTGTGCCGTTACGGCGTCGAAGCGGGCGCGGTGTGCGAGTGCGCCTGCGGTACGGGCGGCCTGACGCTGCCGCTTGCAAAAACCTACGACATGACCGGCGCGGATCTTTCCGCCGACATGCTCGCCGTCGCCTCCGCAAAAGCGCGGCATATGGGGCTATCCATCCCCTTTGTGCAGATGGATATGCGCAAACTCGCCCTGCACCGGCTTCAAGATGCGGTGCTGTGCACCTGCGACGGCGTGAACTACCTGCCGTGCGAACAGGACGTATCGGCGTTTTTCCATGCCGCGCACCGGGCGTTGAAGCCGGGCGGCGCGCTGGCGCTGGACGTATCCACGCCCTGGAAGCTTGAAAATATCCTGGGCAATCATACGCACGGCGAGGACGCGGAGGATATCTCCTACCTGTGGAAAAACCGTTTCGACGCAAAACCCTGCCGCGTGGATATGCGGCTTGTGATCTTCAAGCGGGAAGCGGACGGCCGCTACGGCCGCATCGTGGAAGAACAGACCCAGTACGGCTATACGATTAAGCAGCTCAAGGCTTTGCTTGAAGCCGCGGGCTTTGCGGATATCCGGGCATACGGGGACAAGACGCTGAATGCCCCAACGGCGAACGAAACGCGCTGGCACATCGCGGCGAGGAAGGAGCGGTAGGCGTTTGGATACGATTGTACACTTCACGCTGCAAGGCGGCGCCGTGCGCGGCCTGCTGATCGACGCGACCGAAACCGCGCGCGAAGCGCAGAAACTGCAGGGTTCCAGCGCCGTAGCCGCCGCCGCGCTCGGGCGCGGGCTGACGGCCGCCGCTATGCTCGCCTCTATGCTGAAAGATCAGAAATCCACCGTGACCCTGACCATCGACGGCGACGGGCCGCTGAAAAAGATCGTCTGCGTCGGCGGGTTGTCCGGCGGCGCGGACGTCGCCGTGCGCGGCTACGTGCAGAACCACGCCGTGCAGCTGCCGCTCAAGGACGGCAAGCTGGACATCGGCGGCGGCGTGGGCCGGCACGGGCGGCTGAGCGTGGTGAAAGACCTGCGGCTGAAAACCCCCTACATCGGACAGGTGAAGCTGATCTCGGGCGAGATCGCCGCCGACCTCGCGTACTACTACGTGCAGAGCGAGCAGACCCCGTCGCTGGTCAGCCTCGGCGTGATCGCCTCGGACGTCGGCGTATCTTCCGCGGGCGGGGTGCTTTTACAGGCGATGCCCGGCTGCGACGACGCCATGATCGATAAGCTGGAGCTTATGTCGCCGATCTTCGGGGACATTGCAAACGAGCTGCTCCACGATTCCATAGAAGCCCTGCTGGAACGCTGGTTTGCGGGGCTGGAAGCGGAAAGGCTGGAAACGCGGGAGCTGCGCTACGAATGCGGCTGCTCCCGGGCGCGCATGGAGCGCGCGCTGATCGCGCTTGGGGAAGAGGAGCTTAAGAGCATGATCACCGACGACGTGGACGGCGCGGAGCTCGTGTGCCATTTCTGCTCCAAGAAATACCAGTTCACCACCCAGGACCTACTGCGGCTTTTGAACCGCCGCCATTAGAACAGGGAATCGCGTTATTAAGAGAGAATTTTACAGGATACGCAATCCCGGACACGGAGAGGAGACCGGATGAAACTCATTGATTTTGACGCGGCGTTCGCGCAAGCGCTCAGCCGCTGGATAGAGGAAAACCGCGATAAGTACAAGACAGCCGACGCCATGGAAGAGGCCGCGCCGGAGTTCTATTTGACCTGGCTTAAAACACCCGCAGCGTTTCTGGACGGCGAAACGCCGGGCGGGTATTTCGCGCGCTATACCGACGCGCAGGAGTTGCTTGACCTGCTTGTACACTATATCGCGCAGGCCGTTCCCGTGCCCGATCCGCTGCTCAACCGGCTGACCGCGCTCGGGGACGAGGACGCGCTGCTCGGATTGGCCGAAAAGCGGGACGCGCCCACAGAGGCGCGGATGCACGCGATCGACGTCCTGCGGGAACTAAACAGCGACAAACCGATGCTCACCTACATCCGCTGGCAGGCGGAGCGCGGGCAGGATGAAGACCTGCTCGACAGCGCGCTGGAAAGCCTGCGCGCGATGGGCGAAAAAGCGCTCGCTCCCGCGAGGATCGCCTTTGCCGCCGTCGGCGACGAGGGCAAAGAAGCGCTTCTGGACGTGCTGGCGCTGCCCGGGGGCGGCGACGAAGTATTTAGCTTCGCCGTCCGCCGTTTCAGGGAGTGCGGGGACAAGCGCGCGCTGTACGCGGGCTATCTGGGAAAGCTGGAGGACGAGCGCGCGCTGGAGCCGCTGCTTTTGGCGGCGGAAGACCGGGACGTTTCCTACGTCGATTTTATCGAGATCCGCAACGCCATCGAACGACTCGGCGGCGAAGCGCCCTACCGCGATTTTTCGGACGACCCGACCTATCTCGCCGTACAGCGCCTGCAAATGAGGTAAAAGGAGAACCGTATGATCACTTTGGCCGAAATCAAACAAAACGAATCAATCCGCGCGCTGATCAAGGCGGGCAACCGCTACCTGGAGCTTTTGGGGTATACCGACCACGGGCCGCGGCATTTGAGCTACGTCAGCCGCACGGCCAGCAACATATTAAAGCAGCTCGGTTACTCCGAGCGCGAGATCGAGCTGGCGGCCATCGCCGGCTGGGTGCACGACGTGGGCAATTCCATCAACCGCCAAGACCACGGCCCCAACGGCGCGATCATGCTGTTCCCCATCCTCCGGGAGGCGGGCATGTCGATCAGCGACGCGCTGGAGATCGTGACCGCGGTGGGCAACCACGAGGAGGAGAGCGGCACGGCGTCCTCCGCCGTCAGCGCCGCGCTGATCATCGCGGACAAATCGGACGCGCATAAAAGCCGCGTGCGCGGCGGCGTGCCCGATCCAAACGATATCCACGACCGCGTGAATTTCGCCATCCAGAAAAACGAAGTGATCGTCAACCGCAAGACCGGCGTGATCCGCCAGTCGCTGACAATGAACAACACAAGTTCCGTGCTTGAATACCTCAACATCTACCTGCCCCGTATCCTGATGTGCGAGAAGGCCGCCCGGTTTTTAAAGCAGGAATTCGAGCTGGAGATCAACGGGCATCCGGTGAACAACCAATCGCCTAAATCTACGGAGTGCTGATCGCTTCGATAAAGTGTTCCACTTTATCGAGGTTGCACCTCGACCTTGTTCGTTTCACTCACGGCCAGGTCTCGGTGTAAGGAATCCTTGCTATGCAAGGTTCCGAAACCACCGTAAGGGAGGACAACGTCCGACTAGCCACCGAATTTCCGAAGGAAATGAATGGCGTAGCTGCAACACGACAAAGGAGTGGAGCAGCCGCAATAACATGTCGCTGGTTTCGGATTGAAAGTCAAAGGGCTTCGGCCCTTCGACGTATCCCAGGGATTGTATCTGCGTTTACATGAACACCAGAATGCGAGGCGCGCTTTAGGAATGTATTGCAAGAACTGCGGCAACTACCTGCCCGACGACGCGGTGATGTGCGACATCTGCGGCGAAATGGCGCACCGGGACGGCGACCCCGGCGTTCGCGGCATGCGCCAGGGCCGGCGGGGCGACGCTACGGCGCAGCCGCTGCCCGACGAGAAACGCGACGGCGTGCCCGAGTACGGCGATTATGAGATGTCGCCCCTGCCGGCGGAATCGGGGCGCAACGTGCGCCGCAGGAACGCGGCCGGCGACGGGCTGAGCCGTCCCGAGGCACGCTCGGGCGTACCCGTGCACGGCAGCGTAATGACGCACTACGTGACCTCGGACCGGCGTAAAGTGAAGGGCATGCAGAACCGCCGCTTCAACTGGATGCTGCTGCTTGTGATCCTTGCTGCGCTTCTGGTGCTGGCCGCCGCGGGTTATTTTATATACATGAAAACCACCGACGAAGGCCAGCGCATCACCGGCAGAAAACAGGTGCTTATGGCGACCGAGGAGGACATCCTGCTGGCCGCAAACAACGACCCCACCGTGCGCACGGAGCAGGAAGCGATGCTGGACCGGTTTTTGACCGTTCCGGCGCAGACCTACTGGCTGGTGGGGCAAGACTATACGGAAATGGGCGATATGACCGAGGCCGTCAAGGCGTTTCGCATCGCGGACATCCTCGACCCCGAGAACTACGACGGCCTGTACCTGCTGGCGACGGTATACGAGCTGAGCAACCTGGACGATCTGGCCGAAGCCGTGTATAAAAACCTCATCGAAACCGTAAGCCCGTCGCGCTCCGAAGCCTACACGGCGCTGATCGCGCTGCTGATCCGCCGGGAACGCGATCCCGAAGCCGCGGATCTGATGCTCGCCGCCTACGAAAACACCGGGAGGGAAACCTTCCGCATCCAGCGCGACAGCTTCATCCCCGAAAAGCCGGAGGTCAACGCCGAGCAGGTGGCCGGCCGTTACGAACTGGAGCAGTACATCGCGCTCACCTCGCCGCAGGGCTATGATATCTACTACACGCTGGACGACGGGAAGACGCTGCCCGAGGAAGGCACAATGCTTGAAACCGGCTCCGTACGGATCACAGAAGGCACGTTCAAGCTGCGCGCCGTATGCGTGATCGAGGACCTGCATTCGGACGAGTTTTCGGCAACATACACGGTGTTCTATCCAGCGCCGGCGGCGCCAAAGGCCAACCTGGCCCCCGGAACGTACAGCAAGCTGAGAACCGTCAAGCTGCGGGCGGGCGCGAAATCCTCAAATTATCGCTCCAAGACCGACGAACAGAAGGCCAAGGAGGACGATCTGACCTTCTATTACACCTACGACGGTTCGCAGCCCGACCCCGAGATCAGCCCGATATTCGACGGCGAAACCCCCATCCCCTTACCCACGGGCCGCGTCACGCTGCGCGCGCTGGTGGTCAACGGCTACGGCAAGCGCTCCTCCACGATGGAGATCGGGTACAAGTTTCTGGTCAGCCCCTATCTCAAAGACGTGTATTCGCGCGAGGACACGTTCAGGGATTTCGCGCTGAGCATCACGCTGCTCGCGGACTTCACATCCAAGTTCGGCCAGCCGGCCGCGGCGGAGGATATCCAATATATGTTCTACGAAGGCCAGGCGCAGGAGCTGAGCTACGGCTGGGGCAAGGCCGTGTTCATCCTGGCGGGCAACGACTGGCTGCTTGCAAGCGTGGATATGAACCGCAACATTTCAAACCCGCCGCGCGGCGTGGGCGTAGGCTCCGCCGAAGCGGAGATTACCGCCGCGTTTAAGGACTTCGGCATGCCCCTAAACCAGGACGGCAGCCGCAACCTTTACTACGCGGACCCCGACATCGGCGTAATATTGAATAACGGCGACGGCACGCGCACCATGCAGTACTCCACCACCACACTCTCCAGCCAGATGATGTATTTACAATACGTCCTGGACGCAAACGGCGTCTGCACCCGCGTCATCCATTATTACAGGCCGTAAAAAACAAGAGACACATAAAATATATGTCTCCCGCGAAACCCTGTCCGAGCCGGCGTCCAAATCGCATGGCCCCGACAGGTACGGTCAAAGGAAATCCTCTATCACGCTGTTTCATAGCGCAGCTATGTAAATCCGCAATCAAGCGGATATAAAACTTACGTAAAAACTGGCCGCCGTAAATGCGGCGCGGCGGCACTATTTCCCTGTGTGGCATTAAGATATCAGCTTGTTCAGAAGGCCTGAGATGCTAGGAAGCAAGGGTGGGAAGGGGTTGAGTTTACTCGTTTGTAAATGATGCCCCTTCCCATCCCGCAGCTGACACCGCAGATCGGGCCTTATGAACGAGCTGATTACATATTGACGAAGCCGAGCACGAACAGCAGCACAGCCGCGGCCAGCCCGATCACACCGAAGACGACACAGGTGATCATCGTTGCCTTGTCGCTGGGTTCCTTGCTGCCTGTGAACATCTTGAGCTTCAGCTTGACGAACTTCATCAGGCCCTGGGGCTTGAGCGCGCCGATGCCGATGCACAGCAGCCCGTAGACCGCGCAGGCGATGCCTCCGACCAGGTATCCGGTTTCCATAGAAAGACCTCCTTATGGTTGTGGATCAAGTTCCTTTGTTTCTATTGTAACGATTTTCTGATTCGTTTCAAACAGAGCGAGAATACGACGACCGAGATGACGATGATGATCCCGGCGTACAGTAGCGTGCTCCCCCACTGCGCCGTGCCCAAGATGATCTCGGTGATCCCGCGGTACGCCCAGTAAAACGGGCTCCACCAGACGGTGATGTGCCATACGGGGTCGGTCAGTTCGTACACCAGCACCGAGGCGATCATCGGCAGCATCAGCATCTTCACGCTGCTGGCCGCCTCGATATAATCCGTTGAGGCCAGGCCGATCACGAACGCGACGATGATGGAGATCATGGCGTTGACGAAGATCATGATAAGGATCTGCACCCAGTTGATGTCGGTGATCCCCAGGATGAACAGCGTGATCACGGAGGTAAACAGCAGCGCGAGCACCCCGATCAGGCTTTTGGAGAGCACGTACACGGATTGTTTCATCGGTGTTACATTGGCTGCCTTGATGGTCTGGTCGTTCTTTTCGTCCACCAATCCCATCGAAATGAGCATTGAGGTGATGACGCTGATCATGATCAGTAGCGTGATCGACAGCGCGCGTTTCAGGGGCGAGGTCTCGTCGCGGAAGGAGAGGAAGCCGAAGCTGCCGCTAGCTTCGCCCCCCGTTGCGCCCGTTACTGCCATCGCGGTCAGGACCTTGGCTATGGTCATGGTGTTTTCCGTCTCGTTGCCCTGCCGCACGAGTATGGGCCCGGTCTTTCCCTGCGTCAGCCCGATCACCTCGTCGCGGCGCATCACGCGCTCGTTTACGGCGTCGGCGCCGTCCAGCGTTTCCACGCTGGCATAGTCCGAAAGCGTTTGGATATAAGCGGCGTCCAGCTTCTCGTCCACAGCGAAATTCACCGTTGTTTCGCTGATGCCCGGGGCGATCCACAGGATGACCAGCGCGATCAGTATCGGTGCGATGATCATCCAGATCGCCATGGGATCCTTGATAGAAATCTTCAGGTCGCGCTGAAAAACGCTCCATGCTTTTCTCACGGTCTACACCCCCAAACTTTTCTTGTAACGGTGCTCGGACCACCATAGGAACAGCGCGGAAACAACGATCATCCCGCCGCAGGCCAGCAGCACATAGCCCGTATCGGGGCTGGGCAGCAGCGTTTCCTTGACGGCCTGGAGCATCGGGTAGGTCGGCATCAGCCTGATCCACAGCGGCGAGAAGCTCGGGATGATATAGGTCAAAGCCGGGAACATCAGGATCACCATGAACAGGATCAGTACGCCGAAGGCTGATTTCAGATCGGAGAAGAACGACGCGATCCACAGACCCAGCATACATGAAAGCGCGGCAACCAGCAGAACCACCAAAACAAAGAGCAGGTAATTGGGCTGCACGCCCATCACCGGTACGGTGATGATCAGCGAGGAGATCAGCGAGGTCGTAAGCACGACCATCACCTTTGATAAAAGATAGCTGCGCGTGTGCATCGGCGTAAGGGACATCGCGCGGATCAGCCCGGAGGATTTATCAATCGTCAGGTAGGCGATCACCACGAGCATGCCCATCAATCCGTTCATGATCACAATGGCAAGCGGCATATAGCTTTCGCGGTTATTGAGTACGTTTTCCGTGCCGAGGGCGACGACTTCCAGGTCGTCCGCCGCCTGCGTCAATGCGGGTAAGTTTTCCGTGTCCATCACGGCGGAGATCAGGTTTTGATAGCGTTCACTTTCCGAGCCGAAGAGCAGCAGCTTATACTGCATCTGCCCGTTTTCGCCCGCCTGTACGACGGTGGAATACCATTTCTCGGCCTTTGCCACGCGCACCAGATCGTCCATGCTCTCTGTGATATACAGGGTTTTTTCATGGGCGCCGGTGGCGGCGTTGTAGTAGTACCAGGTCTCCAGTTCCAGGGTCTTTTTATCGCTGAAACTCATTTCAAACTTCTCGCCGGTCTGTTCGTCGTAATACACGATGTCCGCGGGACTTAATTTCACCTTGGTGTCCTCGGCGCGCTCATACCGCCCGGTCTCGCCGAAGCTCTGCTGAAGCATCGCGTCCAGCGTCTCGCGGGGCATATCCACATAGATCGCCTCCTGCGATACGTTTATGATCTCCGCGGGCACAAACAGCAGGATGCAAACCAGCAGGATGGCGGCCATGACGAATTCCATGTAGAAATAGAACCCGCGGGAAGCGATTTTCAGCTCCTTGAGGTAGTTATTCCACAGTTTCATCCGCTGTCAGCCCCTTTCCGGTGACCTTGATGAAGATCTCCTCCAGGCTTGCCTCTCTGGAGTGCATGGTTACGATCTCGCAGTCGTTGATGATCTGGTTCAGGCGCGCCTTGCCCTCCCCGGTCGCGGGGGCGAGGTTTTCCTTCTTCACGTCGCCGTCTTCCTTGAATTCCACGGCGACGGTCCTGTGCCCGTACTGGAGCTTGAGCGCTTTGGGAGAGTCGACCAGCTTGATCTCGCCGTCCACGATGAACGCCACGCGGTCGCAGAGCTCGTCGGCGATGAACATATTGTGCGTGGTCAAAAACGCGGTGACGCCCGTATCGCATTCCTTGCGGATGATATCCTTGATCTGCGCGGCGATCGCCGGGTCCAGCCCCGTGGTCGGCTCGTCCAGAAACCACATGGAAGGGTTGTTCAGGAGCGAGCGCGCAAACGTCAGCCGGTGCTTCATGCCCTTGGAGAACGCGCCCGCTTTCATGTTTTCCTTGCCGCCAAGCCCCACCATGTCGATCAGCTGGCGCGGATCGCGGGTGGGCACATCAAAGAGCTTGGCGTAATAGCGCAGGTTTTCCTCGGCAGTCAGCTTGCCGTAGAGGTTGGACTGCTCAAAGCTCATGCCGATGCGGTTGAAGCGCTTTTTATTCTCCCTGTGCAGATCGTACCCGTCCACCACGGCGTCGCCCTTTTGCAATTGCAAAAGCCCCGTGAGGATTCCCTGCGTAGTGGATTTCCCCGCGCCCGAAGGCCCGAGAAAACCGAAAATCTCGCCCTTTTTGATATCAAACGAGATATCCTTGACGGCAAAGCGGCCGTCCCTGGTGTAGGAATAGGATAGATTGTTCACATGAATCATCGCTGTGTCTCCTTTACCGTTGCTGTCGTTCGTATTGGAAGCTAGTTATCGCTATTTCGGATGCCGTGCAGCAGGATGTGAAGTCCCAGATCGCAGAGCGTTTCCAGGTCTTCCTTGCTCATTTCCCCGCCGGGCTTTGCGGCGATCAGATATTCGATGATCGTGGTGTTGATGCCGGTGATCAGCTGCAAGAACAACGCCACTGTGATACCTTGCTGCAGCTCGCCCCGCTGGACCGCTTCGCCGACAAACTGGTTTATCCAGATATAAATTTCATTGAACTCGACGCCCGCGAACATCCGGTTGTACAGTTCGGTGTCCTTAAGCTGCAGGAAGCTCTGCGCGGCGCGGAAGTACTCCTCATGCTCCAGCCCGAAGCGCAGCCCGCCCCGGTACATGGCGCGGATAAAGCTCTCCATATCGATTTGTTTGCTGCTCCTGGTCTTCTCCAGCTCCTGCTGCATATACTGCCCCTTAAGTTTTACGGCGCGGTGACCGATATGGACGAATACATCGGCCAGATCCTCAAAGTACTGGTAAAAGCTCCCCGTGGCAATTCCTGCGTCCTTCACAATACGGGTGACGCTGGCCTTGTTGTATCCGTGGACGGAGATCTCATGCAGTGCAGCCTTCAGGATACGCTGCTGTTTCTCTTCTTTGAGGTTGAAAAACGTGTCCTTTGGCAATGGCAGCGCCTCCCGTCCGTAAAAACGATGAATATGAATTCACATTCACATTATAAGCACGTTCTGTTCGCTTGTCAATACGTTTTTATGAAAAATACGTTTACCGGATCACAGCGTCGTTTTCCATGCGTTTTAAGGCACGGATCAGCACAAATCCCCGCGCGGTCTGAGCGGCGAGCACGCGCATCTCGCTTTTCACGCTCCCGATGTATATGGGCTTCAGGTTGACGCAGCAGACGACCTGCCTGCCAATCAGATCGTCGGGCGTGTACAGGTCGGTGATCTGCGCGGAGGTTTTACGAACGCCGGTTTCCGCGCCGAAATCGACCGCCATCACGAAGGCGGGGTCGCGCGACTTCCGGTTCCGCTTCGCCGACAGGACCGTGCCAATGCGGAGATCCAGCTTATCGAATTCTTCAATAGAGATCATGCTTTAGGTTTCTCGGCCAACGTCGCCCAATATACGGGGATGTTGAATTTCGCGGAGGTTCCCTGGGTATCCACATCCTCATAGCAATCAATCAGGCGGAAGCCGGAGTGCAGCTGCCCGCGGATCTGCTCGTTGAGCGTGTGGGAAAACTGCACGCCCTCGTTGTTCCTCAGCCCCTGCTCGTACAATTCCTTGTTTTTCAGCGGGTTATACGGCAGAGAGTATTTGATCTCGGTCTTGCCCCAATCGGTCACGAATTCAAATCCGTTTCCCATACCCGCCATCAGGCGGCCGTCGGGTTTGAGGATGCGGAAACACTCGCGCCAAACATGCAGCACGTCTTCGATGTAACCGTTGGACACGGGGTGAAAGATCAGGTCGAAGCTTTCGTCCGCAAACGGCAGCGGCTTGGTCATGTCCGCGCGGATGAGGTTGATATCATAGCCTTCCCGCTCGGAGACCATCTGCTCCGATTCCAGCTGTTTTCTGGAGTAATCCAGCACCGTGCACTCCGCGCCCAGCGCGGCGAAGATGGGCATTTGCTGCCCGCCGCCGGAGGCCAGCCCCAGCACCCTGCGGCCTTTGAGTTCCGGATACCATTCTTTGGGCACATGGACCTGCGGCGTGAGCAGCATATGCCAGTCGCCCTGCTTGGCGGACAAAAACACCTCATGCGAAATGGGCGTGCCCCATTCCCAGCCGCCCTCGCCTTCGATCCAACTGTCGATGGTTTCGGAGTTGATGTCCTGGTAGTTCATATGCTTAGTTCTCCTGATCGTCTTTGATTTCCGGGCCGGTCTCGCCTTCCGCTTCCCCCATCCATGCGGGATAGACCGCCAGCACGTCCTGCTGCGTGACGCGGTGCATGGTTTCGTCCATCAGCGAAAACGCGACGCTGTCAAGCCGCACGTCCTCCGGCAGGGCGCGGAAGGCCTCGGCGCCGCGCAGCCGCAGCACGGCCTCCTTCGCGTCGATTTGCGTAAACTCCTCGGAAAACGCGTGCTTCCCGTCCATGTCCCCGTACTGGTATTCCATGTCCTCGCCCCGGCCGAAACGCTGCGTCAGGCAGGATACCAGCCGCGCGGCGTTGCCGTCGTCCAGCATCAGCTTCCTAAAATACACGCGGAAGGACACGGCGTCCATCTGCTTCCAGGCCGTCAGCACCGGCAGGGGCTTGTGCGAGAGCAGCCAGTTGTCGTGCAGGGCGACGGAATGGATCTTGTTCATCAGGCGGCGCAGATGCGATACGATGATATCCTCGGCGATTTCGATGCCCTCCGCGCCGGGCGCGCCGCGCCGTATGCTCGAAAGCAGCGAAACGAGGATGGAGATGGTCAGCTTGTTCGCGCCGGACACGGCCTCCGACAGGCTCTGCTCCAGCGTATCATGCCGCATCTTGGTCAGAATCCGCAGCGCCGTGTTGCAGCATTCCTGGAAGAACGAGCGCTGGAAGGGCTTGTCGGTCGGCGTTTTATCCTCCGGCAGGCGGCTGAGCCACAGCACTTCATGGAAGAATAGCGGCAGCCGTTCGTCCGGGATGTCGTCCAGATAATGCGGCAGGTGGTTTAAAAACGCGTCCCGGTGCTCCTCCTGCGTCAGGCCGTCGGTATAGGCGCGCAGCCGGGCCCGGTCCATCTTGCGGATGACCCGGATGATCTCCTTCTGGGTGATCGACAGCCCTTCCAGAGACTGGGTGAAATACAGATCGAAAAACTCCTCGCAGCAGATACGGCGCATGCGCACGAAGCGCGGGTCCGCATCGCCCAAGTATACGTCCAGCATGTTCTTGCCGTAGCGCGGGAACATGTGCCCGATCAACCTCAATAACGCATCGGCCAGGGTCTCGTCCAGCGCGGCGATCATCTGCCTGTGCTCGGCCTTGAGCCGACGCTTCTTCATGAAGTCCGCGCTACGGTAGGCAAGCCCGCCGCCGCGCAGCAGGTCGTCCCGGTGCGCCTGGATCCACGGCAGAACCTTGGGCGCGTGCAGCTGCATGGCGGTCACCGCCAGGAGGTCCACGAAGTTGACTTCGTTTTGGAGCGCCTGATAGCGGACGCGGAAGGCGTTGATGAAGCGGTACACGTCGCGGATGCTTACGATACAGGCGAACAGGAACGGCGAAACCTCGTCAAAATACGCGCTATCGAAATTTAACCCCCTCTGCGTCTCAATCCAGGCAGAGATGTAAGCCATCAATATCCCGCGGATGCGCCCGGGCTTTGGCGCAGGCACGTCGAACTGCACCTGGATGAACTTTTCCAGATACCGCCGGCCGTCGCCGTAGAGCTTCTTTCCCAGCGAGCTGACCACCACGTCCTGGTCGAAGGCCAGCAGGTACACCGTGCGCGGGAAGTCCGCCGCGGCCTTCACAAGCTGCAAAACGCCGCGGATGCGCCGGGAGGGCAGGCGGTCGATATCGTCCATGATGATATAGAGTTTCTGTTTTTGCTTCTTCAGCCGTTTGAATACTTTACCCCTGCGCTCAATCAAGCGCTTGTGAGAATCCTTCTTCCCTTTCTTCCATTTTTTCTTTTTCGGCGGCCCGCCCCGAAACTCGGCGACGGTCTCGGACGCAAACGACGGCGAGCATGCCTCAAGCGCCGAGGCGTATTTCTCCATCGCTCTGGCGGCCTTGTTCAGCTTCCCGCCGTGCGCGGGCTTTTTCAGCTCGTCGGCGACGGTCTGCAATAGCTGCCCGGGCAGCAGCTCCCCCGCCGGATAGTCCCAGGGATTGAACATAATAACGATCGGCTGCCTGCCCTTCGTTTTGGCAAGCGCTTCGGTAACCATGTTGATGACCGAGGTCTTCCCCGATCCCCATTTGCCGTAAAGCCCGACGGCAAGGCTGCCCCGCTTGCCCGGCGCGCAGCCGAGCATAGCCGAAGCGATCTGCCGCGCGAAAGACGCGCGCCCCAGCAGATCGTCCTTTGCGGATGTGATGGGCTGATCGGAAAGCATGATTCACCTCTGCGTCGGTTTTGATATAGTATAGCACATTCAGTGTGGTTTTGTTCGCCGTTTCAGTGTGATTGCCCTGCCTGAAACGCTAGGGCTGCGCGTTCAACTCTATCTGATTCCTCTTGTTATACAGCGTCCGGTAGCCGAAGTACAGCGAGCCGAAGGTGGACAGGCACACCGTGGTGCAGATCGCGATCATGATGGCGATCTGGTAGAGGATGGCGGTGGTCGGCAGGGTGCCCGATAAAATCTGTCCGGTCATCATCCCGGGCAGGGACACGATGCCGATGCCGACCATCGTGTTGATGGTGGGCAGGATGGCCGTTTCCATCGACCGGCGTACGAAGGGCATGAACAGCCTGTCGGGCTTCACGCCCATGTTCTGCAGGGTCTCGATGCGGTCCGCCTGGTCGTCAAGCGTCTGGTACAGGGTTTTCACGCCCAGGGATACGCCCGTCATGGTGTTGCCCATCAGCATGCCCGAGATCGGGATGACGTACTGCGGGTTGCCCAGGGATTCGCCCACGACCAGCGCGACGAAATACACCATCACCGCAAGGCCCGAAAACGCAATGGATGCGGCGACGATCACGCGGAAGCGGCGGTTCAGCTGCTTGTTGATGCTAAACACTCTAAAGACCGCGAAGGTAATCATCCCCGCAAGGTACACGGCCACGAACGCCGGATGCGGGTTTTGGAAGATGTAGGTTAAAATCAGCCCGGAGAGCGTCAGCTGCAGCGTCATGCGCGCGCTGGCCCATAAAAGGCTCTTGGTCTGGTTGATCCTGGTGAAACGCAGCACCGAGACGACCACCAGCAGCAGCAGGTAGATCAGCGTGAAATGCCAGAGGTCCAGCTGTACGATGTTGCTCATTCGCAGGCCTCCTCCGTCAGCGGGATGACCGCGTCGGCAAACGCGCCGACCAGCGCCGGATCGTGGCTGACCACCACCAGCGTGATGCCGTTATCCGCGCAGTGTTCCTTCATCTGCGAAAGCATCCGCTTCGCCGTTTTCTTGTCCAGCGCCGCCGTCGGCTCGTCCAGCATCAGCACCTTCGGCTTCATCGACAGGTGGACGGCCAAAAACACGCGCTGCTTCTCCCCGCCCGAAAGCGGCTGGCAGCGCGTTGACAGGGGGAACTCGATACAGCAAAGGCGCAGGTACCCGGCCATTTCATCTGTACCGATACAGGTTTCGCCGCGGTAGGCGTAGAACTGCTCGAAATTGCCCCGGATGGTATCGTCGAACAGGTACACCTTCTGCCCGGCCAGCAGCACCTGCCGGCGCAGGGCGATGGTGTCCATCTCCGCGATGTCCTGCCCGCCAAACAGGATCCGCCCCTCCGCCGGCGTGGCCGTGGCGTTGAACATCTTGAGCAGCGTGGTTTTGCCCGTGCCGCTTTCCCCGCAGATAAAGGTCGCGCTTCCCTGCTCAACGCGGATGTCGGGGAAGCGCAGCTTGTCCAGAAATCTCAGATTCGTTGCGGTAATAATTGCCGGCATATGGTTTCCTTCGTGCTAGACTGACAAATCCCTTTTTGTAAAGATGACGACCGCCGCGGCGTACAGGATCACCGCGCCGCCAAGCAGCACCCACACGCCGCCCATCGCGCCGGCCTGGCCCGCGGCGATGGCGTCCGAATCAAAGAGGGTGAAGAAGGTGGCGTATTTGAAGCCTTCGGTCTGGTCGCCGGCCTGCGAGAGGAGCTGCAGGATGTACATCAGCCCGGGCAGCCCGGCGCCAAGTGCCAGGGAGTATCTGGATTCGCTGAAGAGGCACGACGCCAGGAAGCATATGCCGCCGATGAACAGGTGCAGCGACAAAAGCCCGAAGTTCAGCTTCAAAAGCGTGGCGGTATCCGCCTGCTCGGGCGCATGCGCTGCGATGGTGACGAGCTCCAACGCCGACGCGTATACGACCAGCCACACGATGCCGGTGATCAGCACCGCCATCTGCGTGACGGCGACCGTGCGGCGCTTGACCGGCGCGGCCAGAAGCGAGGCCATGGATCCCCGGTCCACATAACGGGCGACCAGCCCGTTGCCGCGGATGATGCTGAATATCATCGGGAAAATGATCAGGATGAAGCCGTACAGGCCGCTTGCCAGGTAACCCAGCAGCGTCAGCGATTCGGCGGAGAAATTCATGTTGAACGACGACATCAACTGCGGCATCGTGGCGGAAAACTGCTGGAACATATCGAGCATTTCCGGCGTATACATCACGATCATCAGCACGACGTACATCGTGAGGATGGCCGTGAAGATGAGCAGCAGTTTCCAGCTGGATTTCATTTCGCGTTTATAAAGCGTCGCGTTCATGCCTGTTCACCTCCGTAATACTGCATAAAGACCTCTTCCAGGCTCTGGTTGGGCGCGGTGATGTTTTGCACGGGATAGCGGTTCATCGCGGCGATCAGGTCGCGGATATTGTCGCCCACGGTGACCGCCACGCGGTGGTGGGTGAGCATCTCCGTTTGCAGGTCTTCCTTCAGGAAGGCCTCGGCAGCCTTGGAGTTTTCAAAGGTGACGATGAATTTCTTCTGCTGTTTGGCTTTGAGTTCGTCCACCGAATCCACCGTCACCAGATCGCCCTGGCGTATGATGCCCACGCGATGGCAGGTGCGCTCCACTTCTTCAAACATGTGGCTGGACATCAAAATGGTCTTGCCGCGCTCCTTTTCGTTCATTACGAGCTCGATGAAGCGGCTCTGCATCAGCGGGTCCAGCCCCGAGGTAGGCTCGTCCAGCACCAGGATGGCGGGATCGTGCATCAGCGCGGCGACGATGCCGAGCTTCTGCTTCATGCCCTTGGACATCTTCTTGATACGCCCTGTGGGGCTGAGTTCAAAGCGATCCAACAATTCCTTCCGGCGCCCGTCGCCCTTCATGCCCCGGTAGCGCGCGATGAAGCGCAGGAATTCGGGCCCCGTCATGTCGTCGAAAAAGGCGATCTCGCCGGGGATGTAGCCAAGCGTCTGCTGGATCTCGGCCCGGTTGTCCCAGCAATTCATGCCGTTGATGGTGCATGCGCCCTTTTGCGGCTTCAAAAAGCCCATCAGATGGCGGATGGTCGTGGTCTTGCCCGCGCCGTTGGGGCCAAGGAAGCCGAAGGCCTCGCCCTCGCTGACGTCAAAGGATACGTCGAACACCCCGCGGCGGCGGCCGTAATCGCGGGTCAGGTTTTGGATGGAGATCACGCTCATAGCACTTTCCTCCTTGCCAACAGGAACGTGTTGTATATTCGGGCTTTATCATAGCAATAACACAGAAAAAAAGCAAACCAAACCGCTTGTAGCGTCCTCCGGAATGATTGAAAACCTTTCGTGTGTGCTATAATGGGAAAAACAACAAAAGCAGAAAGCTCAGGTGGTATCGGTGCAGACAGCCGCATTCGCAAAGAAGGTACAGGACAACATCGCCCGCGTGATCGTCGGCCGGCAGGCCGTGATCGAAAAAATGATGGCGGCGCTGATCGCCAAGGGGCACGTGCTGCTGGAAGACGTGCCGGGCACGGGCAAGACCATGCTATCCAAAAGCCTGGCAAAATCCCTGGACTGCCGCTTCGCGCGCATCCAGTTCACGCCCGACCTGATGCCGTCGGACATCACGGGTTCCAGCGTCTACCAGCCGTCCACCGGGGAGTTCAGCTTTGCGCCGGGGCCGGTGTTCACCAACATCCTGCTTGCCGACGAGATCAACCGCGCGACGCCGCGCACGCAGTCGGCGCTTTTGGAATGCATGGAGGAGCGGCAGGTGACCGAAAGCGGCGTGACGCGAAAGCTTTCGGAGCCGTTTTTGGTCGTCGCCACGCAAAACCCCGTGGAGATCCAGGGCACCTTCGCCCTGCCCGAGGCGCAGCTGGACCGCTTTTTGATGCGGCTGTCGATGGGCTATCCCGAAGGGGACGAGGCCGTCGCCATCCTGACCCGCTTTTTGAAAAACGATCCCATCACCGAGCTTACCGCCGTGGCAAGCGGCGAAGACCTGATCGCGGCGCAGCAGGCCTGCCCGGAAACGCAGGTGTCGGAGCCCGTGATGGAATACATCGCCGCGCTGTGCGAGCACACGCGCCACGCGCCCCAGGCGCTGCTTGGCGCGAGCCCGCGCGGGATGCTCTCGCTGATGCGCGCGTCCCAGGCCATCGCCGTCATCCGCGGGCGCGACTTCGTCACCCCGGACGATGTGAAGGCCCTGGCCGTGCCGGTGCTCGCCCACCGCATCATCGTGCGCGGCGTGTACGGCAAGACCGACGCCGGGCAGGACGTGGTGCTGGACGCGCTGAAGACCGTGCCCGTGCCAACCGAGGCCGTCGATTCATGAGTATATTCATCCTGCTGGCCGTCATTTTAGCGCTTACTTTCCTGCAGGGATTGGTCATCGGCAGGTTTTCCCTGCGGGGGCTTAGTTACGAACGGCGGTTTTCGCAGGCCAGCGCCAACCAGGGCGATACGGTGCAGATGATCGAGGTCATCCGCAACCGGAAATTCCTGCCCGTGCCCTGGGTGAAGGCGGAAAGCCGCATCTCGCCGCATCTGAAATTCAAGTCCGATCCCGATATCCAGATCTCGGGCGAGCGCTACCACAAAAGCGTGTTCTACCTGAAAGCCTTTCACCAGATCACGCGCACGCACCAGGTCACCCTGACGAAACGCGGGTATTACAGGGCGGGCTCGGTGTCCGTGCAGGCGGGCGACCTGTTCGCCATCCGCACCCCGCGCATGCAGGCGGACACCGGCGCGGCCATCGAGGTGTATCCGCGCCTGCTCGCCCCCGCGGACATCCCCCTGCCGTCCACGCGCTGGCAGGGCGACCTTCTGGTGAAGCGCTGGATCCTCCCCGACCCGGTCTGGGTGGGCGGCATCCGCCCCTACACCGCGGGCGACGAGCGCAAGGACATCCACTGGCGCGCCACGGCGCGCACGGGGCAGCTGCAGGTGAAGGTGCACGAGATGACCGCCGATCCGAAGATGCTGGTGATCATCAACACCCAGATGTCCGAAACCCAGTGGGGCGATTTGATGGAGTACGAGCAGCAGGTGGTGGAGTATATGATATCGCTCGCCGCCACGCTGTGCCTGGAGGCGCTCCGAAACGGCGTGGAGGCGGGCTTTGCCGTCAACGTTCCCGTGGACGAGGAGGACGGACCCACCGTGCTGCCGCCCGCCAAATCGTCCGCGCGCGAAGGGGAGCTGCTGTCGGCGATGGCGCACCTGACCATCAGGCGCACGCGCACGATCTTAAAAGTACTGGACGACCTGTGCGGCTATACGGGCATGGATATGCTGCTGCTGTCGGTGTATGATTCCGAACTTTTGCAGAAAAAAATGAACGCGCTGCGCCGCGCGGGCAATACCGTGTCCCTGCAGCTGATCGACCGGCGGGAAGCGAAGGAGGCGGCGTCATGAGCAGGCGTCTTTTACCCAAAGCCTACGCCGCGCTTTTAAACTACCTGGCGCTGTCGCCGCTGTACCTGCTGCCCGGCTCCGTGCTGCTGCCGGGCAAATTGTGGATCGCCGCGGCCCTGCCCGTACCCGCGCTGCTTTTGACGGGCTGGGCGGGGCTTCGCTCCGCCAAACGCCGCGCCGCCGCGTTGACCCTCGCCATGGCGCTGACGGCGGCGGGCTGCGCCGCCCTGTTCTTTACTATCGAACCGTTGGGGATGCTGTTATTCCTCCCCTGCGCGGTCACGATGCTGACCTTCATGCCCGCCATGGCGCGCCCCGCGCATCAGGAATGGACGCCAAAGCATCTGACGGCCGGCGTTGTGCTGCACATCGCCGCGCAGTTTCTCAAAGGCATCGACGTGTTTCAAAGCGCCGCGGCGCCGTTGAGCTGGCTTTTCGTCGTATATCTGATCGCCTTCCTGTTTTCCTTCAACCGCAACATGCTTGCCGATACCGGGCCGTCCGAATCCAAAGCGCTGCTGTTTCAAAACCGCAAGCTGCTTACGGTGTTTTGCGGGCTTGCGCTGCTGCTTGCAAACGTCGGGGCCGTCGGCAGCGCGATCCGCGCCGCCATTTCATGGATCATGCAGGCGGTCG
The DNA here is from genome assembly GCA_016930575.1 of Clostridiales bacterium. Taxonomy (GTDB): domain Bacteria; phylum Bacillota; class Clostridia; order Christensenellales; family Aristaeellaceae; genus CAXXOK01. The sequence goes on along the minus strand of JAFGGL010000003.1, from coordinate 17,564 downwards.
TGAACGCCGTCACGTGGCTGCTTTCCTTCATGCGGCCAACAGAAACAGCCGGAGACGGCGGGCAGATGGACCTCAGCCAGCTTACGGGCCTGGAGGAGGCGTCGGAACCCAGCCTGTTTTCCCGGATCGTGGAGATCGCATTGATCGTGCTGGGCGTGCTGATCGCCGCCGCGGCGCTGTTTTTCCTGATCCGATACCTCAATAAGCTGCTGCGCAGGGCGTTTGCCGCGCTGCGGGAACGGTTCAAGCTCTACCGGCAGCGAATCGCCGCCGATTACGTCGACCAGTCCGAAACCCTGCTGGACTGGGGCGAGATCAAAAAGACCGCCGCAGACCGGTTCCGGCGCGCCAAACAACGCCTTATGCCAACCCCGTGGGAAAAGCTCAGCCCCGCGCATGCCGTGCGGCGGGTGTACCGGCTGCTGCTGCGCCGCGCGGACGCGCCCGATCCCGCCCGCACCGCGCGCGAGATGCTGACCTCCGGCGCGCTGCGCCTGCCGGAGGACGCCGCCGCCCCCGCCGCCGCCCTCTACGACCGCGCCCGCTATTCCACCCATCCCATCGCGCGGCAGGAGGCCGACGACCTGCGCAGACGTGCGGGAGTATAGGAACGATAAGGATTTCATCCTGCTTCTCTTTTCAAAAGAAGAAGTAGGCAAGAGAAAACCAACAGCCGCACTTCGTGCGGCCTTTAAGATGGATTATATCTTAATAGGCGCTTGACAAGTTTATAGATTTCGAGTAGGCAAACGATGAACAGAAATCCTGTGCGATGCCGATTTATTCGGCGTATTTCGTTTTAAGCAGTTTTGTTGTCGTACAGTTCCTTGTCAGTCGCTGTACTCTGCAAAACTTCTCAACCTCAATTCGTTCTGCGCTTTGCGCAAGCACCACACAGGGTACACATTCATTTCGGTTGCGTCGAAGCCCCGCAAGCGGAAGATAGCGGAAATGCAGTCGGCAGCGTGCGGGGAATCCGGTCAGCGTTTGCCTGCAATCTCTCATCAAGGTTTAACCGGCTTCTAAGATGATTTTCCGTTGTTTGCGGGAGTGCGCTATGGTATACTCAAGGCAGTGAATACAGCAATCAGAAAGGAGCACGCTATGAATATCGGTATCATCGTCTACTCAGAGACCGGCAACACGCTGTCCGTCGCCGGGAAAATAGCGGAGACCCTCACCGCCGCCGGGCATACCGCGGAAGTCCGCCAGGTGACGATCGAGAAGCGGGAAAAAACCGACGCGTCCGTGAGGCTGAAGGATATCCCTTCCGTCGACGGGTTCGACCTGCTGATCTTCGGCGCGCCCGTGCAGGCGTTTTCCCTGTGCGCCCAAATGGCGCTGTACCTGAAACAGCTGCCAGACATCGGCGGCCTGCCCGTGGGCTGCTTTCTCACGCAGGGCCTGTCCAAGAAATGGATGGGCGGCAACAGGGCCTATAATACCATGCGCAAGCGCTTGCTGGCAAAGGGTTCCGCCGAACCCGTGCGCATCGGCCACGTCCACTGGCGCTCGGAAGAACGCGACGAGCAGATCGCCGATACCGTATCCCGCGCGGCGAAGTTCGCGGCCACGGCGGTATGATCATCCGCGTTCCGGAAACAAAAAGACCCGGCTTATCATAGGCCGGGTCTTTCTTATATATCAGTCGTGGTCGGACACCCACCTAACGGTGTTCCATTTTCTGACCGGCAGCAGGACGCAATAGGACGCGGCGGTGAGCGCGAGCAGCGCGATCTGCAGCGGCTGCAGCTTCACGGTAAATACCTCCGCGACGCTCAGGATATTGGACAACAGCAGCAGGATCTCCGCATACGAGACCGCGCAGAACGCGGCGAATAGCAGCAGCGTCGGCGTCCAGAGCGCGAGGTTTTTACTGAGCAGCCCTCGCATCGTGCCGGGTTTGGGCATGCGCGTATACCCGAAACGGTAGCAGCCGGTCTGGAACACGCCCCATAGCAGCAGTGCGTACGAAAGCGCAAACGCGGCCGCCAGCGCGATGCCGCCGCCAAGGATCCCCGCATCCACCCATAACGGCTCGCCCATCAAAAGCCGGGGGATAAACGCCGCGGACGTCGCGACCAAAGACGCGGTCCAGACGGAAACGTTCAGAATGAATTTCAACGCGGCAAACACGTTGCCCGCAAGCAGCAGCGGCAGGACAAAAAACAGCGTAAGCGCAGCAAACGGCAGCGCCTTGCCGCGCGCCAGCTGCACCCGCCCGCGGAAGATCCTCCACCACGCCTGGTCCCTTGAAAGCAGTTCCTTAAGCCTGAGAGGCGCGCTCCGGTCTCTGGAAAAGGCCAGCATGAGTTCACCGTAGCGGATACGCACGGGGCCCACGACCGTAAACCACAAAAGCGGGCAGAACAGGATCAGCAATTTCGACCATACGCCAAGCGGCAGGAAGTACGCCAGGCAAAAGGGGATCAGGGGCACAAACCGCAGTACCGCCGCCGCCAGCGAAAGCGCTAAGAGCTTGAAATAACGCGGCGGAAACCCGCCCGAAGACTTGTGCATGGCTATCTCCAATCGTATTGATACTCGTTGGTGTAGGGATCAAGATACCATTCCGCCGGAGCGAAGGTCCAGGGCAGTTCTTCCCCGTAGCCGACGGATTTGGCAAACGCGTCGGCCAGGTCGCGCATCTCCACGCGCGCGTACTTCATTTCCGTGATGTCGTTGCTGTTAAGCCCGTCGCAGGCGCGCTGGAAATAATCCACCGTCTTTTCGTACGCGGCGATGAACCGCTCCCACAGTTCCCGCTGTTCGCCGGTGAGCGTCAGGCGCATCGCCCCGATGTTTTCGATGAATTCGTTCACGATGGTGATGACATGGACGGAGTAGAACCCTGAATCCGCATAGAAACCCGCATGCCCGTAGCTGACATACTCAAGCGGCGCCACATCGATGCCGTATACGGTCTTGAGCACCTCCGCGCGGTATTCGTTGTCGGTAATGGTGAAGTTCCAGCCCATGGCGTTTCGGTAGTCGCCCCCGATCGTGTACGAGGAGATCCCATCCCCGTCCAGCCGCAGCAGCATCGGCGCGAGCGCAAGGATGCCGACGGCCTGGGCGCCCGTGAGGTTTGTGAACACGTTGGTCTCCGGGTCCGACAGGGCGTCCAGGACGCTTAACGCGCTCCCGGTATCGCTCATCAGCTTTTGAAAGATCGCCGTCATCATCTCGCGCTGTCGGCGCGTGCGCCCGTAATCGGAGGCGTCCAGGGTGGCGTTGGAACGCGCGCGGACGTAATCCATGATTCCCGTGCCGTCCAGGTGCTGAAACCCGTCGTTGTACAGCCTGCCGCTGGAGCCGACATAGTCCATATCCACCATATAGTCAACGCCGCCCAGCGCGTCGCCGAGCGTAAACATGGCGTTCATGTCCACGGCGATATAGCCGTCGATCTTCACGCCGCCCAGCAGCTTTTCCACCGCGGCCTGCGAGCGTTTGAGGCCGCCGGCCAGCGTATCGGCGCAGTTCACCGCGCCGTTTAATTTATACACGCCGCGCACGCCCGGCACGATGGTGACGGTATCACGCGGGAAGGAGATGATATCCACCCTGTTTTTGGTCAGGTTGACGGCAAAGACCATCACCGCGTCGGTATGGCACTGCAGGATATCCTTCTTGTACATGCTGCCCCAGAACCCTTCCCTGCCGAAGTCGATCCCCAGCAGCAGGATGTTGACGACGGTATCGGGATAGGACCGGTAAATCATGTCGTCATTCGGGAAAATAACGGGATTGGTCTTTTCGACCGCAGCCGCGGTTGCGCCCGCGCCGGCCGCGACGCATACCGCAAGCATCAGTCCCAGTATCCTGTTCCACCGCATGCCGTTACTCCCCTTTTGGCGTCAGATCGTATCCGCGCCTCATCGGTTTGATTTCCTTATGAAAAAACGTTCCGCCGCGCTTGCATATACCTTGAAACAAGCGCAGTCCGCGCCGAATACCGCTGTGCGCGGAAATAACGACGGATCCGGTTTCCCATCCCGATTATACACAAGGAGCATCGGTTTTGTAAACTGAACGCATGCGCCGTTTCCGGCGGGACGCCGCCGGAGGCGCGTAAAAAACAGCAGCGATTCTATGAAACGCTCTTGTCCAGGATCCGGTCCACCACCAACTGGCGGAACGGCGGCGACAGGCTTTTGAAATACGCCGAGAAGCCCGTGACGCGCACAATTAGCTCGGGGAAGAGCTCGGGGTTTTCGTGCGCCCTGCGCAGGGTATCGGCATCAATGACGTTGAGGTTGATCAGCGTGCCGCCTTTGGCGAAGTGGTCCTCGATCAGCGCCATCACGGCCTCGACGCCGCCCTCATCTGCGGAGATGGACGGCTCAAGCTCCAGCTGCATCGGCACGGTGTTGCCCAAGCCGCACTGCACCGAAGCGATGGCGTGGGACATGGCGGTCGCCGCGCCGTCGGCGCGAAAGCCGGGGTTTGGATTGGCGCCGTGGGAGATGGGCTTGCCCGCCTTGCGGCCGTTGGCCGTCGCGCCCACCTGCTCGCCGAACTCCAGCGTGTTGGCCCAGGAGAAAAGCCCCGGGATCATGCTGTACCCGTACTTGGGTGTGCGCGCGGATTTGACGGCCTTGACAAACATTTCAGACAAGCGCACGGCAAGCTCGTCGGCGCGGGTGCCGCCCTTGCCGTAGCGCTCCACGCTCTGCATAAACAGCCGCGCTTTCTCGCCGTCAGGACCGGCCCAGTCGGTTTCCAGAAAACGCATCAGTTCGGTGTAGGTGTAGCGCTTCTCTTTGAGCACGCGCCGCTCGATGGCGGCCAGGCTGTCCGCCACCACGGCCAGCGCCGCGCCGTCGATGCACCAAAGGTACTTCTCCACGCCGCCGTTTGAAGCGTCCAGCCCCAGCTCCACCGGGCCGTAGCTCATCAGGTCCAGGTGCAGCTCGGGGAAGTTGTGGATCTGGTTTTCATAGTTGAAGGTAAAGCCCTTTGCCAGCGTTTCCACGGCAAGGCGCAGGTGCGTTTCGTACACGTCTAGAATCTGATCGATGCTAGGGGCTTCATAACGTTGCACAGCTTCCTTGAGCGCGATCTCCAGCACCACGGCGAAGTTGATCTTCACGCAATCCATCAGGGAATACTCGCGCCCCGGAATCGCCATCCAGTGACAGCCCGCGTTGGTGCGCGCGCGCGCATCTTTGAGGGTCACGCCTTCGTTTTTGGCAAACCCTTCTACCAGCGCGTCGACGCCCACGAAGCGCGGGTTGCCGCACTTGTCCTGAAACTGCATCTCCACCGAACGGCGTAAAAGCTCACGGTTGACGCCCTTGCCCACGCACACGCCGAGGTTGGAGGGCAGCTTCAGCCGCCGCGCGGCCTCCAGGATGAGGAAGGAAACGGGGTTGGTGGTATCATTGCCCTGCTCGTCGTAGCCGCCCAACTGGATATAAGCGGTATCCCGTACCAGTTGGCAGGCGAGAATGAACACGGCTTCCTCGTCGGTGAGAACGCCCGCGGCAATGTCTCGCTGATAGTAAGGCTCAAGAAGCACGTCCAGCCGCCCCAGGGAGCCGCTGGAATTGAAGGAGCGGCCGCCCATCTGGTACCAAAGGATGAACTGGCAGGCCTCCAGGAAGGTCTCGGGCTTTTTGTGCGCGACGCGCATGTTCATGTCGTGCAGCTGTCTCAGGTGCGCGGCGATCTCCGGGTCGGGCTCGGCCTCGCTTAGTTTCAGCGCGTGCTTCGCGTTGTTCTCAATCCAGCCCTGGAAGCCGTCGATCATCAGCAGCAGCCCGTCGTAAAACGGGTATTTATCCTCGCCATGGACCGCGCGGTATTTGAGCACCTTGTTCCTGAGCCCGTCCCAACCCAGGTCCAGCCCGATTTGTAAATCCTGACAGAAGTGCTCCGGGGCGAAGATGCCGGTGACAAGCTTGTACTTCTCCTGCATCTCATGCAGGTCGGAATAATCCAGATCGGGGTTGACGTCCTTGCGGTAGGAATAGAAGGACACCATATACGCCCCCGCCAGCGCCGACATCGGGTCGATGTGCGGCGGGTGGTGCAGCAGAAACTTACGGAAATTGGAGCCGATGCCGACCGGGCCGTAATACCCGCCGTTTGGATGGTTGGGCTCGGGAACGAAGTCGTTGAAGATCACGTCCTTGATCGGCATGCCGGAACCGGACATGATGGAGACCACCTTGCGCTTCTCTTCGGGCGGCAAAATCAGTGCCGTGTCGTCAAAATCCATGGAGCCGACGGCCTTCTGCTTTTCCAGCGTGTTGTTGTGTTTTTCGCGGATCAAATGGCGGAGCCGTTCGTCAAGAGTTGGCATACTCATAGGGGATTCCTCGCTTTATCGGAATGTGCAGGAAAGGCCGGTGCGCGCGGCCATGGTCCGGGCTAAATCGGCCAGGCGCTTTTTGCTTGGCGGCGTCACGGACAGGGCCGGGCGCTCCTCATCCAGTCCCGCCGCTTTCGCGCCGCCCAGAGGATGATACCCCAAAAGGACGATGCTGTCTACCTTCGGATTCTTTGTAATCAATTCGGCGATGCCTGAAAGCGTTTGATCGTCATCGTTGAGGCCGGGGATAACGGGGACGCGTACCTGGACGGGTATTTGCTCCCGGGACAGCAGGAAGAAATTTCGCTTTATCAGCGTCATATCCTTCCCCGTCAGGCGTTTATGCGCGGCATTATCGATGTGTTTGAGGTCGAACAAAATCAAATCGGCTTCGCGGCAGAGCCGGAGGAAGGTTTCGCTTTCCGCGTAACCGCAGGTGTCAAGCGCCGCGCGGATCCCGTGCTGGTGCAGCGCGTCAATAAGCGCCAGCGCGAACTTCGGCTGCGCGGCGGCTTCCCCGCCGGACAGCGTGACGCCCCCGCCCGTGCGCTCGTACATACCCTTGTCCGGCAGCACCTCCCCGAGAACGTCGCCCGCTGTCACCTCCCGCCCGAGCACCGAAAGCGCGCCTGTAGGGCATTCCCCGGCGCAGGCAAAGCAGCGGATGCACAGGGAGACGTTGTATTGCAGGCCATACTCCGTGAGCTTAAGCGCACCCTGCGGGCAGGCGGCAACGCAGCCGCCGCAGGCGGTGCAGCGCAGCGCGTCCTGTGACAGCGCGGGCTGGAACGTGTAGGTCTCGGGATTGTGGCACCACAGGCACCTCAGCGGGCAGCCCTTGAAAAACACGGTGGAGCGCACGCCCGGCCCATCGTGCAGGGAAAAGCGCTGGATGTTTGTGATGATGCCGAGCGGTTGCGTTACCGCGTTTTCAGCTCCCATTTCGCGGCCTCCTGAAGCTGTGCCTTGAGTTCGTCAAAGTGTTTCTCCAGCGTGTCGCCCACGATGGACACCGTCGGGATGATATACTCCTTCATCTTCCCGTCGGCCGTGGCGGAGTACCAGGCCTGCTCGTGGATGCCGCCGCTGCCGCCCGGCGCGGGATAGGCCAGGTACCAGCTCTGCCGCGTATAGCGCAGCATGGCGTTTTCAAGCCCCAGCGGCTGCATGAAGGTGGCGAACAGCCCGAACTCGTTCCATAAAAGGTCGTAGCCGTCCTCCCCCATCAAAAGCGCGTCGGGGAAGCGCTTTTGCACGGCGCGCGCCCAGTCCCGCATGCCCTCGTATGGCGAGTAGTCCGGGCAGTTTTCCCAGCGGATGGCGCCGTCCAGGAAGATGCCGTCAAAGCCGTAGGCCGAAATCAAATCCGTTGTGATCTCCACCATCTTCCGGTTGAAGCCCGGGTGCCCGAAGTTAACGAGCCAGCCCATCTTCTCGTAGAGGAGGTCGCCGTTCCAGTCCACCCAGTTCTGAATGCGCGGGTCGCCTTCGGGCGACTTCAGCCGCGCGTCCATCAAACCGTGCCTTTGCAGAAAGGCCTCGTCGGCGAGGTTGGGCCCGTCCAGCATCGGGATGATGCGCGCGCCCAGATCGTGCGCGGTTTTCACAAGCGCTTTCAACCCCCCCGCGCCTCCCAGCTCCTCCGAGGGCCGCATCTCCGGCGACTGATGATAATATGGACCTTCCCACGCGGGCAGAAACGCCAAAATGTGCTTTCCGGGGAGGATTTCGCAAACTTTTCGCAAAGCCTCCGCCTGCTGGAAGTAGGTCCTGTACACGTGCCCCGTCCAATGCACGCCGTGCAGGTTGACGACGGCCTTCAGATCGCTCAGCCACTGCCGCTCGGGGTGTTTTTCAAAGGGTTTCATGCCGAAATTCTTCTCCAGATCGTCAAACCGCCGTTTGACGGCCTCCGCGCGCGCCACGCCGCGCCCGATCTCCCACGGGGGAAGCTCCAGCCGCCTCGTATTCACGCGCGCGTCCTCCTGATGTGAAAGCACCAGCACGGGTTCCCTGAGGATATGGTCGTAATGCGCGGCGAACACCTTGCGTCGCACCTGTTTGTCGCGGGAGAGGGCGAAAGCCTCAGGCGCGGTCCCGCAGTTCATAAACACCAGCGGCATGGTGGCCGTGCGCCCCGGCCAGGAAAACGCCTGGGAATGCCTGAACTTGCTGACTTCGGTGACCGGCATGTTTTCGCTGTCGCCGATCAGCGTCTGCAGCCGAAGCCCGCGCACCAGCAGCACCAGGCTGCGCCCGCGCTGCGCGGTATGTTCCGCGTGGCCGGTGACGGTAAAGGTTCCCTTTCCGTCGTAAGAAACGGACAGGGCCATCTCCCCCTCCGCCGCCTTCTGGCCGCCGGCCCACTGCAGGCCGGACGCGCGGTAGGAGATCCTGTCGGTGTCCCGCAGCACGGAGATCTTCGCGCCGTCCGGCGCGTAGATATTCTCCGTTGTGCCAAGCCGCAGCGCGAACGAGAGGCCGTGAAGGGTGATCCAGCTATCCTTGAAGTCATAGCCAAGCGTGTTCATCGTTTATCCTCCGGAATTTCCTTGATATGGGATAGTATCGCGGCGTTTGCGAGGCCGCGAAGCTCAAGAAGCGAAATATCCTTGCCGTCGTCCAGGTTCAGCGCCGCGCGGATGCACGCGCGGATGGCCGGGTATTCCACGCCCTGCCGCTCGCACAGCCCGGCCGCGCCGAAGAAGCGCTCGTTGTCGCCGAGCTTTCGGGGCAGGTCGCGCCCGACGCGCTGTACGGTGTCGCCGAGTTTGCGGTTTGAAAAGCGCCGGAACAGGCCCTCCGCGTGGGCGTTGAGCTCCGCGATATCCTCGTCCCAGGCGCGGGACAGCGCGGCGCAGCTTTCCTTCATCGCGGCCTTCACGGTATCGCGGATTTCCTTATCCTCCACGGCCTGCCAGATGAATGCATACCCCTTGCGCATCCCCAGGTACGCCGCGGCGGAGTGCCCCATGTTGTGCACGAACATCTTGCGCTGCACGTAGAAGGGGAACGGCGCGTAGGGTTTCAGGTGCGGGTAGTCCGGCACGCCGCCTTTGAAGGCCGCCCTGTCGGCGGGCAGCTCGCAGTACGCCTCGGTGAATACCGCCAGCGGGTGCAGCGCGCGCATTTCCTCCGTCTGCACGGGAATCATGCGCCCGACCGAGGTCTCGATCAACCCGATATGCGCGGACAGGTACGCCCTGCCCTGATCGTCCAGCAGCGGCCGCAGCAGGCCGGTCATGTGGTTTTGGGCGTCCAGCAGGTTTTCGCAGATCAGGATATTCAAAGGCGGCGCGCCCTGTTCGCAGCGCAGCGCGATACCCTTGGCCAGCGCCGGCGCGACGGACCGGAGCGCCTTCGCGCCCACCGAGACCGCTGCGATCTTCGCCCCGGCCACGGCCCGCGCCACGGCGTCCAGATCCGCGCCGTCCACGGCGCTTGCGTTTGTAACGGTATAGGTCGTCTCCGTCTCCCCGGACAACTGCACGACCGGGTATTCGCGGTATTGATTCAACAGCCGTATCAGCGTTGGGTCCACGTCGGAAAACACCACGGGAAACCCCCACTCGCCGAACAGCTGGCCGATGAACCCGCGCCCGATGTTGCCTGCGCCGATCATCAGCGCGTAGTCGTTTCGCATGCTTTCCTCACCCGTCCTCAGGTTCGCATAAATGGTGGAGCTGGTCGTACAGCCGCAGGGCTTCGGGCAGCGGCAGCACGCCCTCCGTGGCGCCCGTCAGCCGCAGCGACGAGCAGGCCGACGCGTTGCCCGCGCGCAGCGCCTGCTTCAATGTGCCGCCGCCGTGCGCCACGCACAGCACACCGGCGCAGAACGCATCGCCAGCGCCGACCGTGCCCTTGATAAATCCGTGGGCAAGCTTGGCCCCCTGTTCGCGGTAAAACGCTCCCGCCTTGTCCATGCCGAAGGAAGCCTCGGGCGTGTGGATGACCGCCCATTTGTCCACGCCCTCTTTGAGCAGCGACCGGAGCGCGGGAGCGGCGTTTTCCTCCACAAGTCCTCCCGCGTCGTCGCGCAGGATGACGCCGGTGATCTCCTGGGCTTCAGTTTCGTTGATCACGCAGTAGGTGGCGTGCCGGAGCGCGGGCACGGCGGTCTCGCGGAATTTCGCGGACTGCACGCTGACGACGTCGATGCAGGTTTCCATGCCGAGCCTCCGCGCCTCGCAGAGCAGCCGCGCCATGCGCGTGCCGTACTCCGCGTCGGGGCTGTCCAGCGCGTCCAGCAGCATCACGTAGCCCACGGAGAGTATCTTCGCCGTGGAAAATTCCAGATCGTAATGGTCCACGTCCAGCAGCCGGTTTGCGCCGCGCTGGTGGAAGAACGTGCGCTGGTTGGTCTCCTTGCTTTCGTACACGTCGGTGTAGCAGGCCCTGCCCGCGCGCACGACGCCCGACAGGTTGGCGTGTTTGGCGCGCTGCAGCGCGGCGTAGGTCCTGTCTCCCAACTCGTCTTTTCCGATGACGCCCACGGCGTACAGCGGGATGGAGGGATCGAGCTTATGGATATCCAGCAGCACGTTGCAAAGCGCCCCGCCCGTGGAGATGGCGGGCTCGCCGATATCGATCAGGGTGCCCTCCCTGGGGTAGTGGTCCACGATCATGATACGGTCGATCGTCGCGACGCCGCTGACGATGATCCCACACCTGTTCATGTACTCCCCTCCCCCTATCGGATGATGCCGGGATGGGTGAACACGTCGGTATCGTCGTGGCTGGCGGTGGAGAATTCGGATACGATCGCGCCCTGCGGCCCGCCCTGGAACCAGTGGAGCGTGTCGGGCATGAGCGTGTACTGCTCGCCGGGGCGCAGCACGATCTCGCGGCGCACGGTGTAGTGCGCTTCGTCCCCCGCGGGCGGCTTTGCCTTTGGCGCAGGAGTGGCTTTACCCGGCACGTACAGGTACACCTCGCCCGCGCGGCAGCGGAAGGTCTCCTCCTTGCCGGGGCCGCCGAAGCCGGGCGGATGGCGGTGCTCGGGGCAGGTCTGGCCCGGCAGGAGCACCAGTTCCTTGGCGCAGCAACGCTCGGTGTTTACGTAGGTGATCAGCTCAAGCCCCGTCGAAAGCAAGTCGTTCAGGCCGAAACCGGCGATCTCCAGGTTTTCTTCCTCCGTTTTTGTCAGCGCGATGCCGGCGGCTTTGAGCATCTTCAGCGCCTTGGTTTTGGCATACTGCCTGTCGTCCATAGCAGGTCCTCCTTTCTGGGAAACGGTCATTGCAGGATTTCGATACTCCAGGCGTTCGTATAGGTTTCGCCCGCGGGCAGGGAGATAAGGCCGGGATGGCCGATAAATTCGGTCACCTCGCCGTCCCTGGCGGGCAGGGAACTCCACGGCTCGATGCATACGTAGGGCGCGGCGGTCTTCGGCCTGTGCCAGATTCCCAGGTAGGGCATCTGCGGATAGCTTACGCGCACGCCGCGCCTGCCCTTGTTCGTTTGCAGGGTGACGGCATTCGCCGCGCTCGTAAGCACGACGGCGTCGTCGTCAAACGAATCGTGTTTCAGGCGCAGCGTGTCCCCGTTTTCAAGCGGAAAAGGCTTTGTTTCGCCGGTGATGAAGCAATCCGGCGTGAACTGCACGCGTTCGGGCGCGCAGGGCGCTTGGAAGCGCAGTTCGTAATCGGTAAAGGCAAGCCCGTCCTCCAGCGGCACGTTGAAGCCCGGATGCCCGCCGAGGCCGAAGAACATGGTCTCCTCCCCCGTGTTTTCCACGCTGTAGCCGATGTCCAGCCGGCTGCCGGACAGCGCGTAGCGCACCCGGAAGCTAAACGGCCAGGGGTACAGCGCGCGGGTGAGTTTGGTATCCTTCAGCTCCAGCGTGACGGCGTTCCGGCTTTTTTCGACGGCCGTAAACAGGCAATGGACCGCGAAGCCGTGGATGGGCAGGCGGTAGGGTTCGCCGTTCACGGTGTACTTGCCGCCGTAAAGCCGCGCGACGAAGGGGAAGATGGTCGGCGCGCGGTCCGCCCAGACGGCCGGGTCGCCCTGCCAGAGGTATTCGGTCTCCCCGCGCACGGACCACAGCTCCGCGCCCCGTTCGTTGACGGTTACGCTCAGCGCGTCGTTTGCGATCGTCTGGAACATCGTCTACTCCTTTTGCGTGATGCATACGCTGTGCAGCGTATGCGGCTTGAGCTTCACTTCCGCCGTCCCGTTTTGGACAGGCAGGGGCGCTTGCGCGTTTTCCAGGATATCGGTCGTCTCTGCTGCGGCGGCGGGCGACAGGGCGACGGCTTCTTCCCTGCCGCCGTTTTGCACCATGCGCACAAGGATCCCCGTACCGTTTTCGGCGGGCTTCACCGCGGTGACGCGCGCGCCGCCCTTGATGTTCAGCAGGCTGGCCACGGGCGGCAGGCTGCCCCTGTGAACGGGCGCGGAGCGCGCGTAGACCGGATGAGAGAAGCAAAACGCGCGGCTATGCAGCGTTTCTTCCCTGAAGTCGGGCACGGCTGCGATGCCGAGTTCCATCGTATGCACGCCGGTCTCGGGCAGCTTGTCCGGCGAGTGCGAGGAGCGGATCAGGCTGATGCTGAGGGCATTGTCCACGGCGCGGTAGCCGTATTTGCAGTCGGTCGTCAGCATCAGGCCGCCGCCCGGATGCACGGGCGCCGCGTACAGGTGCGCGGGGATGTCGTGGTTTAGTTCCTTCCTGTCTACGGCCGTGACCGCCGCGTCGCAGCGGATGCTCCCGGCCTTGTAAGCGTAGGGCACGGTGAACTGCAATTGCGGCACGGGCTGTTCCTCCGCGCTTTCCTCGCGCCAGTTGAGCTCGACGGAAAAACGCAGCATATCGTTATCCAGCGTCACGCGCACATGCAGCGCGGAACGCCCGAAGGAAAGCTCGTACCTGAGGCGGGGAAACAGCGCGTCCGTTTCCTCTTCCTTCAGGTGCACGAAGTTCTCCTCCTGCACGTTTGTGATTGTGCCGTAGCGCCCGACCTCCCACGCGGAGAAGAAGCCGACGTTTTCTTCCCGTATCAACCGGAACTGCGCGGGCGCGCCGAGCAGTTCTTTCCCCGCGCGTTTGTCGGTGAGTGAAATCAACGCAAGCGTACGGCGGTCGAACTCCGCACGCAGACTGCCGTTCTCCAGCACGGGGTTCATCCTGTTCCGGTGATGAACGCGGTCGTTTGCCTGATAGGGCGCGGGCCGCGACTGCTTCGCCCGCGCGATATATACCGTGGCGTAGCCCAGCGGCGGCGCTTCCGCCGTAAAGGCGATGACGGCGTACCTGTGCCCCCAATAGCGCTGGTCGTCTTCGACCACGTCAAAGGGCAGTTCCGTCTTGTCCGCGGCATATACAGCCGTTTCCAGAAGCGGCAGATCCCAGTCCCACAGGGTGAGCTGCACGCGCTCCCTGCGGGGGTACTGCGCGGTGTTGAACAGCACAAACGCGCGGATGTCGCCGCCGCCGCGGGAGATATCGCTGACGTTGAAGTGCTGGGTAAAGCCCCTGTACTCCAGCTTCGCCCCGGCCACAACGCCGTGCCCCGCGCCCGCGCCTTCGGCGGGGCTGTTCTGCGCGCCCGCGGGCATGCCCAGCGCGGAGGTATCCACCGTGGCGGCGATCGCCTGCATCGCGCGGTTCATGCTGCCGGTGGCGATGCTGTCCGCCTCCTGGAAGCGGCCCAGGGCGTACTCGCGCGTGTCGCGCACGCCGGAGCCGGGGAGGATATCGTGGAAGTGGTTGAACAGCACGTTCCGCCAGGCTTTCGTGAAGTCCGCCGGCGGCCTGGGCTCGGCGCCCGCCAGCCGCGAAAAACAGTGCAGCGCCTCGGCGTCGTAGAGGTGGTCCTCGCCGATGCGGTTGGCGCGCTTGATGCGCGACTGCGAGGTATAGCAGCCCGTGAACACGAAGTTGAGCTCTCGGCCGACCACGGGGAACTTGTCCTTATTTGATTCTATGGAACGGAAATACTCGTCGATGCGCCCGAAGCGGATCTCCGGCAGCAGCGGCCAGGACTGCATGTCCAGCAAACGTTCGATATCGCGCCGCGTGGGCCCGCCGCCGTGGTCGCCCACGCCGTAGACCTTCAGCGCGCCCTTTACATGGTTGCGTTTGCAAAACGCCGGCAGGAACGCGGTCATCCTGTGTTCGATCTCGTTGTTGTACCAGTTGGGTTCGCGGTAGGTTAGCACCTCCGCGCCCGAGGGCGCGCGGAAGCGGTATATCTCCTCCTCCTCGTTGCCGCGGCAGTGGTACATGTACTTCACCCCCGCGTGGCTCAGGACCTCGGGCACGCCCGTGGGATGGCCGAAGGTGTCCGGCTCGTAATCCAACTGCAGGGAATCGGGGGGGATATCCAGCAGTTTGGAAAGATATCGCTTGGTGCACAGCAGGTGCCGCGCCATGGATTCGGCGGAAATCATGTTCTTGTCCGGCTCCACCCAGTGCGTGGCGGCGACCTCCCAGCGGCCCTCGCGCACGCGCCGCTTGATGGGTTCCAGCATCGACGGGGCGAATTGCTCGACGATCTGGTAGGTGGACGCCTGCGACTGCGTGAAGGTGAACGCGGGGTATTCCTCCATTAAATCGAGCATGGTCTGGAAGGTGTCGATCGTTACATTCACGGTCTCGGGCATGGACCACATCCAGTTCATGTCGATGTGCGCGTGCGCCGCGCAGACAAGCGACAATCTCTTGGCCTGATCGCCGAACCCGGCGAGCGCCGCTTCCTCCGCAAGCGCCGCCTGTTTGGTGATCGCGCCCGTTTCCCTGTACTGCGTTTCCAGGCGTCCGACCGACGCGGCCAGCGCGCCGACGTCTCCCAGCAGGTTGCGCAAATACGTCAGTTCGCTTACGATACGTTCCGCCCAGTATTGGTTTCCCGTTTGCTTTTTCAGCTGTTCCAGTCGTTTTTGCATGGTCAATACTCCTGCTAGATGATCTCCATGTCGTCGATGGTGGGAAGTGTTGGCAGCGCAGGCGCGGGGTCGTCCTGATACCAGAAGGCGACGGAGGCGATGTCGTCCTGCTGGGGCAGGTAGCGGCCGCCCGAACGCCAGCCCAGCGCCTGGATGGTGACGCGCAGGTTCTGCGCGAAACACACCGGATCGGTCAGGTGGAAGCGGTAGAGGCCGAAGCGCGTCTGGGAACGATACAGCCCGTCGGGGCGGACGACCTGGCAAAGCCCCGAATACGGCGTGGAAAATTCCTCGTATTCGTGGGTCTTGGTGTTCTCGAAGTTGTACGCGCCGCCGAAGTAATCCTCGGTGCCCGTGCCGCAGATGGTGGGGAATTCCCTGTCGCCGTCGATGTAGAACTTGATCTCGCCCTCGCCCCACCAGCCGCAGTTGTTCACGCCCCAGGCCATATAGGTGCCCGCGAAGTGGCCCTTGCCCGTGACGCCGTCCAAAATCGTATAGACTTCCTTGTAGGGCAGGGGGTTCCTGCGGCGGAACTGCGCGCAGAAGTACAGCGCTTCTTCCGGCAGGGTATAAAGCGAGTAATTCATCTGGTAATAGAGGATGCAGCGTTCCTCGCTGCGATTTTCAAAGGTGACGCGCGCGCGCTTTTTAAACGGCATCGGCCAGTAGCAGTTGAAGCCGTTGTGCGGGTTGACGCATACGGGAAGCGAGCGCACGGGCGTATATTCGTTCCAGCCGCTTAAGAAAAAGTCGCCCACAGGGCACTCCACGGCGGGGGTATCGGCGCCGTCCCAGTAAAAGCGGAGGATGCCGTTTCGCCACGGGCGGCTTACGGTGAGCCAGATCTGGTCGATACTGCCCTGGCCTGTAGCGTCCATCAGGGTCGCGGTTTCGCCGGCGGGAATGCGCAGGTAGGGGTTGACCTTCCAGCCGCGCCCAAGGTCGCGCGCGGCGGCGCCGGATACGCCGTCCGTAAGCTCCGCCATGCCGCCCTTGCCCTTTTCGCCGGTGGGATTTTCCGCGCATACGGAAAACGACTGCGCGTTCCGCCGCAGCGCAATGCCGCCCAGGGGGCCAAAAAACGGGAAATTATTCATGATGATTGCCTCCGTTTCGCCATTGGGTCACATATGATATGATGGGTATATCGCATATTGATGTAACAGCAGTATAGCACAGGTTCGGGAGGAATACAGGGCGGGGATAGGAAACTGTTCCGTATCATCAATATGTTGTCTTTTGTAAGCAAATTTATCCTGCTAGAATAAAAACACAGACAACGACATACCCAGGAGGGATCCATCATGCTTGCCAAACAGGGCATCGAACAGACCAAGTTCAAACTCCGGCGTTTCCTGAGCACCCTGGAAACGCGCCTGTACGCTCCGGTCGGAACGGTGGACACGCGCTTTTGCCAAACGGCGCTACAGCACCAAATGCCGGACGACGCGCAGTTCGGCCCGATGCCGGAGGACGGCCGCTGGGGCGGCGAGGGCGCGTACGGATGGTTCAAGGGCGCGTTCACCGTGCCGGTAGCGCTTGACGGGCAGGCGCTGTACCTGTACCCCAAAACGAAATTCTACGAGGCCATGCTGTGGCTTGACGGCGAGCCGCACGGCATCTATACGCCCAAGGAGCCGCCCAACATGACGGGCCGGCATTTCGCCGGCTGCGTCACCACCCGCGCGAAAGCGGGCGAGACGCTGGAACTTACGTTGGAATGCTACGCCTTCCACGACATGCCCGGCACCATGCCCTTTACGGAACTGAGTCTAAAAGACTATACCTACCCCACCGGGCCGATGGACGTCTGCACGCGGGACGAGGAGATCGCTGCGTTCCTGTACGACCTGGAGACGCTTTTGGAGCTTGCCGACGCGCTTGACGAAACCTCGTTCCGCCGCGCCGAGGTGGAAAACGCGCTCTACGACGCGCACCTGAAATTGCGCTACGATCCCGACGCCTGCACGGACGAAGCATTCCGTAACGCACTGCGCGGCGCGCGCCCGCTGCTCAAGGAACAACTCGATAAGCGCAATGCCGGAACCACGGCTTTCGTGGGGCTGACGGGGCACAGCCATATGGACACCGCGTGGCTGTGGACGATCGCCGAGACCAAGAAAAAATGCGCCCGCACCTTTGCAAACCAGCTAAACCTGATGGCGCAGTACCCCGAGTACCGCTTCGTCCAGTCCTCGGCCTATCACGCCGATATCATCCGCCGCCATTACCCCGGGCTGTTCAGGCGCATCGGGGAAGCCGTGCGCGGGGGCCGCTGGGAGCCCAACGGTGGCGTGTGGGTGGAGTGCGACTGCAACCTGACGGGCGGGGAGTACATGATCCGCCAGTTCCT
>JAFGGL010000055.1 GCA_016930575.1 Clostridiales bacterium | reverse complement strand
TGGAGCCAATAAAGGGACTCGAACCCTTGACCTGCGGTTTACGAAACCGCTGCTCTACCAACTGAGCTATATTGGCGCGTTAGCGAGTGATATTATATCAAATGGCGGTTTGATTGTCTAGGCATTGTCGAAAAAAGTTGCCGCCGATCCTGCCGGACGCGGGTTGTCGGATTCTGTGCTGCCGCCGTATTTTTGGCTTGCATTCGCCTGCATTCTGTGCTACTATAATTTTTGCGGTTTCATTGAGGCCGATCATTCTGTCGTACGCGAAGAGGTGAAATGCAATGAAAGAAAATATCCATCCCGAGTACCACAGGGCAACCGTCCGTTGCGTATGCGGTGAGACATTTGAAACCGGCTCGACCAGCAAGGAGCTGAAAGTCGAGATCTGCTCCAAATGCCATCCCTTCTATACCGGCAAGCAGAAGCTGGTGGACAGCGGCGGGCGCGTGGACAGGTTCAAGAAGCGCTACGGCGTAAAATAAACACAAGCAAAACACCCCGCATCGGAAACGGTGCGGGGTGTTTTTTCTCGCTGTTAATCGGCAACTACAGTTTCTTCCGTATCTCCGGTGTCTTCCGCTTCTTCGTCTTCCTGAATCTGCTGGATGGAACGGATGATGCCGGTGTAGCGGATATCGGCGCTTTCGTACCACTCGTTCAAAACCGCGTTGGATTTGTCGTCTGTCAGGTTTTGCGTGATGACGGCTTTCAGCTCGTCCGTCAGTTCGATAGGCCCGGCAGGCACATCGCCCGCATACTGCACGATATGCACGCCGTAGTCGCTGAGGACCGGTTCGGCGATCTCGCCGACCTCATCCACGGAGAACGCCGCGGAAACAAACTCGGTCACAAAGCCGTAGGACGCCAGCGAGACCTCATACCCGTCGGGATAGTCGCCGCTTGTCATGCCGGGATCCGTGCCGTACTCGGCCACCAGTTCGTCAAAGGGCACGCCGTCCGCGATCTTTTGGTTGATCTCGTCGATCGTATCCTGCACCGATGCGATCACGGCGGCTTTCGCGGCGTCGATATCCTCGGCCGTCACAGGGGTCTCCTCCGTATCCGCTTCCACGTCGGCGGTTTCCCCGTCCGCGCCTTCCGCCGCGTCCATCTGCTCCTCATAGCGGGCCAGCAGGTCGGTGTATTCCGCCATCAGCGTCTCGTCGACTTCCAAGAGGATATGCTTGATATAGCGGTAGCCCTCGGGCTTATACCAGGGCTCCTGGTCCGCATAGCCGTACTGGTACATCAGAAGCTGGTTTTCGTAGGCGTCGATGTCGAACTCGTAGATGTCCTTGTCGCTCTCCACGGCCTCGTCGTAGTAGGCCTGCACTTCTTCGTCGGTCACGGCAACGTCTTTGCACAGTTCGTCCTTCACGCGTTCAAAGACCTCGTTGTCCACGTAGCTTTCGCGAAGGATATCTTTGGTGTAGCCCATCAGGCCGTAGTATTCCTCGGCCGCGGCATAGGCGGACGCGCGGTCTTCGTCGGTGGTCTCGTCGGTTTCGGTGAGGTTGTAGGATACGTAGTTGTCAAGCGCGTACTCCCACTCGCTGTCGGAGGTCGCGTAAAGCTCGTCAAGCTCCTCCTGCGTGAACTGGTCCACGCCCATTTCAGCGGCCGTCAGTTTGATAAGCTTGAGGGTGACGGCTTCCTCCATTGCCACGGCGTAGTAAAGCTCCAGGCTTTCGGCGTCCGGCTCGCCGTAATAGTTCACGACGTGCTCATAGCTGGTCAGCACCTCGTCGCCCGTCACATCCGCGCCGTTGACCGTCGCGACCACGTCCTCCAGCCCGATCTGGAATTCCGTTACGGACGCTTCTTCCGAGTCCCCTGTATCCACGGTTTGCAGCGTGGAGACCTCTTCTTTTGGCTGGATTCCGCGGATGATAAAGAAGGCCGCGACCCCCAGTATAATCAGCACCGCAACGATGATGATAATGATCTGATATTGTTTGAGTTTCTTCTCCTGTCCGTTCTGCTCCTGGCTCATGATGTTATCCTTTCTGAATGCAATTGCACATTAGCGCTCAATCCCTCATCACATTATGGCATATGTATTGGGCATACGCAAGGATTTTATAACATCCCCGCAGAATGTTGCAATTGCTAAGGTTTTCATGATTCGCGGCGCTGCGGAGGAGAAGATGCGCGTACTGATTATTAAAAAAGAACGGAAGCTGTATCTTCTGGACGGCGGTTCCGTATTGCTGTGCGCGCCTGTCGGACTCGGGCGTGTTCCGGAGGGCGCCAAGGCGCGGGAAGGCGACGGCAAAACGCCTGAGGGCGTTTACTTTATCTGCCTGGCCAAACCCGACGGAAAGCACGGCAGGAGCCTGGGGCTGAACTACCCCAATACCGCCGACGCGCGCGCGGCGCTTGTCATGAAAACCATCGGCGAAGCCGCCTACCGGGCCATTGCCGGCGCCGAGGCAGGCAGGCGCAGGCCTCCGTGGGGCACGGCGCTCGGCGGCGAGATCTACATCCACGAGGGCGGCGCGCACGAGGACTGGACCCAGGGCTGTATCGCGATGGATTCCTCCGGCATGGATCGGCTGTATCCTAATCATCCGCAGATCACGCTGGTCGAGATCCGTCCGTAGGACATAGATCCGGCCTTTACTTTTCCGCGCTTGTGCCGCCGGCGCTTATAGTGATCCACCGGACAGGAAGTATCCAAGTTCGATAATCACCAGATGAAAAATAATCAGCCGGAAAGCCCTCCCGGGCCGTCGTGGATATAGCGAAAATCGCAAAAGTCCGCCGTGCCGCCGACGCCGTCGCGCGTGAACAGCGCAACGCGCGCGCCTTTCCACACGCCCTCCGACAGCGCACCCGACGGCAGGAAAGAAAAGGTCTTGCCGTTATCCGTGCTATAGGAAAACGTTACCTGTGTAAGATACTGGATGCCGATACGCAGAATCACTTCCTCCGCCGCGATCTCCGCGCCGCCGCGCAGGAGGCTGGAGGTATGCGTTGCGATGAACGGCCTGCCGTTCATCTTGCTAGCGCCGATGAAGACGGGCGTTTTCCCGAGCAGCATCAGCCCCGCCGTCTGGAAATCCACCATGTGTTTCAGGGACAGCTTTACGCAAATCAATCCGCTCGCGCCCGTCAGCTTCTGCGTCAACACGTTTCGGATGTGCAGAGCGTCTCCCTCCACGGGGCGGCTTTTCAGCCGTAGCCAGCCCCTGCGCTCCGTCAGCGACCAGTCTCCATCCACGGGGTTGTGGTTCCACTGCCACTGGGGCGAGAGCGTGTCGGACGCAAACGAATCGGAGGTCTGCGGCGCGCAGGACGCGCAGGCTTTTTTGGTTTTCGGTTTTGCATATT
Organism: Clostridiales bacterium; assembly: GCA_016930575.1. GTDB lineage: Bacteria > Bacillota > Clostridia > Christensenellales > Aristaeellaceae > CAXXOK01. Next base: position 13,035 of record JAFGGL010000055.1, on the reverse strand, counting down.
GCAGCACGGGGCGGCCGCAAAGCGCGTCCGGTTCATCCGTCCGCCCGATCACCGGCCAGCCGTCCGCCCACCCGGCGGGCTGCAGGTGGCACACGCGCCCCGCGACGCCCGTGGACGAAAAGTGCATGAACCACAGCTCGCCCTCCGGCGTATCCACCAGCGCGCCCTGGTGCGGCCCGTTCACCCAGGTATCGCCCTGGGAGATCACAACCTGCTTTTCATACGGGCCGTAGATGCTTCTTGCGCGCAGCGCAGTCTGCCAGCCCGTGGGCACGGAGCCTTCGGGGATGACGAGGTAGTAATATCCGTCCTTTTTATAGATCTTGGTGCCCTCCGCCACGGGGCCGCTGTATACCTCTGTGCCGTCGTCCAGAAGCTTCGCGCCGTCCGGCGACATGCGGTGAATGAAAATCGGCCCCGCGCCCCACTGCGAGCGCCCCAGGTAGGCCTGCCCGTCCTCGTCCCAAAAGGGGCAGGGGTCTTCCCAGCGGTAGGCGGGACGGATGCATTTCGGCTCGCTCCACTTTCCTTCGGGGTCTTTTGCCTGCATCATGAACAGCCCCTCGTCCGGCGTGCAGAAATACACGTGGAACGTCCCGTTGTGATGCCGGATGGACGGCGCCCAGCTTCCGGCGCCGTATTTCATCAGGTGGTCATAGTCCGTGCCGGGCAGCAGGCGGTCGTACAAACGGTTGATAATGGTCCAGTTCACCAGATCGGCGGAGTGCAGAAGCGGCATGCCCATGAAGTGGAACTCCGAGCAGACCATATAGTAATCCCCGCCGACGCGAATCACGTCCGGGTCGGAATAATCCGCGAACAACACGGGGTTTTTGTACGTCCCGTTTCCCTGATCCCCCCACGCCGGGGTATAGGGTACCTTCTCGCTCATATGCCCGCTCCTTTTGTATGTTTTTCTTCGTTTATCTATTGTACAATCGACGGACCGGAAATTTCAAGAACCGCCGTGGAATCTATTGACAACGCGCGGTAACGGAGTATAATAATCATTGAAGGTCAAAGTTAGTCAAACGTATTTCGGATTGGCCTTTTGGTAAGGAGGAGAGGCATATGAATCTACAGCAATTTACCGAAAAAAGCCGCGCGGCTTTAAGCGACGCGCAGCAAATATCCATAGAATATCAAAACCAGGAGGTCAACCAGGAGCATCTTGTGGCCTCTCTGCTTCGGGACGCCCAGGGCCTGATTCCCCAGCTTCTGCTCAAGATGGGCAAGGACGCGGGCGAACTGCAGGCGCGCGTCTCCACGTTGATTTCCAAAATCCCCAAGGTGACGGGCTCCGGCCGTGAGATGGACAAGATCTACATCCACAACGATCTGGACCGCGCCCTGAGCGCCGCGCAGGATACCGCACGCCAGATGAAGGACGAGTACATCAGCGTAGAGCACCTGTTTTTAGGTCTTTTAAAGAAACCCTCCCCCGCCATGAAGCAGCTCTGGAAGGACGTGGGGATCGACGAGCACGCCTTCCTGGCCGCGCTGCAGACCGTACGCGGCAACACGCGCGTGACCAACGACACCCCCGAGGGCACCTACGACGTTCTGGCCAAATACGGGCAGGACCTGGTGGAGCTCGCCCGCAACCAGAAGCTCGACCCCGTGATCGGGCGCGATAACGAGATCCGCAGCGTCATCCGCATCCTGACGCGCAAAACCAAAAACAACCCCGTGCTCATCGGCGAGCCGGGCGTCGGCAAAACCGCCATCGCCGAGGGGCTTGCCATCCGCATCGTGCGCGGCGACGTGCCCGAAAGCCTGCGCGACCGCAAGGTGTTCGCGCTGGACATGGGCGCGCTGATCGCGGGCGCAAAATACCGCGGCGAGTTTGAGGAACGCCTCAAGGCGGTGCTCGGCGAGATCAAGAAATCCGAGGGCAAGATCCTCCTGTTCATCGATGAGCTGCACAACATCGTGGGCGCGGGGCGCACCGAGGGCAGCATGGACGCGGGCAACCTGCTAAAACCCATGCTCGCACGCGGCGAATTGCACCTGATCGGCGCGACGACGCTGGACGAGTACCGCAAGTACATCGAAAAGGACGCGGCGCTGGAGCGCCGTTTCGCGCCCGTGCTCATCACCGAGCCGAGCGTGGAGGACACCATTTCCATCCTGCGCGGGCTCAAGGAGCGCTACGAGGTGTTCCACGGCGTGCAGATCACCGACGCGGCGCTTGTCGCGGCGGCGAAGCTCTCCGCGCGTTACATCTCCGACCGCTTCCTGCCGGACAAGGCCATCGACCTGGTGGACGAAGCCTGCGCGATGATCCGCACCGAGATCGACAGCCTGCCCGCGGAACTGGACGAGAAGCAGCGCCGCATCATGCAGCTGGAAATCGAGCTGACGAGCCTGAAAAAGGAAAAGGATTCGGCAAGCAAGCTGCGCGCCGATATGCTGGAAGAAGAGCTTTCGGACCTGCGCGATCAGTTCTCCGCCATGAAGGCGCGCTGGGAGAACGAGAAGGCCGATATCCAGAAGGTGCAAAAGCTGCGCGAAGAGATCGAGGCGATGAACGCGCAGATCCAGAAGGCGCAGCGCGAATATGATTTGAACAAGGCCGCGGAGCTGCAGTACGGCAAGCTGCCGCAGCTGCAATCGCAGTTAAAACAACAGGAGAAAATCGCCGAAGAAAGCCGGAACGAGGATTCCCTTCTGCGCGACAAGGTCACCGAAGAAGAGATCAGCCGCATTGTCAGCCGCTGGACGGGCATCCCCGTCACGCGCCTGAAGGAGAGCGACCGCGAAAAGCTGCTGAAGCTCCCCGACGAACTGCACAAGCGCGTGATCGGCCAGGACGAGGCGGTGCAGACCGTCTCCGAAGCCATCCTACGCAGCCGCGCTGGCATCGCCGACGAGAACCGGCCCATCGGTTCGTTCCTGTTCCTGGGTCCCACGGGCGTAGGCAAGACGGAGCTTGCCAAGGCGCTGGCGCAGAGCCTGTTTGACGACGAGAAGAACATGGTGCGCATCGACATGTCGGAGTACATGGAGAAGTTCTCCGTCAGCCGCCTGATCGGTGCGCCTCCCGGATACGTCGGCTACGACGAGGGCGGGCAGCTCTCCGAGGCCGTGCGCCGCAAGCCCTACAGCGTGGTGCTGCTAGACGAGATCGAAAAGGCGCACCCCGAGGTGTTCAACGTGCTCTTGCAGGTATTGGACGACGGCCGAATCACCGACAGCCAGGGCCGTACGGTGGATTTTAAAAACACCATCATCATCATGACCTCCAATATCGGTTCCGGTTTATTGCTGGACGGACTCAAAGATGGAGAAATCACCCCGGAAGCCCGCGACGGGGTGTTGAAGATGCTCAAGCAGGCGTTCCGGCCGGAATTTCTCAACCGCGTCGACGACATCGTGTTCTACAAACCCCTGGAACGCGGCGAGATCCGCCAGATCGTGCGCCTGCAGGTCAAGCACCTGCAAAACAGGCTGGAACACCAGAACGTGCACATGGAACTCACCGACAAAGCAGTCGATTTCATCGTGGACGCAGCCTACGAGCCCGCCTTCGGCGCGCGTCCGCTGAAGCGCTACATCCAAAGCCACGTCGAAACCCTGCTGGCACGCAAGCTCGTCGCCGGCGAGCTCATCCCCGGCCAGGTCGTCACCGTGGACGTGAAAGACGATCATTTGGTCGTGGCGTAAAAGGAACGATAGGGGTTTCACCCCTAAGATCCCGACAGGGGCTATTGCCCTTGACCCATCATAAAATGCCGCGCTTTATAGCGCGGCATTTTGTATCGGGTCCAGGGGTACTGCCCCTGGTCAGGGTTATAGGGATGAAATCCCTATCGTCCATTTGCCCCCTCTTGACACCTGACCGGACACACGCTACGATGATTTTCGTGAGGGGGCGTATGATGAGGAACTTGAATTTTGGCGCGATCTACCACATGCCGTGGCTGGAGTACCGGCACGCAATGCCGGACGGTCGGATCGTGATCCGCGTACGCACGGCGCGGGATGATTTTAACAAAGTCGTGCTGAAAACCGCAAACCACTATAACCTGTCCGATCCCTTCGGCGCGGGTGGGCTTTTCGATATGACGCTGCAGTTCCGCACCGAACTGTTCGATTATTACGAGTCCATCCTTTCGGTACGGGACCCGAGGATGAAGTACCTGTTCATTTTCTACGCCGACGGCGGGCGCGTGTACAAGCTGGACGGCTCGGGCCTGCGCACCGGGGAGAAGAGCTTCGACGATATCTCCGAGAGCTTCGCGTTTTCCTACGCGTACCCCCCGGCGGCCATGCCGGAGTGGGCGCGCGGCTGCGTTGGCTATCAGGTGTTCCCCGACCGCTTCCGCCGCGAAGGCGGGCAGGAGGACGGGCTGGAACCGTGGAACTCCAACCGCGTGCAAAATCAATACCGTTTCGGCGGCAACATTACCGGCATCCGCGCCGCGCTGCCGTATCTGAAAGACCTGGGCGTGCAGATGCTCTATACCACGCCGATCTTTTTAAGCGACAGCTCGCATCGCTATAACACTTTCGATTACTATACCATTGACCCGCTGCTGGGGACGCTTGAGGATTTCAAGACCCTGTGCGACGAGGCGCATATCCTTGATATCCGTGTGATTATGGACGGCGTGTTCAACCACTGCGGCACGGGCTTTGCGCCCTTCAAAGACGCGCTGGAGAAGGGCGAAAAAAGCGAGTACCACGACTGGTTCTTCTTCGACGATCTGGAGCCGTTCGGCTACCGCGCCTTCGGCCATGTGCCGGAAATGCCCAAGCTGAACCTGCAAAATGCGGCCTGCGCCGAGTACTTTATGCAGGTCGGCCGGTACTGGCTGACCGAATGCCGTATCGACGGCTGGCGGCTGGACGTCAGCACCGAAGTCTTCCCGGCGTTCTGGTATGATTTCCACCACGAGATGAAGCGCCTAAACCCCGATTGCCTCATCATCGCCGAATGCTGGGACGACAGCCGCCAGTGGATCACCACGGGCGGGCAATTCGATACCACGATGCACTATATGCTCAGCCGCAGCATCTGGAAACGCTTTGCCAAAGAGGCGATCGATAATAAAACCTTCGACGCGGCCGTCAACGAAGCGGCCATGCTCTACCCGCAGCGCAACCAGGATGTGCTGTGGACCTTCCTGGGCTCGCACGACACCGAGCGGTTTTTGACCCGCGCGGGCGGCGACAGGCGCAGGCTGCAGGCGGCGGCGTTTTTCCAGTTTACGGCAATGGGCATCCCCATCATCTACTACGGCGACGAACTGGGCATGGAAGGCGGCCCGGACCCGGACAACCGCCGCGCCATGCGCTGGGACCGGGCGGACGGCAACAAAATCCATAAGCACTTCCAAACCCTGGCGCGGCTGCGCAGCGGGAACGGCGCCCTGCGTACGGGCGCGTTCCATACCTGGCGGGCGGAGGACAACGGGCTGTACGCCTATGAGCGGTATACGGACGCGCGGCATCTGCTGATCGTGCTGAACACGGGTGCGGAACCCGTTGAAACGCTTCTGCAACTCCCCCGGGCGCTTGCGGACAAGCAGGAAGTGACAGACCTCTATACGCAAAACACGCTGCCCGTTATTGAAGGCGGCGTGCAGATAAAGCTCAACGCGTTTGAGGGCGTGATATTACAATAGGCCGCTCACGGAATTCGTCAGGCTCGAAAGCGTGCGGATGACGCCACTCATCATCGCGCCGCCGATAACCGCGATCAAAATGACTTTCATCAGTTCGGACAGACAGACGAGCGCGGATTGCACCGGAACGCTTTTCTCGCCGTCCGGGTTAGCCAGTTGCATCGCCATCGTACACAGCAGCACATAGCTGACCACCTGCCCGAAAAACAGTATTAGCAGCGACAGGTACGGCGTGATCAGGCTGAACACCGACGCCAGCAGCAGCGCGATCAGGTTGGGCAGCGTGACGATAGCCGTGAAGCCGGACGCCAGCAAAAACGAAAAGCGCAGCTGCTTTAGCAGGATCAGGTACGCCATCGCCACCACGGCCGGGACCAGCGCGGCGATCAGCTGGCACACCGCCGCGATTCCCCCCACGGGCGCGGCGACCTTCCCCGCCAGATAGCCGACGCCCTGGTTCAGGCTCGCCGCGCTGTCGGCAAGCTCCAGGCCGGTCAACCCGCTCATCGCCGAAAACGCCACGCCCAGCGCGCCCCTTGTCAGAATCATTCCCGCGAGGAACGCGAACAGCAGCGACAGCAGCACCACGATCAAGCCCGAAAAGCGGTCTTCCCGGCGTATCATCCCCTGCAGGGTGCCCATCGGGTCGGTAAACGCGCTCCTGACGACCTGCGGCAGATCCAGAAGCGCCCGCATAAAGGCGCTGCCACGGTTATAGCCGTCCCGCGGCTGCCCCTGATAATTCGCCTGTTGATTCTGCGGGAAATTGGAAAGCACCTGCTTGCGGTAGGTATGGAACGCGGGGGTGGCATAGCGGTTCTGCCTGCCTTCTGAATCGCCCGCCGAAAAGCCGTATCCGGCGTCCGCGGGCGGATTGTTCCGCTGCGCGCCGACTCCCGGGTAGGGCTGCCGTGCGCGTGGATCCTCCTGTGCGCTGTTCACTTTTCCCCCGCAAATCGGGCACTTCTCCGCCCCCGGGGGAAGGATGAAGCCGCACTTCAAGCATTTCATCGTTTGATCTGTCTCCTGTCTTGCGTGTAGTGGCAGAAAGGATTATAACGCATTCGTCTCCGTTTGGCGGGTCGCTTTCGCCGCGGCGGCCAGAAACGCCGGCGCGGCAAAGCATACGGGCAGCGCAAGGCCCAAACTGCCGTTGACGGACGACGCCAGACAGCCGGCCAGCGCCGCAAGCGGCACAAGCAAATACGAAAGCTCCTGCCACCGCCTTCGCGCAAGCGCCGCCGCCAGCGCAAACAAAGCCACCCAGCCGTACAATCCGGGCGCGGCCAGGATGCGGAAAGGCGCGTAGCTTAGCAGCCTGTCAAACACCGCATTCATAGATCCGGCATTTGGATTGACGGTATAGCCGAAGGCTTCGCCGGCCGTCTCCCCCACCGCCCCCAGCACAAACGCAGGCTCGGCGTCGGATATGTAGCCCGGCATCAGGTAACCGTAGTTGAAGGCCGTTGCGCCGTCCGCGGCAGCCGTTTCCGTCTCCGCATCATTCATGGTCCTGAGCATCGGCAGCAGCGCGCCCTGCAGGATGATCAGCGCACAGGCCGCGCAGGCCAGCGCGTACATCGCGCCCCGCCAGATCCGGCTGCGCTTAATCAGCGATACGACGAGCAGCACACTAAGCGGAACCGCCGTCACCCATACGCCCCAGCCACGCAGCAGAACGCACAGCACGGCGCTTACGGACAGGGAGACCACATCCTTATGCGCAGGCGTTTCGTTGCGGAGCAAGCGCCAGACGGTCAGCATCAGCCACAGCGCCGCCAACGCGAAACTCGTATCGGCGGAGACGGCGAACGCGTATAGCGGAAAGACCGGGCACAGTGCGAAGAACAAGAGCGACGCAAGCGTCAGCCACAGCGGCGCGCCGTCTTTGGCGATCATCGAAACGAGTATCCCGAACAGCCACGCCGTGAGTAACCCCTGAACGATACAATACAACGCGACGGCGGAGTCCGCCGATTGGAACAATCCCCTGCCGATCACGGCCGCCAAGCCGATGAAGCCCGTCTGCAGCAGCGTGGGTCCGCCGCTCAGCGCCTTCGCGCCGCAGAGTTCCAAAAGCCTGACCGCCGCATCGTCGGACACCGAGCCAGGCCAGACCGTGACCAGGTACGGCAACCAGCAGATGAACACCGCCAGCGCGTACGCCCAGGCGGGATAGCGCTTATGAAGCGGCCTGCCTTTTTTCATCACTTCCAGGACCAGCGCCATGCCCATATAGAACGCAGGCACGCGCCCCAGGAAGTAAACAAGCGCTTTCCAAATCTGATTTATTACATGTTCGGCCGTTCCTGCGTAGTCGTAGCCGGCACCGACGGTCACAACGGCGGCGAAGACCGCCGCGGCGATCCACAACTGCCAGCGCAGAAAAACGCGCTCGATCTTCCACAGGAACAGGTAGCCGAAGATCAGCATGACGGGCACGAACACCCGCATCCAGAACGAAAACAGCTCCGTGTCCCCCAGGGTCACGGACATGGCCGCAAACGAAAGAATCCAGCACGACGCAAGCAATACAGCCTTGCCGATGGCGCGGCGATTGTCCACTCCGGACTCCCCCTTGTTACAGCCGTTTGTTTGCCTGTATTCTATCGCCTTTTGCGTGGGCTGTCAAACCAAAACCGCCGCGCGAACGCACGCGTTCACGGCTTGCGCGGCGTTTCCCGGGCATGTTATGATAGGCGCGGAAAACCCGCACCGCCGCCTGCCTGCGGCTTGTCATGCGGGCCGGTTTTGGATATAATACAGTTTGAGGCATCGATGCCGGCATCGGCGGATACGGAAAGGGCATGACACATGAGTAAGCGTCTGCGCTTGATTGGGATTTTGGCGGTGGCGCTTTCTGTCGTCATCGTTTTGGTAATCCTGATCGTATCGCTACTGGGGCACGCGCCCGTGACCAAGGTGAGGGCCTACCGGCTGCCCTGCGATTACTCCGACAACATCAAGCCGTTCGGGCCGTATGTGCTGTTTTACGACGGCGTCAGCATCCACTGCATGAGCTATACGGGCACGGTGCGCTGGTCGTTCCAGGTCGGCGGCGACGCGGGCTTTGCCGCCGGGGAAAGCGTGATCGCCGCGTGGACGGGTTCGACCATCTACGTCATCGATAAAAACGGGAATTCCTCCTACAATGATAACCTGGGCGAAAGCATACAGTTCGCGCGCGTCGGCAGGCAGTACGTGGCGGCGGTCGTGGGAGACGATACCAATCCGACCCTGCTGGTGAAGGACCACTACGGCGCGCACATGGACATGGAAACCGACGCGTACCGGTACCTGATGCTCCTGGACGTCGGCTTCTACGGCAAGAACGGCGAATATATGTGGACGCTGGCGCAGGATATCTACGGCACGGCGGCCAATACCATACTCAATACCTTTGAGGTCGGCAAGATGAACACGGGCTCGGTATCGCTCGGCGAGCCGATCGCCTACGCGGTGCTGTTTGAAAACAGCGTGCTGCACGTAATCAACACGCGCAAGATGCTGGCGTTCAACTACCGCGGCACCGAGGACACCGCCGCAAGCGTGCTGGTATACGGCTGGAAGCTGATGGCCTCGGAAGTGCCCGGCCGCGGCGACGCGCTGATCCTGTTCGCGCCGACCTCGCAGACCGACAGCGTGTTCGACATCCGCGAACTCCGGCTGATCACGGGCGACGACGACCGCCAGTACAGCCTGCCGGACACCTGCATCGGGGCGACGGTATGGAATAAGAACCTGTATGCCGTCAGCGCCGATATGCTCTACCGCGCGGCAACCAACGATAACCGCTTTACCGATTACGAACTGCCCATGGAGACTGAGGTTACGCACTTCATCGGCACGCTTACGGGCGGCAATATCCTGGTCGCCTGCGACAACGAAGTGTACGTACTCACCCTGCCAAGCGCCTCGCGCTGACGCGGACGGACAACGGAGGAAACGCTTTGAACCTGATCGACTACGGCATTGTGATACTGATCATGATCTTCACATTGTTCGGCTTCTACCGCGGATTTCTGCAGTCGCTTTTAAACCTCGGCGGCTGTTTGCTTTCGTTCCTTGCGTCGTTCTGGCTGTTTCCCAAGCTTTCCGACGCCGTGTCCTCCAACCCCGAGATCGTGCGGATGCTTTCCGGCTATACGGATTCGGGAAGCGTGCTGGGCGATCTGGACCTGTCAAGCCTCTCGGTCAGCACGCTGAACGCCTCAAACATCTCAAACATCGTGGATAAAGCGAACCTCCCCGACCCCTTGGGGAGGCTATTGAGCGAAAATCTGGCGCAGCAGGCGTTTTCGCCACTGGGCAACCTGGCGGAAAACGTAGGCGATTATATCAACCAGACCATCCTGTCCGTCAGCATCAACGTATTGAGCTTCATCGTGTGCTTTATCGTGTGCCTTCTGGTGATCACCATCGTCATCAACCTGCTGAAATCGGTGTTTAAGTTCCCGATCCTCAAGCAGCTGGACTGGCTGGCCGGCGGTGTGTTCGGCTTTGTGATCGGGACCGTGATATGCTTTGTGATCTTCACGGCGATGCCGGTGCTGCAAAGCCTGATTCCGCTGGAGAACTTCCAGCAGCTCGTTTCCGAAAGCGCGCTGGCGGGCATATTCCAAAACGGCAATCTTGTGATATCCATTATGAACCGGAAACTCTGAGTCTGTCAGGTTTCCTCCGGCAAATAGAATATGAACCTGCAGCGCGCGTCGCCTTTGACAACGCTTTCCAATACTTTGCCCTTAAGGTGTTCAAGCCCGATGCCCGTCAAATAATGGCTGGCGTGCCCGAGGCTGCAGTAGCAAACGTCATCGGATAAGGTCTCGCCGTTCAATATCGCCTCGCGGACCAGCGGGCAGTGGCACGCGTAATAACGCCTGAGGGTTTCGTCGGTCTCGCGCGCAACCTTATCCGCCATATAGGGTACTTTGGTGACGACGATCCCCTTGCGGCCGTTGTGCTCCCCCAGTTGCATATGCCGGTTCTCGATCAAATACCTGAGCGCGTCGTCGGTGATCTCCTGGGTAAACCAAAGCTTGTTTTCATCACGCATGCGCGTAAGCATCGCATTGCGGTCCTCCCGCATGCGTTCCAAAAACACCTCCACCGATTCGCAGGCGGAGTATTTATCGCGCTGTTCATCGTCATGCTTCTGCCAATCCTCACGGGATATGCCGTGCTGCACCTGAAACCACGCCGCATGGACCTCGCCGGGCGTGAGCAGTTCGTTCATCCGTGCGTTGACCGCTTTGGTGTGTTCCAGCCGCACCGCTTCCCCGGCGCCAAGCGGCGGTATGGGTTCTATGAAGATCCTGTCGCGGAGTTCCGCGCCGTGCCGCTTTTTAATGGCGTCCCGCAGCACCTCCATGCCGTTGTCGCAGTCCGTGACCTCGACCAGCGCGACATACTGCGGACGGAGCCCGCTCCACCAGGCATATCGGCACAGGGCGTAGAAATTGCTCAACGTATTGCTGCCGTCCCTGATCATCTGTCCGGCGTAGCGGTTGATCGTTTCCTTTCCGGCGGTTGCCAGTTCCTCTCCCTGTTCTGAAAGCCACCCCTCAAAAGCCTGAACGGCCGCAAGCTGCTCCTTGATTTCCGTTTCGTCCATATTGCGCGTACGCAGGTAATCGGCAAAATCCTTTGCTTTCATGTGGTCTCCTCCTGTCCGTTGCGGAAGCTGTATTTCCAGAAGGTATGGGTGCCTCCGTCCCGCCGCTGCCTGCCCGTCATTTCGGAAATGCGGATCTCAACGGCGTGGCATCTGCGGATGTCGTCCGGGGACAGATCCTTTGCATCCGGCTGAATGCTGCGGTTGAACGCGTTCAGCGCTTCCAGGCGCTCCTTTTCGTCCGTCAGGATCCTCGCGATACCGTAGCAGATCACGCTTTCGTCATTATCGCTGCAGTGCGCTCCCTGCGGATGGCGGCAGACCCCGCCGAACTGTCTGCCGGCCGTAAAGCAAACCCGCGGATTCGCCCTGATGCAATCCAGCTTCTTGCCTTCCAGCGCGCAGTGAAACACGATTATCCCGTCCAGGTATGCGTAGGTCAGCGGCACGATATACGGCTGTCCCGCATCGCATACGCCCAGAAACCCCAGCGTTTCCCTGCGGAGGATTTCTTCCATTTCCTTCCGGGACCGGATAAATTCCGTTATCGGCAATTAAAACGCCCTCTTTCCGGATGATAGCTTCACTATAAGGCACCCCTGTATCGCTGTCAATTTCGTTGCGCGGAAAACGGACAGCAGCCTGCGGATACGCGGCTGCCGTCCGTTTTTCGGGTGGTTTACGCCGTTTTTTGCCGCCAGAATTTGAGCGTCGGCAGAATCTCCGCCATCATCTTGCGCGCGGTTTCTTCGGTCATGCCGGGATTGCCCTGTACCATGTGCGGCACGCAGATGTCGATCATCTCGTCCATCGTGCCCTTGAACTGCACTTCGCCGTCCACGTAACAGTATTTGCAGTATTCGTCGTTCTTGCTTCCGTCCGCGTTCGTGCCGTAGAACTCGTCCGTCGCCATCGGCATCGCGCAGCATTGGCATACCTTTGTTTCCATTGTAATCCCTCCTGTGGTTGAAGTAAAGCTGTGATGCCATGAGTATAAAGCAAATAACATGACACATGCGTGTCATGTTATTTTATGATTTACTAAAATCCTGCTCGATTGCGCTGTTATTGGAAAACTCTTACGCGGACCACGCCGTCGATCGCCTCGATCTCCCGTATCACCGCGTCGTCGGGATGGGTGTCGAGTTCCATCACGGTCACGGCGACTTCCTTACGGCTCTTGTTGAGCATATTGTTGATGTTGATCTGTTTGGCCGAGATGGCCGCGGAAATGGAGGACACCATGTTGGGCACGTTGTCGTGGATGATCTGCACGCGGCTGCCTTCGCTGTAGCCAAGCATCATATCCGGCAGGTTGACGGAGTTCTGGATCTGCCCGTTTTCCAGATAGTTCTTAAGCTCCATTGCCGCCATTTTGGCGCAGTTTTCCTCGCTCTCGGGCGTTGATGCGCCCAGGTGCGGAATCATCACGGCGTTTTTCACGCCGATGAATTCGGCTGTCGGGAAATCGGTCACATAGCCCGCGACCTTGCCGGATGCAAGCGCCGCGATCATCGCGCCCGAATCCACCAGCGCGGCGCGGCTGAAGTTGAGGATATGCACGCCGTCCTTCATCTTTGCGATCGCTTCGGCGTTGACCAGGTTCTTGGTACCGTCGGTCAGCGGCACGTGCAGGGTGATGTAATCGGCCTGGGAGAACACGTCTTCCATGTTATTGGAGCGTTTGACGGAACGGCTCAGGGACCAGGCGCTTTCCACGCTGATGAACGGATCGTACCCGACCACCTCCATGCCAAGCCCCTGCGAGGCGGCGTTGGCGACGATCGCGCC